>CAMDKL010000251.1 GCA_945900945.1 Pirellula staleyi DSM 6068
AAATGCACATCGGTCGTAACTGGACAACCGATCGTCTGCCGGACTTTTTCTAAAACATTCAAACCATGGTCAATGCCATGCCCTCGAAAACTACCGGCACTCGTCCGATTCGCTTTGTCAAAAGAAGCTTTGAAAACATAGTTCACTCCGAGCCGCTCACAGATTGAATAAACCGATTCGGCAATCTCCAGACAAAGATCTAGCGATTCAATAACACATGGACCTGCGATCAAAAGCAATTTTTGCGAGTCGCCACACAAATGCGGACCAATGCGAACTGGCACTACCGCAACGTTTGAAGAAGACTCGATACACATTTGATTGTCCTCAAAGTAGGTCACCTCCGCCCGATTGTCGATGAGAAACAGGGCGTTACTAAAATGGCACGCATTTTGCGATTTCGTGAACCGGCGGGCGCTAGCCCCGGGCCTGAATTCGCTAGCGAAATCGATTAAAAAGCAGCCCGAAGCTAGCGTAAAATCGTTTGAAGTAAGCGGCATTGGGAGTTAGCCCGCAGTTGTCATTGCGACCATAACCGTGGGCTAGCGCCCAATGGCTGATCAATAAATATCCTGTGAATAATCCGGGCTAGCTAGGCAGCATTTTTAAAGTCCCGCCCGCCACGCAGAACCTAGTTTATCCCGTCATGCCGCCGTCGACCGTCAGCACCTGCCCGGTCACGTAGCTCGCAGCTTTGCTCGCCAAGAACAAAACACATGCCGCCACGTCATCCGCAGTTCCAAGCCTATTGGCAGGGACTCGCTTCTTGACCTCATCCGTTATCGCTGTTCCCAAAGCACGGGTCATATCGCTCTCGATAAACCCAGGCGCTACGGCGTTGACCGTAATCTTCCGCTTCGCCATTTCACGAGACAGAGATCGAGTGAAGCCGATCATACCAGCCTTCGTTGCGGAATAATTCGTTTGACCTGGATTGCCAATCAACCCAGAAACGCTCGACATATTGATGATTCGACCATAACGCTGCCCCATCATGATTCGCGTTGCCCCACGACAAAACAAAAAACAACTGGTCAAGTTGGCAGCAATAATTTCGTCCCACTGTACATCCGTCATCCTCGGCAGCAACGTGTCACGAGTGATCCCAGCGTTATTGACAACGATGTCCAGCCTCTTGTATTCATTCTCAATCTGCTCAAACAATTTCTCAATCGATTCTCGATCCGTTACGTCACATGCGATTGCGACCGCTTCGCCACCGGTCGCCTGGATCTGAGCGACTGTTTCAGCCAGCTTATCGGCATTGCGAGCAATACACAGCACCTTGGCTCCATTTTCGCCGAGCCGAACTGCGACCGTTTGTCCGAGCCCCTGGGATGCACCCGTCACCAGTGCAATTTGACCAGACAGGTCTGCTGACAATCCTAATGAATTAGTAGACATGGTTTACTTTCGTATCAAGAAGGCTAATCGCCAAAACATTCACAAGCTGCTTTGCGATCGACTCGCTTTAGCATTCCGGCCAATACACGTCCGGCACCGATTTCGTAAAATTGATCCACCCCAGCCGCTAATAGATTCCGAAGGGTGCTTTCCCACTGCACCGGTGAAACAACTTGTTTCATCAGTAAAGGAGCGAACTCGCTGGCCACCACATGCGGTTGAGCATCGACATTCGAAAATAACGGGAATCGCGAATTGTTGAAATGAGTTGCAGCCAAAGCGCTAGCCAGTCTCTCAACCGCCGACTTCATAATGTCGGTATGGAAAGCGCCAGCCACATTCAAACGAATGGTCTTCATGGCTCCCGCTGCTGTCGCTTTCTCAGATGCAGCTTCGATCGAAGCTAAATGACCAGAGATCGCAATGTTGCCCGGACACAGCAAATTGGCGATCTGCAGAATTTCCCCTTCTTGCCGCGCTGAGTCGCATACCGCTTCTAGCTCTGCGCGATCGAGACCCAGTACACTCGCCATTCCGCTTGGCACCGCCGAGGCAGCATCTTGCATCGCTGAACCACGTTGTTGCACCAATCTTACACCGTCTTCAAACGAAATCGCTTGTGAACAAGCTAGTGCGCTGTACTCACCTAGACTCAAACCCGCTACCGCAACAACCGAGTCAAGAATGGAAGAGTTCCTTTCGACAAAATCGGCTAACGCGGCCATCGAGTGCACGAATAGTGCCGGCTGGCTGTGGTGGGTAAGATGAAGCTGAGTTTCTGGGCCCTCAACACACAATTTACCAAGATCATATCCAAGGATTTCGGACGCTTTTACGAACAACCCTCGCGATTTTGAACTTCGCTCCAATAGAACTTTCCCCATACCCAGGTACTGAGCCCCTTGGCCAGGGAAAAGCAATGCTATTTTGGGCACTCTGCAACTCTTCCGTATCAAACGAGAATCGAGGGATAAACCCAAATGAACAGAACTTACACTTCGCCCATTTGGACGACGACTCTACCCATGTAATAACCACACTTCGGGCAAATCGTGTGCGTCGGAACTGCGGTGCTGCACTTGACGCATACCTGCAATTGACGTGGCTTTTTGGAATGGTGCGCTCGACGCATGCCAGATCGTGAATTGGAATGTCGTCGCTTGGGAACTGCCATTTTTGGTACTCAAACAAAATTAGTTTAGAGAAGTGCTTGTTTTTTCAAGGAGCAAGAGATTACGAACCAAACCCATCATTGTCAAGCCGAAAGGACGCGCCGAATCAATACTCCACTCGCTTGCCCCTGCGAAGAATAGGAAAGACTCATAAAAGCATCCCCTGCCGACGATGAACTATTAGGCACGCTAATAGGGCATTCGGAATCTAAATCGTTGCAATTGAGCACTGGGAACAAAATCTGACGATCCAACGCGAGGCAACTCGCGACGATTTCGACCGCCGCGCTCCCTGCACCAAGATTGCCAAAGTAACTTTTCGCAGCAGTGACAGTTATGAACTCGCCCGCAAAACCGTCCTGAATTCCTTTAGCTTCGGAACGGTCCGAATCGATTTCGCCTTTCCCGCACGCATGAATATGGCAAACCCCCGACTGTAGTTTTAGACCCGCAGATTGGCCTTTTGCTATCAAACCGGAGACCACATTTTTGGTAGCAATACGGATGAAGTCTCTCGATTTTCCAGCGATAGAGCTGCCAACGGCCGAGCCGATACCGCCAATCACCTCGCCCCAAATCTTTGCACCGCGAGCCATTGCGTTTTCAAGCGATTCCAAAACCAGCGCGCCAGCACCTTCACCGAGTACGGAACCGTCACGCGCAGCATCAAACGGACGGGACATTTCGCCAGGAACAGTTCGTGGGCTTGCCAGTTTCTCAGAAACAGTAAAGTGCAGAGCTCTCAATGGTTCCAAACGAGATCCTGTCGCACCAGCCAACATGACATCCGCAGCCCCACGCCGGATCGTGGCTACGGCTTCTGCAATGGAGGCGGCGCTGCTTGCCTCCCGTATTGTCACCGAGTTGCTTGGCCCACGAAGATCATTGTAAATGGCAACATGGCTCGCTGGCATATTTGGTAAATATTTCAATAGCCAAAGTGGATTTACCTTAGGCCGCCCCTCGGTAGGCCACCGCCGCAATTGAAAGTGCTTTTCCGAGTCAAAGCAAGCGGCAACTCCATCGGAAAATTCTTCTGGGCGAGTTAGGATGTAATCGCTACCGAAGACGATCCCGGTCCGCTCAGGTTTGCGGCTCTCCGGAGCGGCCAGTCCGCTATGAGCTAGCGCCATTTGACAAGCGGCCACTCCCATTTCGATTTCTCGGCACATCACCTTTTGGTTCTTTTTGATTGCTCGTTGAAGCGATTTTTCGAGCGGCCCAAAGTTTTCGATATCGCCAGTGAAACATTTAGCTTGTCCACCGAACGGCAAGTCGATCCCATTCTCGGGCAAGCAGTCCAAGGCTGATATCCCCGACTTTTTTTCTACTAGATTTGTCCAAAACGTTTCTAGGTCCCGTCCGAGGGGGCAAACAACACCCAGGCCGGTAATTACAACGCGTCTCATTTGGTTGGACATCATCAAGAATAGGAGCAAGACAAAACGGGGTTCGTTGACATTTTCAGTACGAGCAGCATAACCGGCAGCCAGCGATTCCACAACCAAAGCGAGTGGAGTAGCTGATTGCAGTTGAACTTGACACCGAACGCGACAAGATGACAATCCAAGGAACCGAAGGACGGTTAGCTCAGTTGGTTAGAGCACCACGTTGACATCGTGGGGGTCGTTGGTTCGAGTCCAATATCGTCCACTGATAAAATACCAAGCGAATCGTTGATAAAACGTTACCTGACTCAGTTGTCAGAGCGCTGTTTTCCAAAGCACCAAAGTCTGTAGTACTACAGACTTGAGCAAAAGGGAGCATCGCAATGGCACGAGAACCAGGATATTGCAAGCACAAGCCGACGGGACAAGCCTACGTCAATCTGGGCGGTAAGGTCATCTACCTCGGCACTCATGGCACCGACGAGAGCAAGGAGCGTTACAACCGTCTCAAAGCCGAATGGCTGGTCAATCGCCACGCTGGTGCATTTGCACCGGTCGAGTCGTCAGGACCGACAATGGCGGAATTAGTTCTTGCCTTTTTGGCGCACGCAGAAACGTACTACACAATCGCGGATGTGTATTCGGACTTGGAGCGGGCATGCCGTCCCGTAGATGAACTCTACTCAACTCTTGCGGCAAAGGACTTTGGGGTAATCCAATATCGCGCCTGCAGGAATTGGTGGCTATCCGATCCAAAGAGAAGCCGACCCTACGTCAATGAGCAATCCAAGAGGCTACTTCGGATTATCAAATGGGGTGTAGGACAAGGAATGGTCCCTCCAGTTGTGTACCAAGCTTGCCAATGTGTCGAGTCTCTCAAAGCCGGTAGAACCACAGCTCCGGAAACTGAGAAGGTTACTTGTGTCCCTCAAAGCCTTGTCGATGCTACGATTCCGTTCATGACTGCGGTATTGCGTGACATGGTCACGTTTCAGCAATTGGTAGGCTGTCGGCCAGGCGAGCTATGCAGCATTACGCCGTCAATGGTCGATCGATCAAATGACGTATGGTTGATTAAACTCGACAAGCATAAGACCTCGTATCGTGGCAAGGCGAGAACTATATACGTCGGACCGCAAGCACAATCCATCCTGTCAAAGTATCTGCTACGCGATGAGAACGCAAACTGCTTTAGTCCGATAGAGAGCGAGAAGCAACGTCTACAAGCCAAGCACGAAGCTCGGGTGACTCCATTGAGTTGCGGTAACAAACCTGGATCCAATCGCACGAGAACGCCGCGCAAGACTCCAGGGACTGCGTTTGATACGCGGGCTTACGCGCACTCCATCAAAGGTGCTTGCCGTCGCGCCAAGGTAGAGAGCTGGGCACCAAATCAACTAAGGCACAATGCAGCAACTCTAGTGCGAAAGCACTACGGACTCGAAGGCGCTCAAGTTATCCTTGGACACAGTGATATTGGCATCAGCCAAGTCTATGCTGAGCGTGATACGTCAAAGGCAATTGGTATAGCAAGAGCCATCGGTTGAGCGTTGGTAAGTCACTTTCTTCAGATCGGATGAGTATCTATCGCAACTTATCCGATGAACCGAAGTTTTTGTATCAAAAGCGTTCACGAGAATATCTGTAAACCATTGCCGTTGTTGAGGTTGCGGCAATAGAAAAACACCTTTTGACACGCGACGCTAACTATGCAATATTACGAAAGTCGCAAGACAAAAACAAAAGTACCAGCATTCCCAATTTCAGTATACAAAAGTCGCCTATAGCTAACGATGATGCGTCCTACCACGCACATCGTAGGCGCGGAATGGTTGCGAAACCTTTTACATTTTCCTTTTTGTTGGGTGGGCAACAGTACAAGGGAAATATCTGATGAAAGTTGACCTCAAAGGGCTAAGCCCTATTTCGTCCGCCATTGAGCAAGTTACCGGGCGTCGTCCAAACCTTTCCACATGCTGGCGTTGGTCTACGAAAGGTATTCAAAATATTCGGCTAGAGACCGTAGTATTGGGCGGGAAGCGAATGACAACAATTGCCATGGTCGAAGCCTTCATTCGAGCGACCACAGATGCGCGGAACGCTTCTTACAAAACGCAGTTTATCGCGCCAACAAAAGCACGAGAAAAGCAGATCGCAAAAGCATCTGCGGACCTAAGCGCCAAGCTCAGCAAAAAGCGGACTAAGGCAAAAGCCTAGTTCAGCATCTTTATCAATGGAGTGTCAAGAAATGCCAGAGACGAAAACTCTCTCCGCCGAACTCGAATTGCTCAAAAGCATCGACGCGAAAAAAATCAAACCTGCTCTGCGGTCGAAGCATTTTGGAAAAATCGCAGAGCTGGAAACTCGCTTAGCCCTGGATGAGAAGCTTAAGCAATTGCGAAAACCAGTCACATAACGAAAACACCCCGAAGCAAACGGGGCATTCTCTTAATTTTCCGTCCTGACGAAAGGACACACTTATCATGCCACATGCAGCCGAAAATTCAAGTCCCTCGCAAACGCTAATCGTTCTTCATTCCAATCGCTACATCGAGGTTTTTACCAGCGATCGACATAGCACCAAGATAATCGCGGTACCTTTCATGGCATCCGCAGCCGGTGAGATTCTCGTCGAGGAACATATTTTGCAGTCGTTGCAACCCAGTTGGCGAAATGTTTACTCCGAATG
>CAMDKL010000252.1 GCA_945900945.1 Pirellula staleyi DSM 6068
GGTTGTGGAGGGCTTCAACAACAAGGCGAAATTGACCATGAGAAAAGCGTACGGTTTCAAGGAGTACGAAACCATTAAAACAGCGTTATATCACCAGCTCGGGAATCTTCCTGAGCCAAAAACTACCCACAGATTCTGCTGACGAGGCCTGTTTTTAGCCACCCGTTGTTAGCCTCCTGTTTTTAGCCACCCGTTGTTAGCCACCCGTTGTTAGCCACCGAATTCCTTCAACCACTTTTTCTGTTCTTCATCGCTTAGCATTCTATTTTTCGACTCGGACTCATGGTCTGCAATTGCCTTGGTACCGTTTGCAACTTGCCTCGCTCTGCGAGCCCGACTGGCCAATTCCTGATCGAGCCATTCGTCACTGTCGATCACCGTCGCACCGCGTGCCAGCGCTTTGCGATGGATTGCATGGTCCGACGATACAACGGTTAGCGTTTTGGGTGCTGAATGCCGACATATCTCGGATTGAATCAACTCGTCCGCCGTATCCCAATCACGCGCAAAAACAATCTGGATTCCATAGTACTCGTATTTATCAGGCAGGCCCTTCGGTGCTTTTTTGGCGTCGAAAACGATCATCGTCCGGTCCCTGATCGATTCCTCAATGAGATCGACGAGCAAGTGCAATAACCGTCCGCGAGCGGCCCTCAATGCGTTTTTGCCGTCCAACCCGCGCTCCACCGAAGTGCTCTCGAACATCAAGTTGTATCCATCGATTAACAGTCGCATTTTGGCAATTCCATCAACGATGCGCCAGACGACTGTTGCGATATCCAAAGACAAAATAGACAGCTAGACCGACCAAGCACCAGACGCCGAAACGCAGCCAGTTGAGATGCCCGATTCCTGCAATCAAATAGAGATTTGTGATCACCCCTAAGACAGGAATGAGTGACCAACGTCGAATCCATGTAAAGACCGAAAGACCGAAGAAAACGCTATAAAAAACAAAGTACGGAAACTTCTCCCAAGTCCAATCGCGAGTGAGGTCGTGATTGTGCGGCATCGACTGCATGAATAGCGAATACAGAACCAACAAGGCTGGAACGATGTACTGGCCATTGAAATAGGGGACACGAAATCCGGAGCGAAATGTTGAGTTACCACTTCGAACCGATTCGTCCCGATCGATAGCGTTTAACTTTAAAATCCCACCGCAAACCAATACGAATGCAAAGAGAGTTCCGATCGAGCACAAATCCATCACGATTTGCGAATTCAAAAACAGCGTCGGAATGGCGACAGCGATCCCAGTTACCATGGTTGCAAAAGAGGGTGTTTTGAAGCGAGGGTGAATGCGTGCAAACTGGTTGGGGAGCAACCCATCGCGCGCCATGCTCAGGAAGATGCGAGGTTGCCCAAGTTGGAAAACGAGAAATACACTTGCCACCGCAACCACCGCGCTGAGGGAGATGATTCCGGATAACCAATCCAAATTGTGCCTAGTAAAAACGATCGCCAACGGGTCATCGACGTCGAGCTCTTTATAGTTCACCATGCCTGTCAGAACGAAGGCCAAAATGACATAGAGCACTGTGCATATTCCTAGCGTTAGCAATGTAGCAAGCGGGAGATCTCGCTTTGGGTTTATGCATTCCTCGGCGGTTGTCGAGATCGCATCAAAACCGATGTAGGTAAAGAACACGGCTGCAATGCCTTGTAGAACTCCGGTCGCCCCGTTCGGTGCGAAAGGGACCCAATTGGAGGGCGAAACATAAAACGAGCCGATGATGATCACTCCCATCACAACCGTCAACTTCAAGAAAACCATCGCGTTGCTGGCCAGCTTGGACTCGTGGATACCGATGTAGACTAAACAAGTGACTACTAGATTTATCGCTAACGCAGGCAGGTCTAGTATCATTCGCAAACCTGCGATGCGTGGTGCGTTTTCCCAAATAGCTACCAGTTCCGAGTCAGATTTCGGCTGAACTATCGTATCTGCGGCATGAAATGCGGCCTCGGAGCACGAATAGTAATCGGTTTGAAGCCAGCCTGGTAACGGCATTCCGATGCCATTGAGTATATTAGAAAAATAGTCGGACCAAGAAAAGGCGATCGTACTGTTCCCAATAGCGTACTCCATCAACAAATTCCAGCCGATCAACCAAGCGATCAGTTCACCGAAGACCGCGTAGGAGTAGGTGTAGGCGCTGCCGCTAACGGGAATCCGGGACGCAAACTCGGAGTAGCACAATGCGGAGAACAAACACGTAATTGCCGTCAAAACAAAAAGAACGCTGACCGCAGGGCCACCCTCTGCGGCTGCTTTTCCCAACGTGGTAAAGATACCTGCTCCGACAACTGCGGCGATGCCAAAACAAGTTAGGTCGAGCAAGTTGAGGCTTTTGACGAGCGACGTCCCAGCGGCCTCCCGATTAAACGATTCTTGATGTAGATCCTCAACGCTTTTCTTGCGAAAGATGCGTTCCAACAACCGTCCAATGCTCATGCTCGTTTTGCCCGCTTGCAGAAGTAAGTTAATGGATCATTCGACTTTTCGCGATTCTGTCGATCGTGAGGAAGTAATCACAAAGCCACTAAAGATTATCAGAGCTAGCCAGACCAAGGCAAAGCCGTAGGCTCTACCGAAGGATATTTCTTCTCCAAATAGAAATACTCCAAAGATAAATTGTAGGGACGGAGCAACGTACTGAAGCATACCCATGGCGGCCATGGGTACATTCTTGGCCGCCGCTGCGAATAGCACGAGCGGAAGAGTCGTAATTGGACCGCCCAGCATAAGAAGCATCCAAGTCCTAGCCGTTCGAGGCTCAGAATCATGGCTCACGTACGAAAAATAAGTAAGAGCGACCAGAGTCAGTGGCGTCAGAATAGCCGTTTCCATTCCCAGGCCAGCTACAGCCGGCATCGTCGTCTTTTTCTTCGCCGCTCCATATAACGCAAATGAAACCGCTAACGTCATCGCAATAAACGGAAATTTTCCAGTTTGAAACGCCATCACGGTCACGCCAAGGCCTGCAATGAATACCGCAATCCATTGAACTGGATGAAGTCTCTCTTGAAAAAGGAGAACTCCTAGGACAACATTGAGCATCGGGTTGATAAAGTACCCAAGGCTTGTTTCGACAACGTACTTATTTTGAACCGCCCAGATGAATACCAACCAATTGATGCTGATCAAGAAGGCGGCCACCGTGCAAAGCGCAAGCTTTTTGCGGTCCTGTAGGACTGAGCGAATCTGTGGCCATTGGCGTCCCAAACTGACAAAAAGCAGGAGTGTCAGAAGTGACCAGACTATGCGATGACAAATGATCTCAAACGAATTAACCGTGGGCAGTAGCTTCCAATACAACGGGAAGACACCCCATAAAATATAAGCCGCAATGGCTTGTAGGTAGTTCAAATCGGTCTCCGGCTAAATGGCAGCCTGCCCTACGCTTTCAGCTTGCCATCGAGAGCGAGTTGATGGAAAAAGTGCGGAGTTGTTTCTTGATTTTTGAGAAGCCACTCGATGGATGGCTCGTTGTTCATGGCCTTGGAGATGGCTTTCGTTGTCGCCTCGCGGTTCGTCTTGAACAGCAACTCAGGATCGTATTCCACATCAACTATAGACGGATCAAGCCATACCGAAACGATGATACCCAGATCGTTGACTTTGTTTTTTGGAATGTGCCCGGCTCGAACTGCATCGAGAACACCATGAGCAATGGCCGCTTGAACGGTTCCCATCAAGATATTAGTGTAGTGAGAACTATTGACGGTCACCTTGCTGACCATGACCGTTGCCGGTTTTACTTGCACATCGCTGTTGAGGATCGCAAAGACTTTGGTATGACCTTTGACTTGATTGCCGATCAGTTGGGCGATAGCGTAGCCGACTGGGCCATCGAGCTCACCGATGACAATTTCCGGCTCGGCAGCGGACCAAGCAGGATCCGATTCGACGAGCGCCTCCCCCGTACGCATGACGATACGCCCAGTGGATTTCGTTTTAGCGGGAGTTTTCTTTTTTTTAGCCATAACGGTTCCTCGATGATTGGGACTGGGACACCGAACCACCTCAGAATTTGCGAAAGACCAAGGAAAACAAACGGAGAGGACAGGATTTGAACCTGCGGTAAGAATTTCTTCCTACGCCGAATTAGCAATCCGGTGCTTTCGACCACTCAGCCACCTCTCCAATTAAACGTATTCTGCCGAAATCCACGAAGTATGCAAGGTCGTTTGATGGATTCCTTATCAATATGCAGGTTTCCGGGTGCCCACCGCGGCCCGCAAGTAAAAACCCAGGGATTTTTAATCTTTGTTCCGCCATCCTTACAAAATCGATTCAATCCACACGTTCGATCAAACGATTACATCCCGAATCGCAAAACGCTCATCGCATTGAAATACCCGCAACAAAATTTGCCAACGCAGAAATTGGAGGCAATCATTGGCTGTCGATCATGGGCGATCGATTGTGCGAAACCCGCCGCGACTAAGTCTCTCGGTAAAAGTGGCTAGACGTTGCCACGGTATAGGGTAATTCGCAATCGCCCTTTTTCGTTGTTAAAGTGGACAAATCAAGGACGACTTCCTATCGGGTACAAATATGCGACGCATGATGCACGCAGCGGCTTTCTTATTGACTACCATTTCACTCGGGCAGGCTCAAACGGATTCCCTTCAATCTGGACCCGCCACAGTTCACAAATCCGGACAATCCTATTCTCAACTCGCGTCCTATATGAGTTGTAGTGATTGGAGCCCTCGTTTGTGGAACAACTATCCTTCTGACCGTGCCGCGACGGCCGCTTGTATTTCAAAACATGTCGATATGCGGTGCAATTGCTTCGAAAATAAACAAGGTTTACACTCTCAACATGCCGGGCTCGGCGGTGCCGATTATAGCGAAAGTTGCAAGCCGTCTAATCGAAACAGAATGACCAATCGCTATCGAAAGCCAATGTCGACGCGTTATACCGCAGCATCGAACTCTTGCAATGTGCCATGTACGGGCGTTTCCGGTTGCGAATCGTCAATTCCATCCATTCAAGGGGTAGACACTGCCCGTCCAGACACTGCAGAGCTTCTTTCGATTCCATCGATCGCAAGTCCGCCACGAGATCGTGTTGCAACACCCCTGACTAACCACCTGAAGTCCGAGATTTCCATTCTAAACACCCAACCCGGTTTCGAGGTTCGGCGGTAGCGTGATAAGCTTTGCTGGTTACAACGATTGTTGCACCAAAGCCAAAGGTGATTCAATTTCTTGATCGCTCTGGTCGATGAATTCTACAGCACGGATTGGGAAGTCGGATCAGTCGCAAGACTGTTCGCCCGACATCATGGTCGTGGTGTGACGATGGAGCGGCATACCACGACCTTTTTTATTGCCATTTCGCATCTATCTGAATTGGCAGACTGGTCAGTTGTTTAAAGTGCCTCTCGACGAATTGCTGGAATTCGTCCCGTATCATTCTTTGTGTCGTCGTGGTTGCTGGCCAAACGTCGACGAAACCGCTACAACAACGGCCAGCGAAATGGCACTCATTTTGCGATTTCGTGAACCGGTGGGCGCCAGCCCCGGGCCTGAATCCGCTGGCCATTTTTATTGCTTTATTGGAGATTGAAAAGGGGACGCATGAAATCAAATCAGCCCTCGCGACCGACCGACGACACCGTTCCAACCGACGACACCGTTCCAACCGACGGCAACGACCATGCCGAAATCGCTGAGGGCGGCAGCTTTGGCTCCGAGGTCAAAAAGAAACCCCTCATGTTTCAAGGGGACATTTCGGATCTTTTGCCACAATTGCACCTCCATGCCGCACCGCTTGAAATCACAGATATTTCGCCCGAAGCTTGGAACAGCATCGCAGAATACTGCTTGCAGATTTGGTCTTGGAACCAAAGTATCAATCTAACGCGTCACACCACGCCAGAACTTTTCGTCAAAAGAGACCTTCTCGACGCTTGGCACTTGGCGAAATTGCTTGATCCCGACGAAGAGATACTGGACATTGGAGCCGGCGGAGGTGTACCAGGAATCTTAGTAGCGATCCTTCGTCCGGACGTTCAAGTCACACTTTGTGATAGCGTTGCAAAGAAAATGACAGTCGTCAATCGTGTCATCGATCATCTCAAACTCAAGATTCCAGTCTATCCACTGAGCGTTCAAAAAGTCCTAGAGGAATTCCGGTATGACACGCTCACCGCCAGAGCCGTAGGCCCGCTATCACGGCTGTGTACTTGGCTACAGGACGACTGGCACAAGTTTCGTAGACTTCTTGCCATCAAGGGCCCAAAATGGGTAGAGGAACGGGGCGAAGCACGACACAAAGGGCTAATGAAGAACATCGAACTGAGACGTGTTGCTGGCTATACAATGCCCGACACCGAGTCGGAAAGCACGATCCTGCAATTACTTCGGCCCCGCTGATTCCTTTGCCCCCGCAACGGGTTTTTTTGATGCGCGTGGGTGCGCTTTCGTGTAAGCCTGCTTGAGTGCAGCAGTACTTACGTGCGTGTAGATCTGAGTGGTAACCAGACTCTTGTGGCCGAGCATTTCTTGTACACTTCGAATATCTGCTCCGCGATCCAACAAATGCGTTGCAAAACTATGACGCAGTGTGTGGGGGGTTGTGCGTGAGTCGAGGCCACTTTCCTTGATGTATTTTTCCAACATACGGGCAATAC
>CAMDKL010000253.1 GCA_945900945.1 Pirellula staleyi DSM 6068
GCAGCCTCACGAGCTGCCTGAACGGCCGGCAACAGCAATCCCACCAAGATTCCAATGATGGCGATAACCACCAACAACTCAACCAGTGTAAACCCGTATAGTCGTTTCGACCGCATCGTATTCTCCTTTGGGAGACAATAAGAAAGTTAGAAAATCAAAACCAAGCCTCAACCTCACTTTGGACACGCAATTTTGCAAACAATTTGCCGTGCATTTTGCAAACAGTTTGCTTTGCGATTTCACACACACACACACTCTCTCTCTCTCTCTCTCTCCTGTCAAGGGGTGTGTCGGCAGAAAAACAAAATTTTTATTCTTCTTCTTGGGGTTGGGGCGCTCTGGAGTCGCACCATCAACGTCTCGTCAGTTTGCGAGGCCAGTCGCCAGGGTCAGACCCTTAGGCCAGTCGCCAGAGTCGCCAGAGTCAGACCCTGTTTGCTGTTTTTGCAACGCAACTTCGATCGTTACCGTGCCTGCGTCGGTTCTAAAATCGCCGTTCAGTCACCTTCCTTGACCGAAGACTCTCTATGCCGTTATGCCCTTCACTCCCTTCCCGTGAGACTTTGCAGTTGTTGTCCGGAAGCGTACTCCCATATTCGAAGGACTCCGTCCTTGCCACCGGCTGCAACAATTTTTCCATCCTGGGAAATTGCACCGCAATAAAGGAAGTCGCTCACTCCCGAAAACTGCTTGCCCATCTGTCCGGAATCAGCATTGAAGACTCGAATGGTCTTGTCTCCACTGGTTGCAACGGCGTCGTGGGTCGTGCCAATGAACATCACACTGTTAACCTCCTTGCCAAATCCCGTCGTTGTCTTTCTCTGTTCGCCGGACTCAACATCCCAACACTTGACCGCGTTATCTGCACCTGCCGTTACTAACAGACGACCATCCGCCGACCAATCCACTGCAAGCACGTGATGCGTATGTCCTTCAAAACTTCGGATCAATTCTCCAGAAGTGACATCAAAGGTTTTTAGAAATTTGTCTGCCGACACCGAGGCTAATGTCTTCCCGTCGGGCGAGAATCGGACTCCAAATGGATTGTCGCTATGCGCCTCGCGAATCTCTCGAACCAAGTTGCCAGTTAACGGATCCCAAAATTTCAGTTCACCGCTACGCGAAGCCTCGCCACTGCCAGAGGCCAGCAGTTTTCCATCCGGACTGAAGTCAAGCGCTGTTACACGATCGATGATTTGAGAACTCTCGATGGCTCCAATCGTGCGAGACCAAGACCACTCAGAAAAAGGTTGCCAGGAAAAAAACATTCCATCTGAATCCATCGAAACGATTCGATCCATGTCGAGAAATGAAGTGCACAAGACTGGTTTTTGGTGACCGGCAAATACGCTCAACGGTGTTCCTGCGACCGCATCGTATAAATGTACCAATGAGTCTTCGCCACCGGCAACCACAAGTTTTCCGTCGCGAGAAATGGACAGCGATTGAAACGGCTTAGCGTTTTCAACTGCCTGCTTTTTCATCGTTTCCAACTCCAGCTCAAGTTTCGTGTGCGATTCATCGGCAGCTTCCATTTGTTGGCGCACTTTAGGAATAGCGGCATCCGATTTTTTTGCAACCGATACCGCAGCAAGGACGGCTCGCTCGGTCGATTGAATGACGGAGTCTGCTTCCGTCTTCGCTTTCATCGCATCTTCAAGTGGTTTAAGGGTCTTGTCGACTGCGGCTTGAGTTGTCTTGGCTTTCGCTGCCGCATCCGACGCGGCCTTGGTTAAAGTTGCGAGCGTAGCGCGGGACTCTTTCGTTTTTTCAGCGGCAACTTTTTTGTCCTCGGCATCTTTTTCGGCAGCAAGAGATGCGTTGACTAACTCTTGAGCCATCACCTTGGCAGTATCAGCGCTCGTTGCGCTGGCCATCGCTTCGGTAAGTTCCTTTTCGGCCTTGGATTTGTTTTCGGTGGCCAAAGACAATGCGTCGGCTTTTTCTTTTTGCACTTTTAATGCTAACGACTTTGCCTCGTCCGACTTTTTGATAGCCTCATTCTCGGACGCAGCAAGTTTTTCCACGTTGTCCAAACGTGCTTTCTCGGCGTCAACGATTTGTTTGGCGACCAGTAGTCGTCGCTCTGCTGTTGAGATTTGGCGGATGGTGCGAAGGTCGCCTCTCGATTCGGATATCAGCTTACCATCAGCTAGATTCCAAAACCGAATCGATTTGCCAGCATCAATACCAATGATTCTGGTGGCGTCCGATGCTATCGTCAGAGCCTGCACCCGACCGCTAGCAGTTTGCATTTTTCGAACGCTTTGCTTCAACTCCTTGGTGTCCCACAATTCGACGTTGCCGTTTTCGTCACCAACTACGAACTGTGTGGCATGTCCGGGTACTGGAACGATTGCTGTGATTGGTTTGTTACTCGCCTGCCATTGTTGCGAAATTGTGAGCTTGTTTTCAATCGATTGAACTGCCGTTGAGAACTCAATGGTTAGGCCCGTTCCGTCATTCGTACCAACAACAACGAGGGTTCCCTCGTCATTCATGGCGGCAGTTGCCAAAGGAGCCTTCCCTTCAAATACACCGTGTATCTCGCCGTTGTTGGCATTCCAAAGGACTGCTTTGTCCTTGGAAACGCTGACAAGCTTCGATCCGTTTTTTGAAAATGCGATCGACGTGACGGGTGATGAATGTCCTGCAAGTGTCCGCGATTGCTTCCTTTGAAACGAGTCGACCAGGCAAACGTCACTTCCTCGGACGCATGCAAGCATCTTGCCGTCTGGTGAAGCAATCGCAAAATCGGCACTGGTGGGCAAAATTTTGTCCTTGTAGGTTACTCTGGATTGCTCGTCACAATTCCAAAGCTTGATCGTGCGAAACCCGCCGGAGGCAAGCGTTGTACCGTCTGGGCTGAACGCCAACGACCGAATCATATCAACGTCGGCTGCCGGCGTTTTTTCACACGCTTCCGAACTCAACATGGCTGGGTCGATCAGGCGACTAACTACACTTCCGGTTGGAACATGATAGATTTGAATTTGATTTGCGCGACTACAAGCCACATACTGACCATCCGATGTGACGGCGACAGCGAATATCGGATTGACTGAGGATGGAAGCTGATGCCACTTGATCTTTTCGGTCAGTGATTCCGTACTCGTTGAACCCTCGTCAATCCATTTTTTGATCGTTTCAAGTTCCAGTTTAGTAAGCCGAACAGCACCCACTTTGTTAGCTGCTGGCGGCATTTGTTCCTCATCGGTCACAACGGCTCTCGATAAGACTAGACTCTCGGCAGCTTTCTTTGGAATAATTCCTGGCCCACTTATCCCACCCTTGAGAATCGATGCAACGGATTCGAGTGAGAGTTCATTTTCCGCTTTGGATTTGTTGTGACAAGCGGTGCAGTTCTTTCTCAAAATAGGCAGGATCTCTTTTTCGAAGCTTACCAACGTTGGTTGCTTTTCGTTTACGGCCGACGGATCCGTTATTCTGAGATGAATCAGGGTTGATACCACAGGTACGTTGTTGACCGACTTAGACTGACCGGCCTTTGCAATCGTAGCAGACATGGCTTCTATCGATTTCTTCGATGCTTCTGCACGCTTGAGCAATTCGGTCGTTTCGGTTACCGCTTTATCTGCATCCGCCTTATTGTCCACAGCGGCAGCAGCGATTTTCTTTGCTTCGTCGAGGGCCTTGGATCGGTAAGCAAACGCCTGGGCGGCTGCCTCCTTTTTCTTAGCGGCCGCTTCAACGTCGACCTTGTTAAGCGCGTAATTGAACTTGGGAATGACACCGCTCAGCGCAAAGGTTAGATCTCCAAGGGGCGCACTCTTGTCGATTTCGATTGTTAACGTTTGTTCCTCACTTCCAACGACAACCGCTTGAACCTTTGCAAAGGATGGAAGTCCAATCGGGGTGAGAGTGACGGCATCTTTGAAACCATCTCGTTGTATCATCTTGACCGGAAAGCTGAGCTTGGATCCGCGAGAGACGACATTGCGTTGACCATCACCAACCTGAATCATGCATGGCATTGTTTCGTTTCCACCTATTGCCAGAGCAAATTGGCAAGCCATTCGGGCTTCGGCGGAACGAGTGTTATCTCCTGGCGCTAGAATTATTGCTGCACGTGCGGCATGTTCTACCTCGCAACCGTTGATGCTTGCCTTACCGATAATAGCAATTGTTCCTTTCCAAGCAGGTGTGCTTTCAGGCACGACGATCGTGATCGGAGTTAGATCTCCCTTGGCAGAGAGGATCGATTCCGGAGCTGAAACTCCGTCCGGTAGTCCATCGACTCTAAAATGAATAGGCCCATCAAATCCATCGATTCGAGATGCCATTACGGAAAACGGGCTGATTTCCCCGGATCGAACAAGCACCCCAGCCGACCGATAGCCGACTCCGCTAGTGTTGTTGGCCCCCTTGGCCAGCGTTACTGGTAACGCGATAAGTCGAAAGTCCGGTTGCGGTTTTCTAAGACTCAATCGGTAGATCAGTCGTGCGTCTCCACGCGAGTCTCCATAGAGATCACGAACGGTGACCCGGTAGATTCCATCTTGAGGTACATCCAACAGCAAGCGTGGGTCAATGGTAGCACCGTTGAAGGCGGTCGATCCAACGTTGATCGTTTCGTCATCGATTTCTTTGACATCAACAAGTTCGGTGGTTCCGTCGGCACGGTTTTCGACCCGTTGTACGAGCATCCACGGGTCGGCGGAGAAACCCATGCGCTGCGAAGTTACTTCGATTGCAACAAGTTCCCCTTTCTTCGCCTCGAACTGAACCGAATCGACATCGCCTCGGGGGAAAAATTGACCGACGTACTCGCATGGAAGCTGGACCTGCACCGCTTCTTTTTGTGCATCGTTTGGCTTGGACTCGACTGTTATCGGAGCGCGTGAATAGCCTAAAACAATCGCGTTCGAAGGGCCGCTAGCAGAATTGAGGCGAAACTCTTTGCCATCGATGAACGACTCGACCGCCAACACATGCGATGGGACTGCTCGACGATCCGTTTTCTCGTTGTAGGCCAGATCAACGTCCACGTCCAATCGATCCAACGGACGGCCATTTACGATGACATCACTTGGGAATCCACCAGGTAAATTACGTCCGAAAACGGTAATCCGATTCTTTTGGCCCCTACGCACCACAGGAGGAAAGGCGAAGTCAAGATACACTCCCGAATGACACTCCAATCGATAGAAAAAATCATTTCCACCCGCAAATACAAAATCGAATATCTTCAACAAATACTCGCCGTCCTCCGGAACTAAGAAGTCGATAAATGGATCGCGACGATTGAAGTCACGACTGCGAACCAATTCATGTCCCTGTGAATCGTAGAGGACGAGCGTCGCATCCGCTTTCGAATCGATGCGTTGCGCAAACACATCCAAAAGTACTCGGGTTCCTTTTGATGCGGAAAACTGATAATAATCCTCGACGCTGGCTTCCAGTTTCCCATTGACTACCGAGCCCAATTGGATCGGTTGTGCTTTTTCAGATGAACGATTCGTACCCGACTTGGTTAATTCGTTCCAATTGCTTACGGCAAAACCTCGAGGATTCGAAACTCCTAAAGGACCAGCCAACCATGCATCATAGATCCCTGGCGCGACACCCTCGTCAATCGTCACCGTGAATTGGCCCGCCAAAGTGTCCTCGGTGCCGGGAAAAAGTAACGAGGGTTCGCGTTTCGCTACAGCCTTGATTCTTGGGTCCGAAAAGAAAAGTTCGTTGGCTCCTTCCGCATTGGTCGAGGCTGCAATCGTGACTTCAAACGACGTTCCAATTTTTCCGCCCGGCGGATGAAGGGCCGTAAGCGTCGTGGTGGGCAACTGTGCGTGAACCGAAGAGCAAATTGCGCAAACTAAAAGGCAAGTTAGTACAAAAATACGGAGGTCAAACATAGAAATAGCAAATCCAAGCTCACCTAGTGGTTGAACAGAAACTCTTTTGTGTTGACCAAGGCCCAAACGATGTTTTCGTATGCATGTCTGCGAGCATCATCGGTCTCAGCACGTTGGATATGTGCTTCCGCCGTCGCAAGTTCCTTCGGCAATGGTTCACGACTAAAAACAGCCAGATAAAGTTGTCGAATTTTCTCTGAAACGGGTGTGGTTGAATCCTTGGCCATCGAAATGGCACGTCCATTCCCTGAGGACAATTTCGTTTGCAATTCTGGAGAATTGAGCAAGTGCAAACACTGAGCCAGACTTGCGTCCCCCGAACGTTCGCATTCGCAAGCGCTTTCCCCCTCTGGTTTGCCAAAGATGGCTAGGAAAAAAGAAGTAACTCCGTTATCGGGTATTTGAATGGCTCGAGATCCGGTGGGCAATCCAGCGAAGTTGGTTGAGCTACCTGCCACGACATCAATTGAGTCGAGAAGGACTTCAGCGTTCATTCGTTTGAGATAGTATCGCGAAAAATTCTGTTTGTCTTTGGCATTGTATTGATTCGGGTCCGACGAAAGCTGATACGTCGCACTCTTGCAGATGGTCCGCACCAGTTCCTTCAAATTGAATTTAGACTCGATGAAATGCCGTGAAAGGGCGTCGAGCAACTCTGGATTCGACGCGGGATTGGTAACACGCATATCGTCTTCGGGATCGACGATGCCTCGGTTAAAAAAATGTTTCCAATAACGATTAACGAGGGACGGTGCGAAGTACTTATT
>CAMDKL010000254.1 GCA_945900945.1 Pirellula staleyi DSM 6068
GCTCAACGGCATGTTAATTTGATCGATTCACTTCTAGGCGATGGAGTCACATCCGAAGAACTTTACGCCAACAGCTCTTTGACGACTTTGCCGTCCATCACAATCCTTTGGGGACGATCGCCTGGAGACATCAAGTAATCTTCTCCGTCGATCCCCAAGAGATGAAAGACCGTTTGACTGTAGTCTTCTACACTCAATGGCAAATCGGCTGGCTCACCGGCGAGGCTATCCGACGCACCATAAATGTTGCCCCTCTTGATGCCGCCGCCTGCCATGACAATACTAAACACGCGAGGCCAATGGTCGCGTCCACCACCTGCGTTTATTTTTGGAGTGCGTCCAAACTCGCTCGTCACCAACACAAGAGTCGAGTCGAGCAAACCGCGCTGATCTAAATCTTGAATCAGTCCTGCAAAGGCTTTGTCAAAGTCGGGCAACTGCAACTCGATCCCTCGATAGTGAAACGAATGTGTATCCCATGCGCCGTAGGTTGCAGTAACGCAACGCACTCCTGCCTCGACCAAACGTCGAGCAATCATCAATCGCGGTCCAGCCGATGATCGTCCACCGCGACCCATCCCGTACAATGCCTTCGTTTCTTCTGTTTCGCCATCTAGCGAGAAAGCATCGCGCGCTTCTTTGGAAGCCAGCATGTCGTAAGCTCGTTGATAAAATGAATTCATCGTTACGATAGAGTCATCGTTCGATTTCGATCGGAAATGATCATCCACTAGGGTCTTCAGATTTTTACGAGATTCGAAACGTGCCTCGTCGATTCCTTCGGCCATCCCAAGATCGCGCACTTTGAACCCAGGACGCGCTGGATCAGTTCCTAACGCGAATGGGCCACATGCGTTGCTTAAATATCCGCTGCCTAAGTACTGGCTGCCCTGCGTAGGGACACAAACATAGGGTGGCACCGATCCGCGCTGCCCAAGCTCGGACGCCAAAACACTACCCATACTTGGATAAACCAAAGCGGGACTTGGACGGTAACCAGTAAACATGCTGTGCTGACCGCGACCGTGGTCTACTTCGGCATGCGTAAAACTGCGAACCACCGTGATTTTGTCTGCAATTTTTGCCGTTCGTTCCATATGGGCGCTGAAACGAACTCCCGTTAGTGAGGTCGGAATTGTTCCCAAAACATCTCCTCGATACTCGACTGGAGAGTCTGGCTTCGGATCAAAACTATCCATGTGCGGAAAGCCGCCGGACAGGTAGATGTGAATCACCGATTTGGCTTTCGCTACCGGTCGGCCTACGACGGGTGAAGCTGCGTCGCCTTCCGATTGAAGCAACTGTCCCAACGAAAGACCTAGACCGCCAACCCAACCAGCGTACAAAACGTCACGTCGACTTGGGCGTGCAAAGTGTGCCGGATCTGCCAACCAAGTACCAGGAGTCGCTGTCTTAGCCATATGATTTCCTAACGTCAAAAATAGGTGCTAACAATAAAAACATGGAGAACATGGTTTCGTCAAAATCTAAGGCGCGAGCTCTTTCCAATCACTTCTGAGAGGCGTCACCAATAAGATCGCTTTTCTGCTGAGCAATCGGATTCCGAGGTTTCGAAGGTGGCGTAAATTTCACAATGAGCCGCGGCCGTTGAGCAACTTTATCAAAGTCAGAAGAATAGAAGTCCCAGCCGTTCCCACCAGTATTGATGAAAACCCACCCATGATTTTTGGCACCATTGGACCAGGCTTGAAGTGTCTCAGTCACTTCAAAATGCACGGCAGATGCTGCGGCTGAAATCTTGCCAAAGGTAAAGGTCTCTGTAACCCTCAAAGATTCTAAGTTATCGGCCGATACACCAGAAATCATCTTGTTCCAGGTCGGAGCTTTGCCAAACGGTACCAACATGCGATGTAAGTGGACTGTGTCACCCTGATCAAAAGCCCCAACCTCTAATCGCGCTGAGGTGATCGACGAACCGAGAGGAATTTGATTCTCTCGGTCACCAAAAATCCCATCAAACCTCATCAGTACTTGGCTCTCAGCACCACCATTGTTTTCGTCAACTGTCACCTGGGGATTCGAATTTAGAATCGTTGTCGGTGCAAGTGCCCAGATCTCAACATCCACTGTCCCATCATAGCCATCCTTACCATTGCAGAACGTAGCCGTTTTCTGGTTCGAGGACTCCAAAGCCAGAACGAAGTCGGCCTGACACAAGAAAGCGGCAAAGACAAAAGCAAGCCCGCTAAGTTCACGAATTTTGTTCAACCACATAAAAACCTCGATTGTTATGCTTCCTAGCAGCAAGTGCTCGCTGCGTCGAAAAATTACGGGACACTTGCACGTCTTGAATTCGGGGTCGAGAGTAGCATGCTATTGTGAACACATGATGAATAAGGGAGTAGGTTTTTAAAAAATCAGTAACGAAACCTGCCAGGGGTTGTCGCAAGCCTACCATTTCTTGGTGTCAAAATTTTTGATCGTGAACCTACCAGCATTCCTGGAGTCGCTACTCTTGCCTGAAAACAAGGATAAAATGGTCGGTTTTTGACACACCACGTGGTGGCCGGTAACGTGACAGCCGCCGATGTGATGAAGCTGACAACGGCTACGACCGTCGCTAGTAAGCCAATCAAGATTGCAGTCAAGGACGGCAAAGTCATGATTGACGACGCGACCGTTGTTTCGGCTGACATTCATTGCACCAACGGTGTGATCCGTCATCTTGCCAAGCTAGTTGACCTTCTTGCTCGGGCGACTGCATTTTTGTCGCAGCGGGCACCGTCAAAGGACCTTCAGCTTCTTCGCAGAAAAGCATTCGCTGAGCGATCTCTCCTGCGTATCCGACGGAAACGTTGACAACAAGCTGCACCGGAGACAATTCTTGATCGCGTCTTAAGTGTTTTCTCGTACTTCACTCGAGTGATTGGGCCGTCACTGGACGCTCTCTCTGGTTCAGTTGACGAGGCAAACGGCGATTCGATTGTCATCTGACACAACTACGTCGATAATTTTGGCGAAAAAGCGCGGCGATATCGGCTAAACGTCTTACAACGATTTACTGTGTCTTGCGGTTGCTCATGCAAAGCCATCAGAGCTGGAGGTAAGTGTCAATTCCACACGTTTTCGATCGCCGCCCGCCTTGAGCGATTTCTTATGCCGCGCCTGGTCGACCAATATGCGGCGCATCGCCTCGGCGGCTGCGGCAAAGAAATGTCCGCGGTTCTCCCACGTTTCTTGTTGGCCACTAACCATCCGCACATACGCTTCATGAACCAAAGCAGTTGCTTGCAGCGTTTGGTCCGGACGCTCGTTAACAAACTTGGCGGCGGCCAGCTTGCGTAGTTCTTCGTAGACCAACGGTAATAACTTCTCTGCCGCCGTAGGATCGCCAGATGCAAATTCAGATAGAAGGTGAGTTACATTGGTCTTTGTTAAGCCACTTTAAACAGGAATTCTCTGCCCCACCGACTGTATCATGACGCTCAGGAATTTGCTCAAATGGCTTACAACCAAGTTTCCGTTGTCAGGTTCTCTTGGATCTTTCGCTTCTGTGGTCAAAACTACGCGCACCGTAGCGATTGGCGTCGTGAGCACATAATGGAGAGCTGATCCATGCGGTATCGAAATCATCATACAGCGTACCAAAACTCGCTCCGAAGTTGCCCAAACTTCGACGCAGTAACCCGCACCGGTCACCCAAACCGGTGCAGGTTAAACCTACTATTGACCATCAAATACTTCGGCGAGTTGCATCTGTGTTCGATGCTTCTTTCGCGAGACTATGACCGATCAGTAGCAACATAAAGAACGGGTCCGAGTTTTAGGTTCTCCAGGTGCGCCGCCTTCTGCGCCACGCCAAAAAAAATCCCCGGAATTTCCAGGGATTAGTGGACAGTTAGCGGATGGGGAGGGATTCGAACCCACGGTAGCCTTCCGACTACTCCGGTTTTCAAGACCGGTGCATTAAACCGCTCTGCCACCCATCCTTTTGCTGGTTATTGCATCATTCGAGGGAGGCCTAATTGAGCGAATTAGCCCCCGAATTAGCCCTTTTTGATCTGATGGCTTTCTGATAACCCTTCAAAAAAGCCCCTCCAGCGTTGCATGCTGGTGTGGCAGGAATCCCCAAATCTCATATCAGGAAACTGAGAACTGTCTCAATTCTAGCGTCGCGACCGCTTCTGCGTCAAAGCCAAAGGCAACCAAACCCAAAAAGAGGTTTCCTCTCAGCCAGTACAAGCGAAACGGTGGTGCCGTTGCGTATTGGTGCAAGAAGGTTCGAAGCCGACGAATCTATTTTGAAACGTTATCAAACGATCAAAAAGGAGAGAAAAGCCTCGAGCAATGGCTCGGACAAAAAGATGCTCTCCTAGCGGGTGATGAGCCCGGCAGGAAGGCTAACGTAGGGCTTATGCTAAAGGACCTGTGCAATCATTGGTTAACCTTCCACGAAACTCGATTGGCTTCCAAAGAGATCTCCAAACGCACCTTCGATGAGAACTTTTCCGTGTGCGAATTTTGGCTCGGTGTGATTCGCAAAGAAAGAGAAGTTTCCACCATTTGCCCCGAGGACTTTGCTAACGTCAGAGAGGCACTTTCAAAGCGATACGGGCTTAACGGAATATCCAAGAGGATTAC
Organism: Pirellula staleyi DSM 6068; assembly: GCA_945900945.1. GTDB lineage: Bacteria > Planctomycetota > Planctomycetia > Pirellulales > Pirellulaceae > JBKCUI01. The sequence continues at coordinate 4,603 of CAMDKL010000254.1, forward strand.
GCAGGTTAGGAGTCTAGTCGCCGTAATTCAAGTGCTCATTTTCAACGCGTGATAGGTGAGTTACCCCGACACCAACCTTTTCAGCTAGATCACGGAGTCGCCATTCCTTTTGCTTTCGCAATTCTCGAATTCGATCGCCGAAAGTCATGTAACAGTCCCCGAGCTGAGCGGTGCCGACTACTAATTGTTAATAACTCAACTTTATCGTAGGATAGTTGCGCACCGCAGACAACTCCCCAAAACGAATACCGCGAGAACAGGTCCCGTGATTACCATCCATGTTTTATACCAATCGCCTTTTTGTTCCAACCGTTCAAAAGGTCCGATTTAATTGATCTTAGCGGCAAACATGGCAAACATGCGATACGCGGCCGACATTACCGCAGGAGCGTTGAAAATACCCGAAAGCAGACTCATTGCCGATTTGCTGCTACGCCAGGTCGATGACGAAGGTTGGAAGGACGCCATCGTGACGAAAAACGTCCTTCAAGCCCGCAGTCCCGCTACAGCCCGCCGTCTAACCACGTTGATTCGTCGCCGTCTAGAAACAATGGGGCCCGACCTGTGGAAGCTCGTTCGTGACGGCAAAGGCACGGTTGCCATCCACGCTGTCTTTGTTGCTGCCGTCAAACATAGTCCGTTGCTCGGAGACTTCTTGGAAATCGTTGTTGGCGAACAGTATCGGCTGTTCAGCAAATCGCTCACAAACAGTATGTGGGATGACTATCTTGAAGGCTGTCGGGAGCGTGATCCCGAAATGCCGCAGTGGAGCGAGTCAACTCGAAAGCGGCTCCGGTCGTCTGTATTTCAAATGCTTGCTCAAGCTGGCTACATCGAAGACACAAACAGCCTCACGCTTCAAACGGTCCATATCGCCGACCAGGTGCTCCATTACCTGAAGGCCAACCGAGAAGAATACGTCCTGCGCTGCATCCAGGTTGCCCCATGAGCGATCCACTCAACGAACGACTTAACAAGATTCTGCCCAGGATTATCTCCGATGAGTTCCTGAGCGGCAGCGGTATAGGCAACGAGATCGCCTTCTATATCTTTGACTACCCACCTGAAGATGAACTACGGGTACGGGATTACCTGCGGACTTTGCTCGACCACATCCCCAAAAAAAATCACGAGCTACGAGTCAAGCATATTGACCTGTTAGATTTCGTGATGGACTACCTCAAGAGCCGCAAGCTGCTCGACAAGGCATTCCAGATGCAACGCGAAAAAGGGGACGAGGCTTTGAAGAAGGCACTTGCTGGCCCGTTGCACGAGTCCAAATTGAGCGCAGTGTTCGCTGAGGTCGCCCAGCCGGAGCAGCACGATCTCGTAATCGTTTCCGGTATCGGCAGCGTTTGGCCGCTGCTCCGTTCGCACACTCTGTTGAATAACCTACAGCCGGTCATGGGGCAAACGCCGCTCGTGCTGTTTTACCCTGGTCGATACGACGGGCAATCACTACGGCTGTTCGGCAAAATCAAAAGCAACAACTACTACCGAGCCTTTAAATTGGTTTGAACCACGAACCACGAAACACGCAAAACAGACGAAAGAAATAACCACTCAATGACGCCTCTGCGGGACTTTTCGTGTGCTTCGTGTATTTCGTGGTTAATCCTATGAGACATCCATGCTAATAAAGAACCTTTTTGAACGTGATATTTTCCGGCCCATCAATGGCGTCGTGAAGGCCGATCAGCTTGACGATTCCTCAGTTTGGCAGGAGTTGGATGAGTTCGTCATCACACGGGAACTCGACCAGCATTTCCGCAAGTTCATCTCGTGGTATCTCGAAGCGGTGGACCAGGCCAAGAATCTCGCGCCAGCTGGCAAGATGGGCGTCTGGATTTCGGGTTACTTCGGGTCCGGCAAGTCGCACTTCCTTAAGGTTCTGTC
>CAMDKL010000255.1 GCA_945900945.1 Pirellula staleyi DSM 6068
GGGAGTTATGGGTGTTCCACGCAAACGGTCCGGTGCGGTTTGCACCGGCTGTTTGGAAGCAATCGGTTTGTTTTGGATCCGATGACGGTTGCCTGTACTGCGTCGAACTCGCGACCGGAAAATTGCTTTGGAAGCATCAAGCGGTTCCGAACGAGCGACGGCTGCTCGGTAACAGGCGTCTCATCTCGGTGTGGCCTGTGCGCGGCGGCCCGGTCGTCGCAGAAGGAATCGTTTACTTTGCCGCTGGTGTATGGCCATTCGAAGGTGTCTTCGTCCTTGCGATGGATATTGCAACCGGCAATATCATTTGGCGGAACGAGCGACTCGGGCATATCTTTGGACAACAGCCCCACAAAACACAAGCGATCGGCGGACTCGCTCCACAAGGATATTTGATCGTCAACGATACCGAATTAATCGTGCCATGCTCGACAGCCTACCCTGCAATATTGAATCGCATGACTGGTGAGCTCATCCAATTTGAACTTCCGGCTCCAGGACGCTTGCCTGGAGGCTGGTTTGCGACCCTGGACTCAAAAACGTCGAAAGATATTCGACGCGGCAAACTCACCTTCGACGATCTAGTCAATCAGCAGCAACACGAGGACAAGCTGAATAAAGGCCTCGGCGATTCAGGAGTCAGCAGGCTCATTCATGCAAACGAACGGACATTGAAATTTGACGACGGGCTGAATGAAGTCGACGGGACGATTCACTCAATGATTGTTGCAGATCATCAGCTCTTCGTTTCTACGCGAGATGGGAAAATTCTCTGCTTCGGCGAGGCGGACCTCGCACTACCAAAGCCTGCGGAGATCTGGAAAGCTCCCTCAACTAATCTTTCAACAACTCCCGAGGCAACTCGTCATGCCCGATCATTGACTCGAGAAGCAGCCGGGGCTCAGGGAACTGCAATCGTGATCGGTCTGGTGGATGGAAATCTTGTGAAAGCACTCGTGAAGGAGGCAGAATATCACATCATTGCATTCGATGATGATGCGAACAGAATCAAACGCCTACGTCTCGAACTCCAGCATGCCGGTGTCTATGGCGAGCGTGTTGCTGTGATCCATGGAGACCTCAAGCATGTCTCTCTACCGCCCTACCTTGCAAACGTCATTGTCACCGAATCGGCTGATCGTATTCCGGAGCTAGGGAGCGAGCTTCTGCAATCGCTCAGACCTTTTGGGGGAATCGCAGCGTTGGGTGACGGCTTTGCATTTAAGCAAAATCTGAAGTTGCTCGAACCCGGTAATTTCGAGCTCATGGAAATGGATGGAATGCCACTGGTTCGTCGCGTCGGAGCCTTGCCGGGCACTGCCGAATACCAGGGGAACTATGAGCACTGCGAAGACACGCTCGTCCGATTCCCGTTAGGGGTTTTGTGGTTCGATGATTCGCTTTCCCATTTCAAGCGTTCGCCGCAGCCAGTGTTCAAGAACGGCCTGATGATTTCTCGTCCGAAAGACTGGCACGCAGAGCGAATTAAAGTTAATAATGCCGTCGACTATCCGTTGCTTCGTCCGATGATCTCCGATATTTATACGGGTCGAGTCCTGGCCGAGTCCGAGCAACGGAGTCTACGAAAAAGCCTGCCAGTTATCGGCCTCACTGAGCCTCAAATCAGTTACTATCACGCGCCACATCAGAAGACGGCTCTGAATCCGGAACCACCCGTTGCTGGCGAACGGATCAACCCGCTGACTGGCAAAATGGAACCTCGCGTCTTTCCAAAAACATACGGCTGTGACGGTGGAGTTGACTATGGATTGTTCTACACGTTGAGGAGTGGAACAGCAGCGTTCTATGACAAAACGCTTGAAAGCGGCACTGTTTTTATCAGTGGTCCTCGAAGTGGATGCACGAATAGTATTATTCCGTCCGGCGGACTGCTCAATGTTCCCTATTTTTACGAGGGTTGCACTTGCAGTTATCCGCTGCCCACCGCATTGAGTCTGGTTGCAATGTCGGAGAGTCACGAGCAATGGGCTTCGTGGGGCGATTATCCAATTGAGACCGGCTCCATAGAGCGAATCGGATTGAACTTTGGAGCTCCTGGCGACAGAAAGACTCGAGATGGAACCTTGTGGCTGGATTACCCGTCTGTTGGCGGTCCTTCTCCAAAAATTCGTGTCGAGACGATTCCAGAGAATCCGACGTTTCACTATCGACATAGCAATTGGATGAAGGGTGGTGCAGGTTGGCCGTGGGTTGCGGCCTCGTCCGTTGAGGGTCTGAAGATCTTGATTCTGCAAGACCTAAAACCGGGAAAATACACCGTTCGACTTTACTTCGCTGAAACGTCTGATTTGCGTCCTGGCGACCGCGTACAGAATATCTTTTTGAACGGCGAAATGGTACTGAACGACTTCGATATACTAGCGCAAGCGAAGCAGCAGATGACGGGGATTGTTCGGCAGTTCGATAGCGTCAAGGTCGACGACAACTTTACAATGCGTTTCCAGTCCACTATCGGAAAGTCACTGATCAGTGGGTTGGAACTCATCCGAGACGAGTGAGTTCTAGTTCGAAATGGCAGAACCGTTGAAATCCTGTATTGCGATTTCTACTTTCCTGGTTGCACAGTGGGGTCCGGAAGATCATTCAACTGCCCGAGCAACTCACGCACCATCTCTGGCTGTGACTCGGCATGGTTGCGGGTCTCATCGGGATCGAGCTGGTAATCGAACAGCTCGACCTGAGTTGCGGCCCCGTCGTTACCTGGCTGGGCGATGAGTCGCCAGCGGTCCGTGCGTACGGTACGTTGGCCGCCGGTCCAAAAACTGTGTGCGGGTTTGGTGGCCCCCGCCGTGGGATTGCTTAACTGCGGGCGCAGGCTACGTCCATCGAGACCAGACGGCATGGGCAGGCCACAAAGATCGGTGAGCGTGGGAAATAGATCCACGGTTTCGACGGTGGCGGCGCTGGTGTGGCCCGGTGATTCGAGGCCTGGATAGCGAATCATAAGCGGGGAACGCAGCGCTTTTTCATAGAGGCAATGCTTGCCCCAGATCGCGTGCTCACCAAGCAGGAAGCCGTGATCGCTCCACACAACAACGATGGTGTCTTTTTCCATACCTAGCTCACTTAAAGCCGCTAGCACGCGTCCAACTTGCTCGTCCATGTAACTAATACTTGCTGCATAGGCACGACGAATCAATTTAGAATACTCGGGGTCGGTGTCAGGATTGCGTCCCAGAACATGGCCGTAGTTTTCCCGGAACTCGCTGCTGTTATGCCAGCCGGAGGGCCCATTAGGTTTTGCGGCAGCGAGTGGTGTCAGATCGGGGATGCCAGCCATGTGTAGGTCGTGCCATTTTTTGGGAGCAGCGAACGGCAAGTGTGGTTTGAAGAAGCCTACGCCAAAGAACCAAGGTTTCTTTTGCGTGGCGAGTTCTTTGAGCGTCTTGACTGCCTCCGCCGCAACCCAGGCGTCGGGATATGTTTCGTCTGGCCCATCGAGCTCCTCCCATGGTGGCGATTTGCCTGGTTTGCGTGCGCCTCCGTTCGCGTAGCCGTGCATGATGGCTACGGGCGTCTTCCAGGGACCATCTGGAATCCACGCCCGTTCCCATGCGCCAGGCAATTCCTCTGGGCCTTCCGCCCACTCTTTGCCGGTCAAGTTGCCTGGATAGTGTGTGATCTTGCCCAGTGCGAATGTGCGGTAGCCGCTCTGACGGAACACCATTGGCAAGCACTGGGCTGCCCATTCATTCTGTGTTTGCTTAATGCCGTTGTTGCCGACTTGTGCCGGCACGGTCGGATAACGCCCTCGCATCAAAGCGCAGCGTGAAGCACCGCAGGTTGGCACCTGCACATAGTGCTGGCTGAACACGCGCGCGGTTTTAGCGAAGGCATCCAATTGCGGTGTTTTTGCATGCGAGACACCTAGCACTCCGAGATCGTTTCGTAGATCGTCAATCGCGATGAATAGAACGTTTGGACGCTGCTCATCGGCAACGGACAGGCTGCAAATGAACACCAACAATGCAATTGAAGAGGAAAGTGATTTCATGGTGGACTTTTTGATCTCGGTTAAGTTCGAATTTGCGACCTACTTGATCTTGGCCTTTGTTTTTTCTTTGTCGGTTAGAGGTCCTGACATAGGTGGCGTTTCGAAGAACTTGCCGTCGTCGATGAGACGCGGATCGCCGGTGCTGCTCAATACTCCCATCAATCGCCTTTCAAGATCGGCCTTAACGGAAGCGTATGCTGGATCATCAGCCACATTCTTGGTCTCATGAGGGTCCTTTTTCAGGTCGTACAATTCGTACTTGGGACGTTTGCCGTAAACCCATTCGTAATGTGATTTCCACTTTTGTGAATTCCGCTCGCTAACCAGCCATCCCTTGGTCGGACCAGCGTCGTCATCGGGATGCGTGGTGCGAGTGGTTTTGGTAATCTCGTCCACCGTTGCCTGGTCGTCCCCTTCCAATCGATAGGGATCGCCGAGCGGCCAGCGTTCGGGTCGGAAGTTGATAATCAGCAGATTGTCCGCCGTGTGAATAGCGCGTTGTGGATAGGGGCTGTAGTCGGCGCGAGCGTTCTCAACGTGGCGCTCTCGTCCTGTCACCACCCAAGTTCGAGTTTCGTCGACAAGTCCCGATTTGTTGGACTTCAGCACTGGCCACAAACTGCGTCCAGTCATGACCTCGGGCCTAGCCAGTCCAGCAGCTTCAAGAAAAGTCGGGGCGAGGTCAGGAAGATTCACAAAATCATCGACAACTCGGCCACCTACGACTCCAGGTCCACTGATGGTCAATGAGACGCCTGTTCCAAATCCGTATAGATTGCACTTGCCGTGCGGGAAACCAGGCGCGCCATGATCGCCGCTGATGGCAATGAGTGTATTTTCTCGCTCGCCGGTCTTGTCCAATTCGGCCAGGATTACGCCAATACCGGCATCCCACGCAGCAATTTCACCGAAGTAGTCTGCTAAATCCTCTCGCACTTCAGGTACATCGGGCAAGTACGGTGGCATCTTGCCCTGAAGCGAATCGGGATCGATATTCCAAAGTTTTTTTCCGCTTCCTTTCGTCCAAGAGCGGTGAACATTCGTTGGGCCGAACCAATAGCAAAACGGTTTTCCCGTTTCGCGAGCGGCCAAGAAATCCGTAAAGTTGTTACGTATCTCGCCATACAGTTCTTCTTTGGAATCGCTGGGAGCCTTGCCGCTTAGGATCAGCTGTGTAACATTCTGCGAGAATTGATTAAATCGTCCTCCGGCCTTTTGAAATGAATGTTTCTGGCCGCCATAAGGCGCATCGGCAGGGGTGCCGGGGCTCCAAACTTTATATGTTTTGCCGATATGATATCCAGCATCGCGTAACAGCAATGGATAGGACGGAATGGACTCGTCCCACACTGCACCTTGTAGGATTGCACCACGGCCAGTGCGCCAAAAGTATTGACCGGACAGCAATGAGCTACGGCAAGGAGTGCAGGATGGAGCGTTAACGTGTGCATGGCGAAACAACACGCCTTGTTTTGCAACTTTATCAAAGTTGGGTGTGCGAACGACATCATTGATGCCACCTTTGCCGTTCACTTCGGAGTAGATACTTGCATATCGCCCCCAGTCATCGGCAAACAGGAACAAAATATTCGGCGGTTTGGCTTCGGTCGCTATGTTGGGCTCAGATGCACGCGAGGCTGCGTTTGAACTGATGAAGGAAATTAGCAGCAACGAAAACAACTGGAGGATTTTCATAAGTGGTGCTCAAAACGAGGTGGGGCGTTAGCGGTCGTTATCAGTAGCGTTTCAGCGAGGGTGTCGCACCGCCGCATTGGATGTGGGCGCGAAGAACCGTGGAAAGTTTGGTTGGCGATATTCTTGTTCGTTACCGCAATAATATTGTGTTCCTGCGGATCATCCCTTAGAGATTGTACAGCGCCACCGGGCTGAAGGGGTCATAATGAGTGATGCCAGTGCAAATCATTACTGCAAAAAAGCTTACGCCCGTTTTTCTTCTGTTTTTGAGTTTTTACAAGGATGCGCAAAAAATGCGAGACTCGACCGTAAATACACACCTTCGGGCGTAGTATCCTTGAGCATATCTGCGCAGTTATTGTTGCGCAGGTGGAAAGGATGGCTGGACAATGCTATTTGAATTTCGTGTAGAAAACTTTCGTTCAATTCGGGCAGAACAAGGCCTGAGTTTGGTCGCCGCCTATCGAATCGCCCCCGGTCGTAAAGTACCCAGAACGACGAAGTCGACTGACAGCGTGGTGCTGCCCGCAGTCCCAATTTACGGCAGTAATGCAAGTGGGACGAGCAGGGAGGGGGACAGGGTCAACGCTAACTTTGGGTAATTGGGGATGACTTGGTAGTTTAGAGTTGTGTACACCTTGAATCTGATATTTTGCCATTATGGCGAGTCAAACCAAGGAGCATACTGTGATCAAGGAAGTTCAAGAAGCAGATCTCGTTTCAATT
>CAMDKL010000256.1 GCA_945900945.1 Pirellula staleyi DSM 6068
CATAATGGCCTCCCGCAATTGCAAACCAGATCTAAATTAAAGGAACAGCATGAAAGTCTACCAAAATACAGGAATCGGCACAAAAAATACATGGATGGCCCCTTTAACCACGCACGATCGATTGATCGCATCGCTCTCGATGAATTCCCATCGGCCCGACTATCCCTTGCAGAGTTGTGTCCCCACATTGCCCTGTTCCGTTTCGTCGTGCGCGAACATTAGACGGCAAAGAAGAACATAGACAAGATGATTTTCCGAGCCATGCCTGAGAAAATCCCGGGGTTTGGGGCGGGCCCCAAGGAGCACTGATGGCGCAACGTTAAATCAACGGAAATCGCAAATTTACCATTTTTGCGATTCTGCTATTGCCAATAATTAAGACCGTCGCTGACCCCTTTTTCGTGCGAGTGCGCACATGGAGTACTTAACTCGCATCATCCAACACCTTACTGTTTTTGCCGCTTTTGAAGAAGCACGCGGACCCCTTTTTTGTTCGATGAAATGATATCGAGCAAACCATCGCCGTTGATGTCCGTCACCTCAAATTGCGTCCCAATCCCAGAATCGGTGTCGATCAACTGCGGCACGAAATTAACGAAGCCGTCGTTCTCTTTCTCAGCCTTGAGCCAATAAATTCTCGCGTCCCAATTAGAGCCTGGTTCCGATCGCCCGTGGGACCACCAGCGTTTCCCGGTGACCAAGTCCTTGTTGCCGTCGCCATCAATATCCACAAAGTGAGCCGCATGCGTTTCCGATGATAGTCGACCGAAGAGCTCGATCTTGTCGAACGACGGATGCGCCTCTTTGGATTCATTTGGCAAAGAGCGTTGTTTGTACCACCAGATTCCGAATTTATGCGCCGACGTACTTAATACGTCCGTTTTGCCATCGTTATCTACGTCAAAAGCAAACATGTCTGCACACGCTTCACCAAGGCTCGCTGGATGGAACGGCCAAGCCAACTGGCCATCGATTTGACTAGGCTGTTCCCACCAACCGCCGGTGCAGATTACATCCTGCCTACCGTCTTTATTGAGGTCGCCTACACCGAGTCCATGACTGAATCGCATGGTTCCTGGTATTGCAGTCTTGCCCGGTACGGTAGGTTCGCTAATGGGATGCATGTCCCAGAGCGCATTTGGATCTTTTTGGTTTCGCGTAAAGTAAGCCATTTGCCCTTCGTTCCCTTCTGGCTTAGCCCCTTTCGGTTGGAAGCCCATGACGAGTACTCGTTCGTCAGAGCCGAGTAGATCCGCATAGATTGGCGTTTCGTTACAGGCACTATGCCAGATCGTATGCTTGGTCCAATGACCTACGGCCCCTTTGGGATTCTCCATCCAATAGCAAGGTACACCTGGGAAATCGATAACGATCAAATCGAGATAACCGTCCCGATTGAAGTCGTCGCACCAGCAAGCGAATGACCGGCTGTAGTTTCCGAGGCCATCTTTGTGGTCCATCGGCGTTTGCATTTCATGTGGTTTCCAGTCAGGTGCTTCGTACCAATACTCACCGTTGAGAACATCCCTCTTGCCATCTTGGTTCACATCCGCAACTGCGACCCCCTCGGATCGAAAATGGGTATCGAGGACTTGTTTTGTCCATGAAATCGTCGCAGGATCCGCAGCATCGGAGCTAAAGCTTAACAGCCATAAAAAGGCTGCGAACATTGGGGAATAGTGAATGCGCATGGAGGGTTATTCCGAGAGAGTTAAGCATCCGAATTCGCATCGCGCTACGATCACGATGCGCAGGAAACCTAGATCATACACCAATCGGAGAAAAGGTGTCCGGAGACTCCTTTTACGCCCCCGCTTTTACGAATGCCTTGGATCGAATGGCTTGCCTCTTAGCCAGGCTGACCAGCTTCGCCCGTAGTCGTACCACCCAAGCCTGACTGGACGGCTTGCAATCAAATACGTAAAGGCTGCTGGTTCTCTCGAAATAACACTCTGAGCAAGCTCTTTCTGCGTCTGTCGCAAGCGGTCGGCGAGTAACTCACTCCACTGAGCTTTTGAGAACGCCGCCGTAGAGGATCGCTCATCCGAGTCAATCGGTGTTCCAAATCTTGCAAAGATCTGTGGCCGACTTTCATTCCAAAACCCATATTCAAACGCAACCGGAACAAAATGGACGCCAGGAATCCTCGATGCCAAGTGGGATAGTCCTGGCATGAGGGACAAGGAGTGATCCCGCACGTCGGAAAACTGCCCTTCGGGTGTAATCCAAATAGTTACCCTCTTTGATTCCAAAATCGATTTTGTGACTTTCAAAAAATCGGAGGCACCATCAAAACTTTGGTTACGCACAGAATAGAAACCAAGTTGGGCCATTATTCGATAGTTTTCCAAAGCATCGGCATCGATCGGTGCATAAAAAGTTCGGTTCGGGAAATAAGCCCTTTGCAACAACATGGCGGCGATCGGATCCCACCAACTCGCATGATTGGCATACGCGATGATGGGTGAATCGTCATCGATCCTCCGTGCTTCCAAAAGTTCCTTTTGAACGCCAAAGGAAATGAATTGTTTGGAAACCATTCGCTTCGTGTACCAGTAGAAGCCATCGACGAGCCATTTCTTGGATACTGGCAGTTTGACTGGCGTTCGATGGTTCATGGCAACTGCTCTGTTGCAGCTGAGAAATAATTGTGAATAAACTCGCGAGGATCTTCCGCTTTCGAATATTCCACTAAAGCGTACAACTTCTTTTGGTCTCGCAGCAGTTTGGCGGCCCGATGTTGGCTGTCTGCCAAGGTCGTTGGCAATGGCCCATCAATCTCCACATTCGAAAGATCGTTTTCGTCTTGAATGACTCCATAGCGTTGGAGCATAGCGAGTACCGTTTCCAGTCTACGATCTCGCTTTTGCCGATCGCAAAGTCGCTCGCGCAGCCACTCCATTCCAAACGCTCGAACCGAATCGACATCGTGTAAAAGCAGGTCGTAGGTGCGTTCGTAAAAATCGGCGTCAGGATTGCTCCATCGCATGAATTCCACTTGGGTATTGAGGTCGCGCTGGTCGTACATGAGTAAACATTCCGAAGGCAATCCGTCCCGTCCTGATCGGCCAATTTCTTGGTAATACGATTCCATCGAGCCTGGGATCTCTGCATGCAGGACAAAGCGAATATCTTCCTTGTCGATTCCCATGCCAAAGGCGTTGGTAGCCAAAACGAGCGGGCATCGATTCCGCATGAATCCTTCTTGCACCCGGCGTCGATCGTTTCTCGCAAGGTCGCCATGGTAGCACACATGATCAACGCCCAGTTGATTCAATCGATCGCTCATTTCCGCCAACGTGCGGATCAACGTGAAGTAGACGATTCCACTGTTTTTGCCCCAGCGTTGCAGTGTTTCTTGGACAACCTCGATTTTTTCGTCGGGGCCCCAAACTTCTCGCACTTGCAAAGACAAATTGGGCCTTTGAATCCCTTCGTGAACCAATTGGCATTGGTCAAGCGATTCGCCAAAGGATGCAAACCCAAGTTGCCGAAGGATATCGAGTTGCACGTCGGGCGTTGCTGTTGCTGTCAACGCAATGGTAGTTGGGTTTCCCAATTCGCGTCGGAAATCCCCTACTCTTGTGTAGTCGGGACGAAAGTCGTGCCCCCATTCGCTGATGCAATGCGCTTCATCGACTACCAGCAACTTTATTTCACGCGTACGTAATACAGACTTGAACTCTTCTTTACGGAATCTTTCTGGGGTCACATAGAGCAACGTGTATTGCCCATCTGCGATTTGTTTGTAGCGACGATTGCGCTCGTCTCGGTCGAGCGATGAGTTGACGAACGTTGCTTCTATTCCTTTGGATTGCAATGCATCCACTTGGTCTTTCATCAATGCGATCAGTGGCGAGAGCACGAGCGTCAGTGGCGGACGTGCGAATCCCTCCTTAAGCAATGTGTTTTTTGCAAACTCTTGGGAGTAAACTATTGCGGGGATTTGAAAGCAAAGTGACTTGCCGCCGCCGGTTGGCATAATGACCAAGCTGTTACCACCCGACAAAGTGCGATCGATGATCTGCTGTTGTGTCGACCGAAAGTTTTCATAGCCGAATCGTCGCTTGAGGATGTCAAGCAATTCGGTTGCTTTGCTCGGCATCGATAAATCCTACGCCTCGATCTTGGAGCCGAGCAATTTTGCAAATTGGGCGATCCAAGCCGGATGGGCTGGCCAAGCTGGTGCCGTCACTAAGTTTCCATCGGTATGTGCGGAATCGAAACCGGCCGAAGGCTCTACGTAAGTACCACCGGAGCCCGTTACTTCAAAGCGAACAGCTGGGTAGCAACTACAATGCTTGCCCGATAGTACGCCGGCAGCGGCCAGAATCTGAGCCCCATGACAGATCGCAGCAATGGGCTTGTTGGCAGATGCAAAGTGACGCACCATATCGAGTAGACGGGCGTTGAGTCGCAAGTACTCGGGCGCTCTTCCTCCCGGCAGGACGAGCCCATCGTATGTTGCTGGATCCACGGTGGCAAAGTCCGCGTTGATTTGAAAACGATGGCCAGGTTTCTCACTATAAGTCTGATGGCCTTCGAAATCATGGATCGCGGTCAGAATCGTATCACCGGGCTTTTTGTCCGGGCAGACTGCATCGCAACGGTGCCCGATCATTAGTAGCATTTGAAACGGAACCATGATTTCATAGTCTTCAACGAAGTCTCCGACGAGGAACAAAATTCGCTTGGCTGCCATGAGTATTTTCTTGTGGTTGAGGGCGTTTAATGTTGTTCCTGGGCGAAGCCAGGTTGCGCGCCGATTGAGGCCCCTTTTTTAGCCGCTTTTGCATTCTAGCATAGCCGACTTCGTTTATACTATGCTATCGTGAACGGTGCTGGTTCGAGAAAAGAGAACGATCACTCAACTGTCGGTACAACCATTGCGGAGCGATTGGCCACATTCACTTCGTCCCACCAAAAATATTTCCTGTTTTTTTTAAGGACCGGCTAATGCCTCGACTTATGTTTTGCAACCTATTCTTGGCCGTTGTCTTCGTAATTTTCTTGGCGGCAGGGATGGGAAAAAACCTTGCTCAAGATCCCTATTCGGTCGGCTGGGCTTGGTCCGCTAGGGAAGTCGAAACGGCTGGAGATGCGTTTTGGCCTCAATTTCGAGGTCCGACGGGCGATGGGCATGCAAAACTGAGTGCCAACCCACCCGTGAATTGGAGTGCAACGGAAAACGTGCGTTGGCAGACCGAGATTCCCGGCAAAGCTTGGTCTTCCCCGGTCGCCTGGGGCGACACCATTTGGGTAACAACTGCGACCGAGAACGGTTTAGTAATGTCCGCGATCGCACTCGACCGCAACTCAGGTGCGATACGATGGAACAAAGAAGTGTTTGCGAACACGGAAACCCAAAAGGACTTTCACGTTTTCAATTCCTACGGTTCGCCCACTCCCGTTGTCGACGCTGAGTACCTCTATGTCTCGTTCGGTTCGTATGGTACTGCCGCGTTAAAGCGGGATAGCGGCGAGATCGCTTGGCAACGACGCGATTTACAGTGCAATCACTTTCGTGGTCCTGGTTCGTCGCCGATCCTCTTTCGCAATTTGCTAATTTTTCACATGGACGGACATGACAAGCAGTTTGTCGTTGCTTTGGACAAGAAGACTGGCGAAACCGTTTGGAAGGTAGACCGCACCGTGGACTATGGAACGGAAGACGGTGACGTCAAAAAAGCATTTGGAACACCACAGATCATTGAAGTTGCGATGCCTGGTTCTTCCAAAAAACAGATCCAAATGATCAGCACAACCTCCAAGGCTGTGCTTGCCTATGATCCAACCGATGGCAAGGAACTATGGCGGGTTCGATACTCCGAGTTTTCATCGGCGACCCGGCCGCTTTTCGACGGCCAATATATCTACTTGAACACAGGCTTTAGCAAGGGAAAGTTGATCGCGATTGGAGCTGGCGGCATTGGTGACATCACTCAAACACACGTCGCATGGGAAGCAGCGAAAGCGATCGGCAGCAAACCATCGCCGCTTCTTATAGGGAGCAAGAATATTTGTACGGTGGACGATCGGGGCGTATTGAGTGCCATGGAACGAGCAACCGGGACTCTCCTCTGGCAAGAACGACTTGGTGGCGACTTTAGCGCCTCACCGATTTTCGCTGGCGACCGCATTTACTGTTTTGATGAAAAGGGAAAGGGTCATGTTTATTCGATCGATGGCAAGCAAGTCGGTGTGAACACTCTGGAATCAGGTTGTCTTGCATCGCCAGCCGTTGTTGGCAACGACCTGATTGTGCGAACGCGAACTGCCGTGTACTGTATTGGGACAGGGAAATAGCCCCTACGGCCAATACGGTGGTAAACTGGAAAAGTAAATCAAACGGCCAGCCGCTTCGCGGGTTCAACGAGTCGCAATGTCTAACACGGACGAACTACTTGCACAAACCTGGCAAGTGCATCAGCAA
>CAMDKL010000257.1 GCA_945900945.1 Pirellula staleyi DSM 6068
ACAGTATGGCCGACTGAACTGGGGCAATGATTCGGGGGTCGCCCGGTGCGAGAAACACGCATGCCGGTAAATATGGAGAATCGACTCCATCGCGACAACGGGGAGGTGGTGGCTAGAATACCCTCTAGCCACTGCTTTACCCACTAAGAATTCAGCAGGGTTCGGCGATCCTCTGAACTCTTGTGAGTTCAGCGACTTGCTAAAGTGAGTGACCTTGAGCAAGTGCCTGCGGCGTAACCCATTTTTCGAAACATTTTAAAAAACAGCTTGCAAATCAAGACGCCGCGCTTTCCAATGGTAAACGGAAGAAAGCTTCGCATTAAAGTCAAGTAACGTCGAAATCCAGAACGCAATAATTTTTGAAAGTCTTTATTAAAGCCGTCGCCGCATATTTATTCCTTTTAGAGTGTTGGGAGTTAGATCATGTTTCGAAACAGAAATCGTCTAGGTTTCACTTTGGTCGAGCTGTTGGTCGTGATTGCGATCATTGGCATATTAGTCGGCTTGTTGTTGCCTGCTGTTCAAGCAGCGAGAGAAGCGGCTCGCCGCATGCAATGTACGAACAACTTGAAGCAGATTGGTCTTGCCCTCCACAACTACCATGATGTGTATAAGAAATTTCCGTATGGAAGTTACTTGGACAAGTCAGCCGGTGGAAATATTAATTCACAATGGGCTTGGTCGGTCATGCTCCTACCCTATATAGAGCAGTCAGCGATGTTTAATCAACTAAATGTCGGACCGAACTATTTCGAACAGGCTGCAAACGATCCGGTTAGACTGGCGCTCTTGAAGACTCCGCTCGCAGCGTTCATCTGCCCCTCTGACGAGGAGGCGGGAGTCAATCGAAATCGACCGTTCCTAAAAAAATCCGCTGGCGGCCTGTGTCTTGGCATGAGATTGCCAGTTGATGTTGAATTCGCCAAATCGAACTACATGGGTTGTAACGGCAACCGCGACAATGACGGCATTTTCGACAGTGGCGCCAACCGAATAATCGGTTTCAGGGACATCACCGACGGGACCTCCAATACCATCATCGTGGGTGAGCGACGAAGCAAGAGGTACCCAAACCAAACTGTTGCTCAAGGCCCATGGGCTGGCATTTGGGCGGGTCAAGAGCTCACATGCACGGGACTTACCAATGTCTGGTGTCTGCTAGGAAAAACGGAGTTCAAGATGAATTTGGGAAAACACAGTGACGTTGCAGGTAGCACAACCGCAACGGACCAACCGCTAATCGCCTTCGGCAGTCAGCACACCGGTGGCGCAAATTTCGTGTTGGCTGACGGTTCGGTCCGATTTATCAGTGAATCGATCCAGTGGAACGACGACCCTAACGGACTCAACGATTTCGGTGCCTATCACATGCTTGGTGCGATTGCGGATGGAAAGGTTATTGGCGAATACTAAGGCGTCCGGCAACCAATTGCGTATTCGTAACGCAGGCTGGCAGCCTGAACTACGCTAGGATCAAGCAGTGATGCTTGCTAGCATGCAATGTCACCCAATTTTTCCTTATTAGCCAAGGAGCAAAAATGTCCTCACTCAGTAAAGTTGCTCGCATGGTTGTGCGGTCAATGCCCGCCCTGCAGTTCACTGGCCTATTGATTCTTCTAACCGGATGCGGCGGTTATTCAGGCCCAAGCGAATACCAACAGCTCAAGCAAAAACTGGATGGATTCAGTGGTGTGATCGCCGCTGCAGGCGGAACGGCCACGAAAGAAGGTAAGACGATGTACGGATTTCAGGCGGCTGGCTGGCTTATCGATCTCACCGATGCCAAGATCACTGATGAGTTGATTGCTGCCATCATCGATGTGGGCCAGTCGGATCCTGTTTTCCAGTTGAACATGAGCAACTCCAAGATCACTGACGATCAACTGGCGAAACTCGATACTGGAAAAGCATTGCAGAAAACGGTTGATTTGAACCTGAGCAATACGGCGATCACCGATGCCGGCCTAGACAAGCTTTCTAATTTCTATTGCATTACCGAATTGAACCTCAAAGGCTCTGCTGCGACTGCTGCCGGGGCGAAGCGAATGGGTAATAAACAAATTTCCAACTCGAATACGCCCGCGCCGTTCAAGAAACAACCCAAACTCAAGATTTGATTTTGTCTACTTTGGCTTCATAGGCTAGCCCGGACTATTCGCAGGTTTTTTATGGATCAGCCGCAGGGCGTTAGCCCAATGGCACTCACTTTCGATTGTGTTCTTGTAGCGGCAGGGCGCGAGCCCTCCGGTTTGGCAGGATTTATTAGACACGCACCGTGCAGCTCGCGCTGCTCCGCTAAAGCGAGCGCTCTATGGCTTTGCCGATGGCAAAACTTCGGGAGTGGTTTGCACCATGCGCATCAATGCGTCCGCTATGAGTTGATGACCTTCAGCGTTCGGATGGTGCTCTGCGGTTGGAAACAATCCTTGCCGTTCCTTGGCCCAGTCGGTCAAATCGCACACAAGGAAACCTGCGTTAACGGCAATTGGAATTAGTTTCGCTTTCGCGATATCAAGCTCGGCGCTTGGAACTGGAAGATAGATCCAGACCGGAACAATTTTTCGGCCGCGACATTCATCGACGATAGTCTCGTAGACTGCTCCCAGCAGTTCGGTTTCGTACCGTTGCAACCTGCTGAGAATTGCTCCTGGCGCCATTCCTCGTGTGATATCTGACTTGTTTGCGATATCTTTCAAGTGCTGTGAGGGAAGCTCCAATTCTTGGGCGATCAGTTGCGCAGGGTGGCTGGCCAGCTCTTGGAATTCATCCTGATGGACGAAGTAATAGAGGACGTCGGGCTTAAATTTAACTACCTTTCTTTGAATCCTGATCAGTCGATGGGGGGCCCATTGTTTTCCCACGCCAAAATTCAGCACCTCAAACCGGTGGGTACGATCGCTGTGTTCGCTGTTTAATCGCGTTTCGAACACACGGCTAAAGACCGCTTCGTCTGAGACACCGTATCCCATCACGATGCTGGAGCCTACAAGAGCAATGCGAATCGTAGCGGGTGGTTTGTCTAGGGTCAGCGTCGTCCGGTCCCGCATCCCAAACTGGTTAACCGAAAACGGACTACCGTCAAGCTCCGTCTTGACGTTCGGAATCAGCTCCACTCCCTGATAGAGATCGGTTGTTCGAGAAACCTTGTAGAAACCATAAGCCTGAGCGCGGCGAGTTTCCGCCTCCGGTGAGAATGAGATGAGTAGCGGACCCGCTTGGATGGCCGCCATGTTCAGATCCTCGTAGTAGCTCTGCAACCGCTTTTCTGCGTCTTCGGCGGCAGTTGGATCAGCTCGAAAGTCCGCAATTTTCTGTGCAATGTCCGAATCAAACAGGCTGCTTGACCATGGAGACATGAATACGATAACCACCCCAAGCCCTGCCATGTGTAGCTTTGCGGACGAGAGAAAATCCTCATCCGATGGTTTCCTTTCTCGGGAGGCTTGCCAGTCTAGAAACAGTTTTAGTATCATCCCGATTGCAACTGCGGCGAGCATCCACGCCAGCACGACGAACAGTCCGTGACCTGCTCCCGGACGGTCCATCACACCCCAGATCGAAACCAAAAATCCGGGTTTAGTCCAGCAGGCCCAAAATAGGCTGACCAGTGCAAACATGACGACCGTTCGCATCGAAACACTGAGTGCGACCCACCATTCGCTTCGCCTGCGTTGTACCGAGCGGCGGGAATCAAACGCGGCATTGACGGCTACACAGGTTCCTACTCCAAGCCACAAAAATGCATCGTTGGCCGTCACAGGGAATTTCCCCAGCAGCCAAAACGTCTGCCACGAATGCAATAGCCAGGTACAAACAAAGACACCCAGCACACCCAGCACAATGGCCGGACCAACGGAGGAACCGTGACGACGTAGGGCAAAGAAAATCGGAAAGAAAAATATCTTTGCCATGAAGTCCTTCCAATAAATGTTGATTCGCCTCCAAATATCGCTAAAACTCGACGCAAGAAAGAACCAATGATGTGTGCGAGGCAAATTGAATCCGAACAGATGCAGCAGTCCCGTTACCAAATGAAACTGCCCAGAAACTTGAAGATACAAGGCATAATTCGTCGACATGAACAAGGCAATGTGAGGGACATCGACGAGTTCGTAAGCGTTAGGAACAAGGTTCAACTTGATGTAGCGATAAAGCAACAGATGAACCAGCCCTCGAACAATCCAGCTCACACCGCGTTGATAAATCTCCCACTCATCTTCGTCGTACCAGGTATCTCTAAAGGTCCTGTAGTCCACCACCGGAAATAGCGGGAAACAAACATTGGGCAGAAGAAAAAAGTACGATATTGACGAGGCGAGAGTTGGTTTTGTGGTTTCGTGTCGGGTGTCGTAGACGTAGATGATTAGTCGAAACATGAACATCGAGCCTAGCACTGGCCAAAACGGCAACGGAAACTGAACACGAGCGAATACGAGAGCGGTGCCTGTGGCCGCAAGCAGCCCAAGCCTCAACCCAAAACCGATAGGCAGGTAACAAATACCAATCAATGCGCCGCCAACACAGAGTACCCATAAACCGTTTGACACTCCGAGTACGAATAGCACGCAGGTGATCGAAAGCAAGGCAAAGAAGGCAATTCGGTGCCGCATCGGCAACCATGCGTGAATGGCGAAACCAAAGATGATGAAACACAACACCGGGAAGAAATGACGGTGCCCCTCGATATTCAACAGGGACACGACCGCTGCAACGAGCAGGAGTTCAAACAGCAGAATCAGAAACTTGGCTATTCTTTCTGATACTGAGATGGAACTCAACCCGCCCGGTGCAGACGATTGACTTGTGACGGCGTTGTCCTGCACCATTACCTCCGGTTTGAGAATGACGAGCCGTTCTACCGATAGGGCAGTGTACCCATTTAATCACCCACAAACTACAGCCTCTTCCCAGCCATGTCCGCCACATAGTGCGAAAGCGCTTCAATTGTTGAGTGCTCCTCTAAAGGGTTGTTCGAAAAACGGATCCCAAGCCAGTCCTCCAGTTTCGCCACGAATATCACAACCTGCATCGAATCGATGCCGCACGACAGTATCGGCTGGTCGACCTTCATTTTATCCCGATTGATTTGCAACTCTTCTGCCAACTGACTGATCATCCACTGCTGAATCTCAGCAACCAAGCGCCCTGTGTCGTGTGATGAACCGCTGGCGCTAACCGCAGAAGCATCGTGTGGTGTCGAATGGTGATGATGCAAGTTTTCGATTGCCATGAACGATTATTGCCCCCTATCCGTCTCTCAGCAAGTCACCTTCTTGACTCAGTCCGTTTACAGGAAAAAAAAGACCACCGCAAAACAGCAGGCTTTCATTGCACACAAGCCGAGAAAAGATGGTTACAATGACAGTACCTGCCTGACCCATTCCCACCTTACTACTTGAGCTTCGTGATGCGACTGTATGTTTGGCCAATTGCGTTGCTGACAAGCTCAGCAATAATGAGTTTCGCGAGCGAGCCGGAGTTGCTTTTCGAACGCGACGTGCGACCCATTCTCAAGACGCACTGCTTCCAATGCCATGGTGAAGAAGAAAAACGCGAAGGTGGGCTCGACGGACGCCAAGTGAGACAATTGCTCGTCGGTGGAGAATCGGGGCCGGCAATCGTAGCTGGCAAGTCCAACGAAAGCTTGCTTTGGAATCGTGTCGAATCCGGGGAAATGCCTCTCAAGGGAAAACTCTCCGAACTCGAAAAACAGACTCTTCGCAATTGGATCGATCAAGGAGCAAAGGTTGCGAGGCCAGAACCAGCCAGCGTTTCCGCTGAAACCGAATGGACCGAAGAGGAGCGAGGCTATTGGGCTTTTCAGCCCGTGCGGCGTCCAGCATTACCGACCGTTCGTAATGCAGAACAAGTCCAGACGCCCATCGATAACTTTCTGTTGAGTGCATTGGAATCGCGAGGACTTCATTTTTCAGCACCAGCCGACCGAGCCACGTTGGCCCGTCGGCTGGGCTTCGATCTCCTGGGTCTACCGCTTGCGCCGGAACGCGTGGCCAGTTTTGTGGCGAGCGAAGCACCCGATGCTTACGATCGATTGGTGGAGGAGTTGTTGGCCTCACCAGAGTACGGGGAACGCTGGGCGCGAAATTGGTTGGATCCAGCGGGGTATGCAGATAGCGATGGTTACACAGAGAACGATCGTGAACGACCATGGGCCTTTCGCTATCGTGACTACGTGATCCGTGCACTGAATCGAGATAAGCCTTTTGATGAGTTTGTTGTCGAGCAAATTGCTGGCGATAAA
>CAMDKL010000258.1 GCA_945900945.1 Pirellula staleyi DSM 6068
TGCAACCAAGCTCTATGCCAACGGTGTTAAGCTCACCAAGAAGGCATTCGCGAAACTTGCTTCGCGATTGCAACGGACAGCAGGCGTTGAATGGTGGAGCGTCCGAATAGTTCCCCACCCGTGCATTCAATAAACCATAGACTGCGTAAAGTCTAAAGCCTGTTTCAATCGTCGCGTTAAATCGAGTGTGTTGAGCAACCCACATTACACATCTTAGGACCGGCAATCTGGGTAGGACAGTCGATTCACGCGAGATAAATAAGCGTCAAATCACCTTTAGGCGTGGCAGTCATCAAGGAACTTCCGCGTGAACCAACTGTCCCACCCCGAAGTGGGTTCGTTGGTACGTTTTTATTGGCCGGTTGCCTAACAGAAAGCAATTTTTTTGCATTCATTTTTTCTATGGCGAAGTCCAAAATGTCCAATTCACCGGTAACACAACAAGCAATCAACAAAGTCGCAAAAACGGAACAGACTCGTTCGGATATCGCCACCGCTATCCTCTCGAAGCAGCTAAATTCGGAAAAGCAACAAGGGGAGCCTGCAGTGAGACTGATCGAGCAATCGGCTGCTGTAGCTTCTCGTGGCATCGACATAGAGGCTTAATGGCTCAATCAGCCCTTCCTACGTCTTTTTCTTTCTCCGCTCGTCGGCAGTTGGCAGAGGCATGGGTCCCGCATAGGCATCGAAAATCGCTAACAGATTCAAAAGGCCAGCAACAGCCGTAAAGAGGGAGCCGAGCTCAAAGCCGGCCGAGGATGCCAGATGCCACTCGGATAATTCGACTCGGCTTGTTGGTGCAGCCATAAACTTAGACCAGCTCCATTTACCGTCCCCTAGGGGTATGAATCCCTTCTTGGCGTCGTCGCGATGAATCCAACCGTGGATGGCGGCGGGGAAAGCAGGAATGCCAACGCACAATTGGGCGGGAAACTGAATTCGGTATTCGTCGGGATTCCATGCGGCATAGACGACTCGACCTTGGCCAACAAAGAGTCCTAAGAAAAACAAGCTGATAATGCAAACGGCGAATAGGTAGGCTTTGTTGCGTCGGCCTTGGTAGTAGTGACCAGAACCCGGAACGAGAAATGCCAACACAGCCGCAAAATAGCGATTTTTCAGGTTGATTTTGCAGTCGTCCACATACACAACGTGTCCCGCCTCTACCGATTCATTCATTTGACATGCATTCTTTGTTTGCAGGACTTCACAAATCTTCATTTCGCCTAAGGAGAACCGATACAATGATAGCGTAATCAACGATTGCATGGCTAGTTCAATTACTTGCCTCGCTTAATCGCTTCCACAACCGCTGCTCCCATATCGGCTGGCGATTGCGCTACAACAATTCCAGCTGCTTCGAGAGCCGCCACTTTTTCCGCAGCAGTTCCTTTGCCCCCAGTAATGATCGCACCAGCGTGTCCCATCCGTTTTCCTGGAGGCGCAGTTCTGCCTGCGATAAAGGCAGCTACCGGTTTGGTAACGTGATTCTTTACGTACTCAGCCGCTTTCTCCTCGGCATCGCCTCCGATCTCTCCGATCATGAGAATCACTTCGGTTTGATCGTCGTTTTGGAACCGCTCAAAAATATCGATATAAGAAGTCCCGACGATTGGATCGCCCCCCAAACCAACACAGGTCGATTGACCTAGGTTGAGACTGCTCGTCTGCCAGACCGCCTCGTAGGTCAACGTTCCACTTCGCGACATGATTCCAACTTTACCCACATTGTGGATATAGCCAGGCATAATCCCGATCTTGCATTCACCCGGGGTGATGACGCCGGGGCAATTGGGACCTATCAAGATCGAATTGCTACGGCGAACTCGATCGTAGACATGAACCATATCGATGACAGGGACTCCTTCGGTGATAGCGCATATCACGCCGATTCCCGCATCGATCGCTTCGAGAATCGCATCTGCGGTGAACGCAGGTGGAACAAAAATCATGGTAGCGTTTGCACCGGTTTGATTTACCGCTTCTTCCACCGTGTCAAACACAGGCAGTCCCGCGACTGTCTCGCCGGATTTTCCTGGCGTTACGCCGCCAACCATTTTGGTGCCATACTCTTTGCAACCTTGGGTGTGGAACGCTCCAGCTTTGCCCGTGATGCCTTGGCAGATAACACGCGTTTCGCTATTTACAAGAATACTCATAGTTTATTGATTCTGGGATCTTTGGTGTTGAGTTGATTGCGATTTAAATTGTGGTCCGAAGCACTAAGCGATCGATGCAACTACTTTTTTCGCAGCATCCGTCAAGTCGTCCGCAGAGATAATTGCCAGTCCACTATCCTTGAGCATCTTCTTGCCCTCGTTGACTTCGGTTCCTTCGAGTCGCACGACCAGCGGCACAGTGAAACCGACTTCTTTGGACGCTTCGATGATCGCTTGCGCTATCGTGGTGCAACGGGCAATACCACCAAAGATATTGACGAGAATGGCTTTTACATTTGGGTCCGACAAGATTATTCGAAAGGCTTCTGTGACTTGTTGAGTGTTTGCACCGCCACCTACGTCGAGGAAATTTGCGGGAGCACCGCCATGAAGTTTGATGATGTCCATGGTTGCCATTGCGAGACCGGCACCATTGACCAGACATCCAATATTACCCTCGAGTTTGACGTAGCTGAGTCCTGTGTTTCCTGCACGAATTTCAGCCGACTCCTCTTCATTCAGATCTCGCAACTCTTTCAAATCTGGGTGCCGAAACAAGGCGTTGTCGTCAAACGTGATTTTGGCATCCAATGCGATCATTTTATTATCTTCGGTGATAACGAGCGGATTGATTTCGGCCATCGAGCAGTCTAAGTCCACGAATAGTTTGCAAACTTTTTTCATGAAAAAATCGGCACTCCTGGCCGCATCACCCAAGATACCCAGCTTTTTACACAGCTTGCGAACTTGAAAGCCTTGCAAGCCATAGGCTGGGTCAAAGGATTCCTTCAAGATTTTTTCTGGAGTCTCAGCGGCCACTTTTTCGATCTCAACTCCCCCCTCACTGCTAACCATGAGCAGCGGCATCGAGCTCCCCCTATCGACCACGACTGCGAGGTAAAGCTCACGAGCGATCCGGCAGCCTTCTTCTACAAAAACTTGATTTACTTTGCTGCCTGCCGGTCCCGTCTGAACAGTGACCAAGCGGTTATTGATGAGATTCTTGGCTACTGTCGCGGCTTCGTCCCCGCTTTTTACCAATTGCACTCCGCGCTGCGAGGGCACTTCGATTACCGTACCTTTGCCACGACCGCCAGCGTGCAATTGAGCTTTCACAACCGCGATCGGGCCGCCAAGTCGCTCGAAAGCCGCTCTGGCTTCTTCCGGCGTTTTAGCAACAAATCCTTGCAGTACAGGCACTTGAGCTTTGCGAAAGAGTTCTTTTGCTTGGTATTCGTGTATTTTCATCTGGGATTTCTCGTTGGTGACAGCACCGGCACTGTAGAAATCTGCCGGCAAAAAATAGCAAGCGAAATGATTGGCTATTCTGTGTTTCTGTCAAGGACCATCGTTTCAGAGATCGACCCATGACATCCATTCGAATAGACAAGGCCGAGTATCGTTCTGAAAGAGTTGGGTTACAATGCGCGGCTGAAATGGAAGATTGGATCATTTCGAATCCGACTGTGCTTGTCCCCTGCTCATTCCGCTTCTTAGGCCCACCACATGACGCCGTGGAAAAACAACCCAAAATGGGATCTTTTGGTTGAAGATACCTATGCTGAGGCCTTCAAGAGCATTTATGCCTCGGTCTTAGTTACCGCCCGCGATCCAAAATGGCTGCTGGCTGCTTGTCGAGCTGCAACGGGGCACGCCAGCAGTACCATCTTATGCGATTGCGAAGCCGGAATTGAGCAGATATTGGACGGTATATCGCCGGGCCAGGAAACGCCCGACGGTCGAGTCGGTGCGATTCTCCAATTTCATGTCCCTCGTTTTCGCAAAGATCGCGTGCTTCATCTGGAAAAGGTTCTTCTGGCACGGCTGAGCCAAAACGTGTTGACTTGTCCCACGACTCGATGCTTCAACCTACTCGATACGGATCCCTACCTCAAACTCGGACGTAAGATTGCTTTTTTTGGGGATGGACATCAAACGCAGACCGAAATGTTTGGCCACAAAGGTTGGACGATTCCAACCCTTGGCGGCGATTTTTTTTTAACGCGACGTTTCGGATTCGCGGATGGCATCATGGGAGGAAACCTTTGGTTCCTAGCCTATACAGAGGATGCAGCAATCGAATCCGCCGAACGTGCAGCAATTGCCGCAAGCGGAATGCCAGGCGTCATCACACCATTCCCAGCTGGTGTTGCTGCAAGTGCGAGTAAAGCTGGCAGCAGCTATAAATTCTTGATCGCAAGTACCTATGCGGAATACTGCCCAACACTCAAAGCGAAGCTTGGCGACAAGTCCTTGGTCCCCGACGGTGTGGTCTCTATCATGGAGATCATTATCAACGGTTCAGACCTAGATAAAGTAGCGCAGGCAACTTATGCCGCAATTGACGCCGCCTTGCCGGTAAAAGATCTCCAAAAGATCCGAGCCGGGAATTATGGCGGCAGATTAGGAAAGTCGTTTGTCTATCTTCATCCTGACAAACATCCTTTGACTTGAGGTTGGATTTCGAAGATGCCTATTGACTCCCAATGCACTGGATGTGGCAAGACGCTCAGAGTAGACGACGAATTCGTTGGTCGAAAAGCCCGATGTCCAGTATGCGGTTTCGTCTATATTGTAAGCGGCGTTATACTGGTCGAGCCGACTCCGGTCCCGATCTCTTCTCCCCTTACCGCCGATCACGCGACCGATGCTGCACAGGACGGATCAAGCGTTTCAGGGCTGCAGCCGATAGCCGAACCATTGTCGACTTTCGCAACGGACAAACCTGTCGCCAAATTTTTTGTTCGCACACCCAACTCCGTGGTGTATGGCCCCTCGGATACCGTAACGGTTCTCGATTGGATTAATCAGGGGCGATTGGACGATACATGCCATATTCGCGAGCAATCTTCCGAACAATGGTTGGGAATAGCCGCATGGCGTTTTCAGTCTCGAGGCCTTCAGAACCCCGTGATAGGCCCAATCTTCCAAACTGCAAATCAATTTGGAGCCGTGCCTGTTTCTACGCTTCAGTCGGCGGGACAGGGCAAAGCTGGTAACGGCACGGTTGTGCTCGTTCTTGGTTTAGTCAGTTGGATTCTTTGTCTAACAATTTTTGGCGCCTGGATTTGCAGCATCTTAGCAATCGTCCTTGCAGCGATCGAGTTCGGGAAAATCCGCAATGGCCTGAGTCCGAGCAACGAGAAAACATTTGTCTCGATCGGAATGTGGCTCGCTATCGCAAACTTAGTAACCTGGGCTTTCTTGATTATTGGGGTGATTGTCATCGCAATCATAAACCCTTAGTGGTTATTGCGGTTGACCAATCCGCAATGGTAAAATCTTGATCGCAAAGCCATGAAAATCAGTCCGGTTTAAGCTTTTCTGCGCAGCTTCCCCAACAATTCAGCACGCAAAGTTTGACTCCTTCTAGACGTAACCTACTTTTCACTTTGAGGTCCAGTTCTGGAACGCTTGCTGTTCACGCGGCAAGAAGTGCCTCGGAAATGATCTGAAAACCATGGCGATGGAATCGGATTGTTTTCGGAGGAAATTTTTTCGTCTTCACGTTCGGCAATAGGCCGAAGTACCTGTCGGAGGGTAAACCATGAAAAAATTTGCCATGAAACTGAAGGATTTTTAAAGAGTGAAGATGGGCCAACCGCAGTGGAGTACGCGGTAATGCTATCGCTTATCATTGTCGTTTGCATAACCGCTGTTTCCAGCATCGGCACGAATGCAAGCAGTGCGTTTACAAACGTTGCTGGCCAGCTTGGCGGTTTCAGTTAGGCAATCGGCCAATAAAAACGTACCAACGAACCCACAGCAGTTCGAGAAATGCTAGCGATACAATGGATCTGTCCGCAATGCTAAATGTTGTTTCGAATCGTGGATTTTCATATCGCTAGCGTTTTTCGAATTGCTTTAGCGCCCCGGCTAGGATGCGGCTCGCTTCCGTTTTTGGCGGAGGGCACTATTTACTCA
>CAMDKL010000259.1 GCA_945900945.1 Pirellula staleyi DSM 6068
TCGTATCTATGATCCAATCATTGGCCTTCGAACGAAGGAACTGGATTGCTCGTGCGGCATCGTGGATCGGTCTAGGCAGAGGGTGCTCTGGTGTCAAACGGTAGTTGATCGCCGCAAAGGAAATCCCCTTGTCGAGGAATTGCTGGATAACGCAACGTCGTCCACGACATCATTGCATAGCAATTTATCCCAGAATGCGCATTGCTCAATCGGTTCCTTACCGTCCATCAAATTTGGGCTTGCGCTTCTCCGCGAAGGCTGCGAGCCCTTCTTGTGCATCGGGTAGCTCTAGACATCGAATGTACGCATCGGTGTCGGCGCGATGAGATACCATGGGCTGGTTCCCTTCGTCGAGGTGAACCAGTCGCTTAGTCTCTCGTAAGGCGGCCGCTGGCATCTGTAACATCCGTTCTGCAATCTGCATTCCTCGCTTCCGAAGCGAAGCCCCCGAAACGACTTCACTCACCAATCCCCAATCCAAAGCTTGCGATGAAGTTATCGGCTCACCCATGAGGCAAAGTTCCAAGGCTCTCGACTTGCCAACCAACGCCGTCAATTGTGCGATACCATAACCAGGCGGCCATCCCAATGTTATCTCGGGCATACCAAATCGTGCAGCATGCGAGGCTATTCGTAAATCGGACGAATACGCTGCGACGCACCCCGCTCCGAGCGCATCGCCATTGACCAACGCAATAATCGGCTGGGGCAAACGCTCGAAGGCTAAGTACATTTCCGCTTGCCGATGGCTAAGCGCTCTCGCCACGGACAGTGAAAGATTTCGAAGCTCTTTGACATCATCTCCAGCACAAAAACTTTCTCCCGAGCCCGTCAATAGGACGATGCGCACGTCCTCGGGATGCCCGTGCAACCAAGCAATCAATTGTTCAAGTGCGCCGGTCATTTCAACATTGACTGCATTGAGAGACTTCGGTCGATTCAAGGTCACAGTTGCAATACGATCGTGAATTTCCACGATCAATGTTTGAAAACGAGGCAGTGCACCTGTGTTCGCATGAAGGTTCATGGCATATTCCTCGGTCTTTGATAATTTGGCTAAGTTCTCCACGAGGCGACTGACCAACACCATTGCCCGCGAATGCTTACCGCTCCCGATTTGGCGACCGCCCACCCAGGCTTCGACGTCGAAGCTAACACGCCGATTGTCAATTGCCGTCACTTTCGCAATCCCTCGCACAGTCGCTCCCAGCGGAGCACCGCCAAGATGCTGAACATTCACGTCGATGCCCACCGACTCTTCGCCCGGTTCAAGAAACTCGCGAAGCACTTCGCGTGCAGCCCGTTCCATGAGCAAGATCATATTGGGAGTTGAGAACACCGTCGCTCGTGAATCTCCGCCAAGCGTAATCACCATTGAGGCATCCACGATCCATGTCAAGCTTCCAACAGCTCCAACTTGTAGGCCAGGTTTCATAGGAATCTTCAATGAGCATCTCCGCTCGAGCCCTGCATTCCATCGCGTGCGAATATTGTAATGACGCATCCATCGGCATGGATTGACGAGGTCATAAACAGAACAAGCGGTATCAAAACAATAAAAGAGCGAATCATGGAGTGTCTCGCATGGGTTGGAAAAATGGATTGTTTTGGTAACATCCCGGGTTCGCATTATAGCTGTCCAATCCGTTCAATCGAAGCTGTACCAGCAATTCATTGAGAATCCCAGCGCCAGCGGGCTCATCGGGCAAATCGCTCTGCTCCATTGCCATTGCCAGTGCCGACGTCAAACGCAAGTACTCGCGTTCATAGAACGCGAGATCAGTATGAACTAATGAACCTTTTTCCGCTCCGCCCTTCTTTCGATCCATTAAGTCGTCGAGGAATGGCAATTTATCCGTTTCGTTCAATCGAAGGAAACAAAGGTGTCACGAAGTCATTGTTGCCGCGCTCGGGTAGACTTCGTACCCTGGGGCGTCCACGTGGAGGCAATGTCAATTCGAGGTCGAGGCGGCGCGCTCGACCCACGTCTCACTGCCGAAGGGAGTTCCTCGCTTTACACTCCAGCGAGAGGTCGCACTTGTTTTCGTAGATTCGTCCGTGCAGATTGTTACGACATTCTGGACAAACATGTACGAGTTCTCGCCACTTTCTGCCGATTTTTGGCTCCGTTTTATCCGACTTAGGATATGGCGTTAGCGCACGACTACCTTGGACGGTTTAAGATACCAAAGCAGACGAAGATTTGCAAACTGTCCAAAGGGCAGTCGGTGAAACTTGGATTGGGACTTGCTCTGGCTCATCGTCCCGCCATCTTGATTCTCGACGATCCCGCCTCTACTCTTCGGACTTGGGCTCAAATCTGGGTGGATTTAGGAACTCCCGTCCAATTTCCCATTCAATGTGGTTTTGGAATAAGTTTCTTGTTGGTCTCTTTGCTGTGCTGCTGGTCATGGACGGTTCAACGATCCTTGTTTCGTGGAATGCACCTATTCGAACAGGAATGATGACCGAGGGAATGAGCTATGCCTATGTGGCCCGCATGCCGATGATCCACTCGCTAATGTATTCGCTCGCGGTTCTTGGTACATGTCTGTTTCGACAACCGTTGATGGGAGGGGTTTGCGCGATTCTATATTATGCGATTGCGACAATGGCGATCACTGCGTTTCCAGGAACCATGAAACTGGAACCGGGAAACACCTACAATGACCTTCACTCAAGCGAGCGAAGTGGCATCATCGACTTCACAAAGCATGGGTATCCAATAGTCTACAGTGCATTGGCGGTGTTGGCGATCTTGGGTTCAATCGCTTCGAATCAGGTGGCCAAACCGATACAATCCAAGTTTCAATGGCTTCCAAAACTCCGTGGCCAAAACATCGCGAGTCGAAACTGACGCGGGAACGGTTTAAAGCCACTAAAATTCCTGAAGCGTCGCAAGGACCACGAGACCCGGTCCTCTCATCTGCCCCTTACACGTTGACTAGACTTGATGTCTGAGCCAGCCATGAATCCTGCCGAATCTCGGAATCTAGCAGCTAGGCACAACCTTGTGGAAATCGCAGAAGCGTCTTGGAGGGAATCGAAGTATTCAAGCGAAGACTGAGGTGACGATGAACAAAATTTTGGTAATACATATGGGCGCATCCGATCAAAGAAACCTACGGGAACTTAAGCATGGCAATTAAATTTTCCATTTCCTCGATGCTGTCAATTGATAGCTTGTATCGCTGTGCTCTTCGCATCATATGGGTTGCTCCCAACTCTTTCTGGATTCACTAGATTCAAGCCTGGATTCGAGTTCGATAGACTGATTTTCACTTTATGCTGGGCCGGAGCTTTCTTTCCGAGTATGGTCATCTCCCTCTGTCGGCTTCATGTCACGTCACGGTACTGCTGGCAGTCCATTTTCATTTCGACAATCATTTCGTCCTGGATCGGATTTTTCCTTTGTCATCGCTGGTGTCAGTCACATTGGTCGGTCCCAATCTCGAATGGTTTAGAGAAATTAGGAGCGGGAGGAGCCTTGTTGCTTCTTGCCGTTATTTGCTCTTTCATTATTGCAGTGCTAGTTGCCTTTTTGGTTAACTGAATTATTCTCAGATTGAGTGGCGGGGGAACCATTCTCAAGAATCACCGGCGAAAAATAGCACTACTCAAAAAAGCCAATCGTCGTATGCCGAACTTACTCTTCCGCCTTCAGAATAATACGGATGACGAAGCTACCCGTGAATCCCACCCTGCAGATTGTCATGACCTTCTGGACAAACATGCCCGAGTTCTCGCCGCATTCGTTCCGGTAACCAGTGAAAGCGGCGGACGCCCTTTTGCTGCTACGACGCTTCCAAAGTTCCTGAAGCGTGTTGGAGGTTGGACCCACCGAATTGGGTGACCGGTGCGAGACTATGAAGTCCTGGCTTCGGGGCGAGTTTGCCGGAACCGAGGAGCTACGGTGCGAGCCAACCGTTCGCGCCTAGCCAGTCGGCTACGCGGACCTGCCATTGGTTGACGGGTAATCCGTTGGGCTTCATTCCAAAGCCATGTCCGCCCTTAGAATAAATGTGTAGTTCGGAAGGGATTCCTTGCTTCTTGTACTCCAAGTAAAGTAGAGCGCTCGCAGCCGCCGTGATGCGATCATCGTCCGCGTGGATAAGGCAAGCTGGCGGCGCAGTTTTAGTTACTTTGATCTCAGGTCGAAGCGCAAAGTTGTTATTGGGCTGAGTCAGATAGGCTGGGTAGATCGGTATGATGAAGTTCGGGCATAAAGCTGGCGGCGCATGCAGCGCAGTCATCACGCAAAGATTTCCACCAGCGCTAAAACCGAGCATGCCAACTCGACCTGGCTTGATATCCAACTCGACCGCTTGCGTTTGAATCAGCTTTAAAGCTTGAATTGCGTCGGCCAAGGGGGCTTCGTGGGGTTTCTCCGGGTCGCGACGCGGCACGCGGTACTTGAGTACAATTCCAGTTACGCCCAGGCTATTCAGGTACTCGGCAACTTGTGTGCCTTCATGTTCGATTGCAAGTCCTTGGTACCCGCCGCCAGGGCAAATCAGAATGGCAGTACCATTGGCTTGAGAAGACTTGTAGACAGTCATTGTAGGACGGCTCACGTGGCTCAGACGTTTAAGCCCGTCATCTTTGATCGTCTCCTGCTCAGCCTCGGGAACAAAACCTGCTTGCTCTGGAGCGCCACCTGGCCACAGATCGAGCGTAATTGTCTCTGTCACAACTTGGCTAGCCGATGTCGCAGATACCAATGAAGCCATGACAAGTAGAATTGCTATGCGGATTGTTCTCATAATTACCAGTC
The DNA here is from genome assembly GCA_945900945.1 of Pirellula staleyi DSM 6068. Taxonomy (GTDB): domain Bacteria; phylum Planctomycetota; class Planctomycetia; order Pirellulales; family Pirellulaceae; genus JBKCUI01. The sequence goes on from CAMDKL010000259.1 coordinate 4,775, forward strand.
TGATCGAGTTCAAAAGACCTTGCACACGCTTATAGTGTACCCATGCCACAGGGCGAACAGTTATGAGTCAGAACTAAACAGGTCGTCCCAATCGAATTGAGCTGCGTCCCCTTTCTGCCACACTGCCAAGATCACCAATGGTATTGTCGCGCGTAGTTATCAATGATGGTCTGTATGCAGGAGTACGACGCTTTCCACAGTTGATGAGCTTGCAGCGAATCCAGGCTCAGTCCAACCTGTGGAAGCGGACGATGGCTGGCTTCGCGCCATGTCCAAATGTGAATTGAAAGAGCTTGCGGCTACTTCGCGTGAATCAACTGGAACTTACCCAACTCCATCCGACGTAGATTACATACCCTATGAGCACCGCACGGGCGAGGATGCTTATCGGCGACATCTTCAGCTTGGCCTGTTGGCGTTTGACAGGAAAGGGGAGGTTGCTTTGCCAGTAACGCCAACCATTCAAGCCGAAGTGGTATTTTTCAGTGTCTGTTCGTACGGTGAGGACGTATCCAGGAATGCGAAGTATTGGAGATCGGAACGATGAAAGGACGGCCTCTCGGATGTCCTCGTATCGTATCGCCCAATCACCACACTCAAGTCGATCCTTGTAAAGTTTCAGGCGTCCCCGGCGTGACGTGATCCATTTCGGTCCTGTTCGGAGTTGGTCACCGTTGGCGATCACTGCTTTCGTAATGCAGGTGTGGAGAGGTTGTTCCATTTTCAGTCCAACGAACTTGTAATTATCCCGGTTTGGGCCGGTTGTCATTGGAGTTTGGAGAGTTACGCTTCCCCCCTCAACCAGCGAACTCTAGTCTATCCGATCTAGCTGGCGTAGTCGAATCGGTCGGAGCCAACGTCCACAATGGGGATGGTCCAACCTGTGGCTTGCTGCAAGACGCTAGGTTGCTGGCTAGTCCGATCCTGCAGGAGTACGAAATTGCCATAGTCGATGAGTTAGCCGGAATCCTTCCGAATTCGGGAATCTAGCAGCTAGGAACAGGGATACCGTCTTTCAATCCAATAGCGATACCATACCACCGCATTCTGAACGAAGTGGCAAGCCGTATTTCAGCTCTACAGGTCGCTTTCAGAGACGACTTCTTGATTGTCGCGGGTACACAACGCTCGCATTAGGCAACCGGCCAATAAAAACGTACCAACGAATCCACAGCAATTCGAAAAATGCTAGCGATACAATGGATCTGTCCGCAATGCTAAATGTTGTTTCGAATCGTGGATTTTCATATCGCTAGCGTTTTTCGAATTGCTTTAGCGCC
>CAMDKL010000260.1 GCA_945900945.1 Pirellula staleyi DSM 6068
CGCTGCCTATTATAAAGCATCGCCGTCGAGCTATCAGTCGAAACGATCCACTGCTGCCGGGCGTGATTTGGCAGCATACCTTGCCCATCGCCGAACGACCGCAACGCTTCGGGAGCTTGCAACTGCATTTGGTCTATCGCATCCTGACAACCCGAATAGACGGTCACACCCGTCACCAATGAACGGTACGGTTCGTGGACTACTTAGATTGCATCCGAAATTTCTCGGAGGTCCTATAACGCTCCGATTCGAATTCTGTATGCTATTCTGATCGGTTTTCGCCAAAGCTCCCCGTTTTTTAAACATCCTTTCCATTTGAAAGCGACACCATGTCCACTGCTGCCACCGAAATTCGTGCATTTACTGCTGTCACGTTTGATTCGCCGACTAAGTTCACGGAGTTTTGCAAAAACGGTGGCAAGCCGTTGGGTGGTATTATTGGCGGCCGAAGCGTTAAGGGGATGATGAACGTCACGTTTGAAACGTCCGACCCCGGCTCGCTTGAAATACTGGCGACAGTCTGTGAAATGGGCCACGCCGAGGTCGCCAATTCCGTGGACGCGGCCACTCGAGCTTTTCATGGCACTGCGGGAAATGGCTGGAAAAACACGACCATTGAAGAGCGTTGTCGATTGGCAATGCGGCTCGTCGAACTCTGTGATCGCGACCGCGATGTTCTATTGGCTTGTGAAATCCGAGATGGCGGCAAAGTGTCAGAGTTGGCTGAAGGGGACTTCACGCAGATTCGTGAATGCGCCGAATATTTTTGCCGTGTCGCTAGGAATGCGCAAATGGGAGAAAGCGAAGCGTGTCAGGTTGCCATCGGAATTAAAGGCTATTCGTTCCGCGAACCTTGGGGAGTGGTCGCCGGAATTATTCCGTGGAACTATCCGCTGGTACTTACCGCTTGGTTCATGTTTCCTGCTTTGCTTTCGGGAAACTGTATTCTGATCAAACCTGCAGAAGACACGCCCCTATCTGCCCTGTACATCGGCAAGCTGGCCGAAGAAGCTGGCTTCCCTCCCGGCGTCATCAACGTCCTTCCCGGTCGAGGTGAAATAACGGGCCAATGCTTAGCTGAGCATCCGGGAGTGCGGTTTATTTCCTTCACCGGTTCGCCTGGAGTCGGTCAATGGATCATGCGCACTTGCGACCAGCACGGCACTCGCATGAAGCGTGAAATGGGGGGAAACGGAGCCGCAATCGTTCTTGCCGATGCCGACCCCGAACTTGTCGCACGCATGATCGGTCGCTATACCAACCAACACTTCGGCCAAACGTGTTGTACCGTTCACCGTGTGTTCGTCGATAAAACAATTGCCGATGACTTCATCGAGGCCCAGCGAGTCTTCTTTTCGGAACTGAAGATAGGTTATCAAGCGGATGCAGGGACTCAACTCGGCGCAGTGGTGAATTCGACACAACACTCCCGAATACTCCAAGCCCAACGAGAAACGATCGATCGAGGTGGCGAAGCCGTCTTAAACGGAGGCATTGCGCAAGTCGAAGGTCGCGAAGGCTATTATTTAAAGCCTGCCCTCTACCGCACTCGTCCAGGCATCGACTGCAATCCTGCCGAAGTCTTTCATGCGTTCACAACCATTTGTCCGATCGGCTCTGCCGAACAGGCCTTGCAACTCGCAAACAACTCACCGTATGGACTCGGGGCCAGTGTATGGACAAAGGATATTCAACGTGGTGTGTCCTTGGCTAAGCAGTTCCGGGATGGTACCTGTCAAGTCAATTGCCACAACTCGATTGCCTACGGCTTGCCATACGGTGGCCAAGGCATTTCGGGTGGCCCCGGCGGTGGCGTCAATTGCGAAGAAACATTTTACGATTACACACAAGTCAAAGCAATCTACGTCGCTGAGTATCCAAACTAGTTTGTAACTATTCGTTGTACAGAAACTGTGGCGGAAATTGATTGGGGATTATGCTAATACGGCGGGATGGACGAACCATCAGGCACGAAAGACAAACCGAAGTTCGAAGAGCTTACGCATGCGCAGTTGATTGTGTTGCTTAAAGAGGCAATGGAACGCATCAAATCGTTGGAGAAAAAGCTCAACGAAACGCTTCCTCCCAAGCTTCCAGTTCCGTACTCCGTTAGATCCGCTGAAGATCGAAAAAAACGACAAAAGGATTTGGACCGGAAGAACAAGGAAAAGAGAAAGCCCCTTCGTTCTGGACGGATCAAAACAGACGAGAAAATTGCCAAGGCGAAACGGCACGAGGATATCTATCCCGCCGGTGTCGATCTTAGCACATGCTCGCTTTCGCATGTTCGGCCTATTATTCGCATCGAAGCCGGCCAGGCACTTTGGGTCGCTTACCATATCTATCGGGCTCCCAATGGAAAGTACGGTGTCGTTCCAGGTGCACTCGGTCGCAGCGAGTTCGGGCTCGAAATCATCCTGGCAATGGCACATCAAGTCTACGCCTTTTCCCTAGCCGCAATCTTCCCATCCACATGTGGAAGTAGCCGAAGCCAGCGACTAACGCTTCTACAGGATTGACGGCAACAACACTGTGGACACTGGCTCTGGCCGATTCGACTACGACCGCTGGATCGGATAGACTGGAGCACGCTAGTTGAGGGAGAAGCGTAACTCCCCAAACTTCAGGGATAACAGTCCCAGATTTGGATAACAACAAGTTGAGCCTCGGAGAAACTACCGCTGATTGATTCAAACCCATATGCCGCTCCAACCACGAACATCGATTCGACTTTTGACATCGTCGATATAGCCAAACCACGACTTGCTCGCCCTGCAACTGCGCTCATTACGATGGCCGCCACGCAATCAGTGTTTGTTGCTATTCTCCTAGTTTGTGGGGCAGTGGATTTTGTTAACGGAAAATTGTCCACATCGTTTCGGTATCTGGTCGCTCAGGCTACTTGCGGAACCTGAAATCATTCAAGCGTTCCAGACTGCGGATGAGCGACGAAAAACGGCGTAGCAATCGCATGAATGTGCGCACTGGAAATCAGTTGAATGCAAGCGGGTGCGATCCCTGCAGGCTTCCCTCCGACACGCTTCTGCGATTTCCACAAGGTTATGCCGCTTGCATATTCCCAAATTCGGTGTCAGTGAGATTACCAAATGGTTAACTGAGCAAACAACAGTTACCATTGCCACAGGTTGGACTGAGGCTGGATTCCGGCCATCCAATATGAATAATTTCGCTTCCCTCCGACAGGCTTCTGCGATTTCCACAAGGTTGTACCTAGCGGCTAGATTCCTAGATTCGGCAGGATGCACTGTTAGCTCATCAACTGTGGAAAGCGTCGTACTCCATCCCGGCGAAGGTTTTTCTAGGGTCGCACCTGAAGTAGCTAATGGCTATTTAGTCAGGATCAGTTTGCTTTGTCGCGTTTTTCGAAGTCGATAGATCTCTCCTTCATTTTCAATCCAGACCTCGTCCCCGCAACGGCATAATTCTTTGAACGAAATGATCTTAAGATTTTTGCAAAGCAATTCTAGCCTACGAAAATTGCTTCCTACGTGTGTTTCAGATTCAGTCTCTCCGTCCTTCGACATGCAGCCAACTTCCAACCTGCTAACAATCGATGACGTCAATTTTCGCAATTTCTGATGCGAAAATACCGACTCATTATTGACATCAGATTCAAATTCCCCAATACTGCTCTTGATATTGATTCTCAGTAGTAACCGGGATCACCCGACTAAGCAGCAAGCGATTGGAATCTGTCTCTTTCAACCGATCGATTTCCTCAGCCAGCCACGCTCGGTTCACTGCAGCTCATCTCGAGCTTGCGGGCTGTCCGTTCCCTGGTTTTTTAGGAGTTTACGCATGTTGTTGAGGCGTTTTTCCCATTTCCCCGCTTCGAAAGCGCACCGCGCCCAGTTGCGAAGTGGATTTACCCTTGTCGAACTTTTAGTTGTAATTGCGATCATTGGCATCTTGATTGGATTACTTTTACCAGCGGTGCAAGCAGCGCGTGAGGCAGCCCGGCGAATGCAGTGCTCGAATAATCTGAAGCAGGTCGCTCTTGCTACCCACAACTTTCATGATGTCCGAAAGCAGTTGCCTGCAAGCGTTGTTCTACAACCGACGATTCCGTTTGACAGTTGGAGCATCCAGTCGCGACTGTTGCCCTACCTCGAACAGGGCAACATCTACAACGGAATTAACTTCGACGTCTCGTACAAGGATGCCAGCCAAGTGATCAATGGTGTTCAAATCACTTCGATGAAGGTGCCGGTATACCGCTGCCCTTCCGAAGTGAACGACCGTGAAAGGGTCGACGGAACGATCCTCTGGTTTCCGATAAATTATGGTGCGAACGTCGGCACCTGGCTTGTCTACGATCCTACCACGAAACAGAGCGGGAACGGTGCCTTCTCCGCTAATAGTCGACACGGCTTCAATGGCTTTACCGATGGAACGAGCAACACGGTTGGGTTCGCCGAGGTAAAAACCTTTCAGCCATACCTTCGCGAGAGTGGAACTCCAAGTACTGCCAACGCACCCATACCTTCTGGTCCAACGACTGTTTCGGGATACGGCGGCAGTTTCAAATCTGATAGTGGTCATACCGAATGGACGGACGCGCGTTCGCATCAAACGGGTTTCACTGGGGTCTTTGCTCCAAACACTAAGGTGCCGTACGCAAATGGTGGCATGGTATATGACATCGATTTCACCAGTGTCAGGGAAGGCACTAGCAACACTGGAATGACCTACGCCGCGGTTACTCCGCGAAGCTACCATGCTGGTATCATCAACGCGTCATTGCTGGATGGCTCAGTTCGATCCGTTAGCAGTCAAATCGATCTGTCGACATGGCGTGCACTCATCACACGGGCAGGCGGGGAAGTCACTGGAGACTTTTAGAATTTGAACAGGCGAATCCGAACCGGGCCTCCCGCAGTTACATTTTGTGAAAATCTATCAGACATGCCGCAGGTTCCGCCTTAGCGAGTGTCGTGTATTCATCGCTGTACAAAATCGAGTTGTGTGTGGAACGCGGTTGAGAATCGAGCCACTTTCGCGGTGTGGCTGGTTCTTTCCGCTAATGGTCGATCGCGGCTTGAAGTGAGTGGAATCATTATGTTGCTATGCACTCGTCAATGAATTGCGTTGATAGTCCCTTGACGACAAAATCGATTAAGAATGTCGATATTGCTTTATTGTGCTGTAACGATCGGTTTCGGCTATTTTGGGTTCCGAAGCAATTGCATTGAACTCCTGACTCCACGCCCGATTTCGCAATTGCCGCAACGACTTGAGCATACGGAGGAGGACCTGTAGTTCATAATTGCAACAGCGTGCTGCCGCTTCGATTTCACAGTTGTGTCTGTCCTTTGGTAGGAGGCGTACTCCTGCAGGATCGGAATAGCCAGCAAACTAGCAGCTACCGTAGCAATTACTAATCCCATCCATTGTGCAAGCGTCTGATTCCCGCCAAATAACTTCTTCCATTGCTTGCGATACGATCGTCCGATGCGAAACGGACGTTCGCCTGGTTGCCAATTGACAGGCTGATACTATAACAGGAATTTAGACATTTAAGTATGAGCCCATAATCCAGCAGGAACATTGCGTGACAACAATCGCAGTCAAAAAGTATTTTTCTGCTATAGCCTTCGTAGTTTTGCTTGGCTGGCTGCTGCTCGTCTGGGCGCCAATGGTCCGCCGTGACAACGCCGTTAACGTTGACAAAGTGCTAGAGGAATCGAGGGAGACAGTCGGACGCGTCGAATCCGAACTTAAACGTATCGAAATTGAAAATCAACGGGTCGGTTCCGAAATGCAAAAATCATCTTTGGAAGAGTCACCATCGCATTAGGCAAACGTACACCCTGAGGCCAATGAATCCGTCCGATTCCCTCCGACACGCCACTTCCACAGGTTGGACTGAGGCTGGATTCATGGCTAACTCATCAACTGTAGTAGCGTCGTACTCCTGCGGGTTCGACCTAGAAGTAAACAACAGTTAACGGCCACGATCACCGGGCCGCCGAAGTGATTGTTCCATTCAAGTCAGGCGTTCTCGGCGGCTCCGTGTGCATCG
>CAMDKL010000261.1 GCA_945900945.1 Pirellula staleyi DSM 6068
TGGTCGAGTGGTGGGCATCTCGCCAAGAACCACGCGGAAACCGATCACTAAACTCTTGTCTTCGGGCAACGTACCCATACGGTTGGCAGAACGCAGGTAGAACGGGAAAGTAGCATGGCTCCCACCTCGACTAACTCTGAAGTCACCATCTTGTCGGCCGACTGGATCGACCTGTTGCGTCGCCTCGTAAGGGCCATACCAGTCGTAGCACCATTCTTCAACGTTGCCGTGCATGTCATAAAGCCCCCAAGGGTTTGGCGGTGTCTTGCCGACGTGCAATGGAACAACCTCGGACCTTCCCTTGCCTCGTTGCGGGAGAGGATACCAACTGCTATTTGGGTTTTTTACCATTTCACTTGGTAACGATGATCCAGTCGAAAAAATGGTCGCTGTACCCGCGCGGCAAGCGTATTCCCATTCTGACTCAGTTGGCAGTCGATAGGGCAATCCCTCCTTTTTCGAAAGCCAATCGCAAAATGCCTTTGCTTCCAGCCAACTGACAAACACGACCGCTTCGTCGTTGTCGATGGAAAATCCCATCTTGCCCCGAACATGAGCATGCAATCGGTCGAACTGTTCGTATTGCTGATTGGTTACTTCGAATGCAGCCACGTAAATGGGTTTCGAGAGCGTCACACCGTGGGCTGGCTGTTCGTCATAGTCCCCTTTCTTTGGCAGCCAAACCGCACCACCATCAGCTTCATTGGCAACCAATACCTCGGGTGGCAAGTCGGCATCTTCCGAACCCATTCGGAATCGACCGGGCTCGACTCGAACAAATTTCATTCCAATCGAGTTGGTAAACTCCTTGTCCGCAGGTAATGCATTTCCCTGTCGGCCTACTGCGGGCATATCGCACAAATGGATGGTTACTGCAGCAAAGAGAGCGAATCGTAATACGACACTATTAAACTTTTCCATCACGGTGAATCCTCTCGTTGCGAATCGAAAATGCAAGCTACCGATTTGCGGGAATGTTGCAGTAATCATTGTACGCTTCTGCGATGTTGATAGGATTGTCGCTCGACGAGGCATGAAGCAATACTCCGAACCGGATACGAAACGATTCGCCTTTCTTGACGACAACCTCACTTGATTCACCTTTCGTCAACGCCTTCCGCCCAAACGGGTTGGCTGCCACAAATCCATAGTCTCGTGCATGGTACCAACACGGCCTGAAGTTACCTGCATTGGGCATGAGAGTGATGCCTAGATGGCGTCCGTCTATCGTCCCGCTATAGTCACACCAAGCTGCCGACTTACCGCGGACTTGTTTCTCATTCTTCTCGCCTGAACTGATGGTAATTTGTCCGCCTTTTTTAACACCCAGGGGAGTCGCTACCCGAATTCCTAGCCCCATTTCCTCTTGATCTCCAAATACAAAGTCTCCATCTGCAGACTTGAATTCGGAGTCCCAGACTATCAAATGGCCAGCAGGCCGACTCATGAAGGTATAGCGACACGTTTCCTGGCAAATGATTTGACGGCCATCGTTGGCCAAATACTGGTTTCGAACGGAAAATGATCCAGAGCCAGCGCCGCCGGTCGGTTTGTCGATAAAACTCGAGTGTCGAACGCGAGCTTTATTGCGCCAGCAGTCCGCCTTGCTGAGGTCACCAAAGGCGAGCCATAGACCTGGGTGCAAAGTTGCATGATCGGTCTCGTCTTTTCCTTCAATGGGAGGGTGATTGCGTGTCACTTGAACTCCGCCAGGAGCCCGGAGGTGGGCGAAGTGAGGCCGCGTAATATTCTCGTCTTCGTAGAAGTAAGTTGCCAAAGGCTGATCTCCGATGACAATCTCCACTTGCCCAGGTTTCTCCAGAAACGACACCGAAGGCTCGACTGCTTGTGACGTCATGCTGGCCGTAACACAGGGAGCAATTAATAGCAGAGCTATCGTTTTGTAAAAAGTCATGAGGTAATCTCGACTAGGTAAGTGGGATAGGCTTCCAGCCTTTAAGGACACTGTGGAGACAGGCTGGAAGCCTATCCCACTTTAATTTAATCAAACGCCCTTAGGAATCGCCCAATGGTCTTTGCGATAAGTACGACTCACGAGTCGATTCGCTTCTTCGTCGCCGATAATCTTCTCAGAAGTTGGGTCAAAGCGCAAAGATCGACCAACTCGCGAAGCGATATTACCAAGATGGCACAGTGTCGAAGACAAGTGTCCGACTTCGATCGGTGCGTTTGGCTGCACATTGCTTCGAATAGAGTCGATGAAGTTGTTTCGGTGCCCTGGGATTTTCGTTGGCTCTCCTTCGATTGGAATCGGCTTCTTGTCCGCCCCATAGACTTTCAAGACACCTCGCTTACTTAACAGCATCCATCCTTTGGTGCCGTAAAATGCGTTTCCATTATCAATGTTTTCGAGGCCATAGCGAGACCAGAGACGCATTTCAAAACACAGTTGCCGACGTTCTCCAACTTTACCGCTGCCGGGATAGTCAAAAACCACGAACTCCGTGTCTGGGAACTGTTGCTCGTCGTCGAAGAAGAGTTTGCCACCCATTGCCGAAACGGACGATGGATGAGTTTCCACGCCAAGACCCCAGCGCGCGATGTCGATCTCATGGACGCCATCGTTTCCGGCGTCGCCCGTGCCAAAGTCGTACCACCAGTGCCATGAATAGTGGTGTCGATTCTTCTGGAAGGGGGCGAACGGTGCAGGTCCAACCCAGAGATCATAGTCAAAGCCTTTTGGAGGATCGCTGGGGGGCGACTTACCAATGTTTTTTCGCTGCTGAACGTTCCAAGCCTTAGCCATGAGGACGTCGCCAATCACGCCGCTTCGCAATAATTGGATGGCTTGCGTAATCAACCCGTCGCTACGACTTTGAGTACCATGCTGAACGATGCGTTTGTTTCGCCGTGCAGCTTCGACCAGCAATCGGCCTTCTCGAATATTGTGGGAACATGGTTTTTCGACGTAAACATGTTTGCCTGACTCGCATGCAAGAATGGCAGCCGGAGCGTGCCAATGATCGGGCGTGGCAACCGTCACCGCATCTACTGACTTGTCATCGAGAACCTGCCGCAGATCCTTAACGATCTTGGGTGCCTTGCCGCTGATTTTCTCGATTTCCTTGGCAGCGTTGTTGGCATGTTCGGTATCGGGATCACATACATAAGCGAGTTCGACACCTTTCATTTCTGCAAACGATTTAAGCAATCCGGTCCCTTGACCTCCGCATCCAATCGCTCCCATGACGATCTTCTCATTTGCTCCCGCTGCCTTTGACAGAGCCATCATGTTGAGGGTCGAGAGCGTCCCCATTCCCGCACATGCCTGTTTCAAGATTGTCCGCCGATCATGCTGCGTCATTGCTAAAGCCTTCACTCTATTGTTAAAAAACTGGATTGTTAAAAAACTGGTTGGTGAAATCCGAACACGGTATCTCAAATCATATCATGTCTAGACCTACGTCAATGATCGGTTGCCTCGCCATAACAAATTTCTCCCCGACCTGCATTTCAAAAGCAACCATGCCGCTTGGCATTGGTTTTCCGTGCTCCAATGTCACAATGCCCGCCACCGGGTAAAGTCTTTCACCACCGCAGCCTACGAGCAATGCCAAGCCCAGAGTAGCTGCGCAATTTTCCAGCAGTGACTTCCCATATTTCATCATTGACAACTTTCTATCGAAATGTTTTAGCATCAAGTTCCAAATCTCAGAGCGACGACACCACTTAACGCCGGTTGAAACTATTCGTAAGGAGGAACTGGTTGGCCATCGTTACGCGCTGCAAGTCGCTCAAGCACCGTTCCGGCAACTTGTTTGCTAATGGCCTGAACCGAGCCATCGCCGAGAACAAATTGCACAACTCCTGGGTGTAAACTGCCAAACCTGTTTAACGTTCGATCTAAGGAGGTCAACGCGAAGGGTGCTGTGGGACCGGCTGCACGTGAAATCGCCCAGCAACCGTCAGCATTATGCATCGTGAAATCGATCTCCCACTTGCCGTACATGTCGACGGGAACCTGCTTCTCGCCGACAAAGAATGTATTACTTAAACCATCAGTGATGCTGCCAAACGAAAGCCCTTTGGTTTCACTTGCGACCTTTCGACCAAAAGCACCATTGTAGGTTGCGGCATTACACCCATCTGTATTTCCGTTGCCATTACTCACTGCGTAGTCGCCCGAAGCGCCTCGAAAATCGCGAAAAACTTCGCTCACCCGATTTGGCTGCCGAGACGGGCAGAAATAGGTGGGCACGACGAACTCCCGAGCTTGGACCATTGTCGGAAACGTGGCTGGCGTATTGTAGACATTCATACCACCTTGCTGGGCAGGCATTCCTGGAAGGTTGTTTGTCCAAAGTGCATAGGCATTGCTCTGCTCGATAAAGGGAAGGACCACTGCCCACACTGTATGGCCAGCGGCACCTCCATTAAACCGCATGTAAGGTAGTTTCCGGTAAGCGGACTCGTGATTGTGCATCGCTAAGCCCAACTGTTTGAGATTATTCGAACACTGCATTCGCCGCGCAGCCTCTCGGGCTGCTTGGACCGCTGGCAATAAAAGCCCAACCAGAATCCCTATGATGGCGATAACCACCAGCAACTCAACCAATGTAAAACCCCACAGTCGTTTGGACCGCATCGCATTCTCCTTTGGGAGAAAATATGAAAGTTAGAAAATCAAAACCAAGCCTAAACCTCACTTTGGATACGCAATTTTGCAAACAATTTGCCATGCATTTTGCAAACAGTTTATTTTGCGATTTCACACACACAAAATCTCCCTCTCTCTCTCTTGTCAAGGTGATATCGGCAGAAAAACAAAAAGAATTCTTATTCTTGGGACGCTCGGGAATGGCTAGACTTGCGCGTGCGGAAGTTTTCGATCCTAGCGAGGTTGCTGTCCTGCATATTTGTGGGTCGTTATATGGCATGATCCATCCGATCCTTATTTTCGGAAGCCGGCACAACGGGTGTACCCAATCGCCAAGGATTCGATGAATGGTATGGCTATCTCAACCAAAACCACGCGGTCTACTATTTCACCGATTATCTTTAACGCAATCAGGGAAAAGAGCTCATTGAGCCGAACCGGAAGAATGAGCCGGGACCGCGGTTATCGGCTATAATTCGACGTACGAATCGGATCTCGGATTTCTTAGGAAGACGCTTTATGTCAACAGTCCCCAAGCATTACATAACCCCTGAAGAGTACCTGCACTGCGAAAGAAAAGCCGAGTTTCGGTCCGAGTACTTTCGTGGCGAGATGTTCGCCATGGCGGGCGCGTCGGCCAATCACAACTTGATGGTTCTTAACGCAGGCTCCCATCTACGGGACCAACTCAAGAAAAAGCCATGCCGAGTCTTCCCGAGCGACTTGAAGCTTCGGATTCAAGCGACTGGGTTGTACACCTACCCAGACCTTTCGGTCGTCTGTGGCGAACCTCAGCTTGAATCCGATAGCGGTGATGTCCTGCTGAACCCCGTGGTGCTGGTAGAAGTTCTTTCGGATTCCACCGAGGCCTACGACCGTGGAAAGAAGTTCGAACATTACCGAACGATTCCCAGTTTAAAACATTACGTCTTGATTGCCCAAGATCGACACTCGATGGATTGCTTTACGAGATCCACCGACGGCAGTTGGAATTTGACGAGTTGCCAAGGACTCGACGGGAAGATCTTGCTGGACGCGATAGACAGCGAGCTGGTGGGAGCCGAAGTCTACGACAAGGTCGCTTTCGCGAATTAGAAAAATTTAACGGTCGCGAGCCGATTAAAGACGGGCTTCAATGGGGACACGGGCTTCAATGGGGACACAGAAAGCGCCGGGATAAACCGGATTGGAGTCGGGAATGAAAGAGTCCTACAGAGAAGACTTAGCCAGTAACTCTGGCCTCGAGTTGTACGCTGATGACGGTAACGTCATGGGTGTAGCCACAACAGAGGTATATGCAG
>CAMDKL010000262.1 GCA_945900945.1 Pirellula staleyi DSM 6068
GGTTGTGGAGGGCTTCAACAACAAGGCGAAATTGACCATGAGAAAAGCGTACGGTTTCAAGGAGTACGAAACCATTAAAACAGCGTTATATCACCAGCTCGGGAATCTTCCTGAGCCAAAAACTACCCACAGATTCTGCTGACGAGGCAAAATTCTTGCGAATCCGACTACGGTCGTTAAGATTCCGCCGGTCGCAAAATTCGTTATTTCGCCATCCGTTCAAGACTTGAGTTACGTCGTCGCGTCCGCTTTTTTTTGTTTTTTTTTGACGCGGGGAAATACTTCTGCTACAACGCACTCCTGCCTAACGCGCCCTCCATGTTGGAAACTCGATCTTGAAGTCATCGATCGAGGTCCTCTCCGTTCGGTTTAACAACTATTTTAGTGAGGAAAAAATGCGTACTTCGAATCGTCGACAACCGGCGTTCACGCTGGTGGAATTGCTCGTGGTCATTGCGATCATCGGGATTTTGGTTGGACTCCTTTTGCCAGCCGTGCAAGCAGCTCGCGAGGCGGCAAGGCGGATGCAGTGCACCAACAATTTAAAACAAATCGGTCTGTCGTTGCACAATTACCATGACACGTACCTAAAATTTCCTCCCGGTCGCACTTCAATGGGTACAACATTACATCTCGGGCACACAACTTCTACTATGTTGCTCCCGTATCTGGAACAGGCGAATACCCAGCTCAAGATGCGCCTTGACCTAGGCTTTAACCATCAGTGGGCTGACCAAATCAGCGCCACTGCCACGGGAACAATCCCTGCCAACTTCAATTGTATCTCCTTACAAAAGCTCCCAATGTTTCTCTGTCCGTCTAATCCGGAAACAGACGGAATGGATTGGACAGGTGCAACCAATCCCTGCGCAGGTTCAAACCCAAGAGAGGACTCGGCTCGATCTCATTACGAGGGGGTAGCCGATTCTTTGACGCATGGACGTCGAATTCCAGCTTTGAGTATGGTGATGTCAAACGGTGACGGTATGTTTTTCCACAATTCGGCGATTCGATTTGGGGATATTACCGATGGCTCCAGCAACACTTTAGCGTTTTGCGAGATTATCGGTCGTGGACCTGGAACGAATCACTGCTGTGGATGGCATTCGTATTCGGATGGCATTGGAACGATCAATGGCATCAACGCGCCTTTCCGATCGACTCCCAATGGACGACCGCCATTTACACATGATCATTGGAACGGTAATGCCTTTGCTGGACCTGCCAGCTACCATACCGGTGGCGCTAATTTTGTTCGCGGGGACGGTTCCGTTGTATTTCTTTCAAGGAGCATCAATCAGGTAACTTTGTCCGCCATGAGTAGTCGAGCGAAAGGTGAAGTGTTTGAAAATGTTGAGTAGATTTCTAAAGCAATTGCAGTATTGCTCGATCGCAATTGGAATTGCGACAACGATCACTTTTGTTGGGTGCAACTCTGGTCCCGCTACTACCGAAATCTCCGGGAAAGTGAGCGTGGCTGGGAAGCCAATCGATGACGGCGACATTACGTTTCAACCACTCGCAGGGGGAGGTTTTACTTCGTCTGGCAAAATCGCCAACGGACAGTATCGGCTATCGGGCGAATCTGGCTTGCTCGAAGGGGAGTACTTGGTCAAGGTGAATGCGTATCGTGAAGCGGCCAATCAAGGACCTATTATTGTGGGCGGTCAGGATATGCCTCCGGAAACCGCAGGGATGAAACGAAAGGATCAGTACCTCCCGGATAAGTACAATACCAAGTCAACTATTGAGAAGTTCGTTGTCGGAAGCGGCAAGTCAAAAATCGAAAAAGACTTTGACCTTAAGTAGCGGATCAGGCATGCGATATCTTGGTACAGCGGTCATTTTTTGGTTTACGAGTATGATTTCACTGTTCGGCGCCGACCCGCAGCACGTTAGTGAGCTTTCTCCCAAAGCTCGTGAACGGTGCCTGACGGTTTTGCGCGAAGCGTTGACCGGACCAGAGTTTTGGCCTGCGATGCATGCTGCAGAAGCACTCACCATCGCAGGCCTAGGAAATGAAGTTGTCCCACTGCTTGAACAGAAACTTCTGACAGATGACGATCCACAGCATCGCTGTGGTTTGGCGCGAGAAATTGTTCGAACAGGCAAACGCGATCCGCTAGACATTTTATGGAAGACACTAGCAGACCCAAATTCCAATGGCCGCGTTCATGCAGCAGAGAGCCTTTATAAGATCGGTGAAATTGGCGATGGCAAACTTCTGCGATCGTTGATGAATGACAAAAGCAATCCGAAACTGAGCGTAATGTGCGCTGCAGCGTTGGGCCGAGCTGGAAGTGCGCAAGCGATAGAAAAAGAGCGAGCGTATCTCAAATCTGAGGATCCGGAACTCCGAAAACTGGCCGCTTGGGTATTGGGATTTCTGGGGTCAGCTCGCGACATCCCGGAGATTCAGAGTTTGGCGGACAGTGAAAAAGAACCGATTGCGAAATCGTTTTTTGTAAACGCGATGGCTTGCTTAGGTGACGAGAAAGCACTTAAGGATTTAGCCAGGAATATCGACTCCGACGATCCCGTCATTCGGGCTTACGCAGCCGACTTTGCTGCTTGGGCTCGACATGTGGATGCAGTCAAAGAAGAGAGGCTGGCAGACTCGAATGTGGATGTACGCGTTAGAACGGCTCAATCCCTGCTGAGTTTCAGTTTGCCTCGCCAAAACCTAGGACTGCCAATATCGGTTGCAACACCCAATTTCGAAAGTGATGTTTTCGTTGCAACGGAATCGCATCCTCGCTACAGCGAAGGTTCGGTCATTGTGCTTCGTGACGGTTCGCTCTTATACGCGACTACCCAGTTTGTCGGCGGTGGGGCCGATCACGCTACTGCTTCGATAGTTGCAAAGACCTCACGGGATGGCGGTAAAACTTGGGGCCAAGAAAAAACGTTGCAAGAAAATATCGGCAAACAGAATGTCATGTCGGTCACCCTGCGTCGCCTGCCTAAGATGATTTCATCCGGCGGAGCGAAGCAAGCGGAACGGAATGAGCTGTCGGCTTTAGGCATGTTTTTCCTCGTAAAGAACAGTTCCTCTGACTTAAAAGTTTTTTTACGTATCTCTAACGACGAGGGCAAAAGTTTTCAGCCACCCATCGTCGTGACTCCAGGACCGGGATACCACGTCATGAACAATGATAGAATTACTGTCCTTTCGAATGGACGGCTAGTGTGCCCCGTGTCCTGGTCAGAGGATGTAGCCAAGAATGGTCATTTTGTTTGCAGCTGTTTTCTATCGGATGATGGTGGAGTAACATGGCGGCAAAACAAAGACAAAGTGGATCAGCCCAAACGAGGCGCGATGGAGCCAGAAGTGGTCGAGCTTGAGACAGGAAAGCTGCTGATGATTGTTCGAACGCAACTTGGAATCATTGCCACCGCAACATCGGGCGATGGAGGAGACCACTGGTCAGCACCGAGCCAACTCTCGCTTCAGTCCCCTGAAGCTCCCGCAACCATTCGCACTATTCCCTCGACTGGGGACTTGCTGCTCATTTGGAACAATGTTTTTGACAAATCCAAGGGGCATGGTGGCGATCGAACTCCGTTGACTGCGGCAATCTCTCGGGACGGAGGAGCAACATGGGAGAATATTCGGAATCTCGAAACCGATCTCGACCACACGTTTGCCTACACAAGCATGTTGTTTCACAAAGATCGTCTACTGTTCAGTTATTATGTGGGCGATGGCCGGACCGGCAGATATTCAAGTCGATTTCGATCTTTGCCTGTAAGTTGGCTCTATGAAAAACAATAACCTTATTTGGGTTTTGCGCGCGACGTTCCTCGCGTCTTGTTTCAGAATCTCCAGCCAAATAAGGCTTTCGACCTTTGCAAAGAGAACTGGGAAAGCCTAACGAATGAAACATTGCGGGCCATGTTGATTGATTGCCATAACCACATCGGTGCGGATTTGCTCTTCTATTTGCATGGGGATTTTCCGTATGCCCAGCAGCTCGTGCAAATGCAACAAGAAAGCATTCCACTCGGTGTGACGCATTGGATCGTATTCCCATTTGTCTCATATGCGGCAATGGATGTGTCCAAATTTCGTAGCGGGGGTATTGCGTTTGGCAATGGTTTAGAGACTATCCCATATGCTTTTGAAAATCGGCGTTTACTAGAAGAATGCTTTCGACTTTTCCCAAATGAAGGCCGCCGGACGTTGCCTTTTATGATGGTAGACCCGATGCGTGAAACCGATGCGCAGGCAAAGGAATTGGTCAAATTGCGAACAGAATTTCGATTTCATGGGATCAAGATTCAAAGCACGATTATCCAATCCGATATCAAATGCCTTGCGCATGAAGGCCAAGTTTTTCTTGATCTCGCACGCGAATGGGATATCCCGTTCTTGATTCACAGCAGTGTCGCGGAGAGTGACAGATGGGCTCAGGCACATGACATCCTCGACATTGCAGCCGCCAATCTCGACATTCGATTTTGTGCCGCTCATTCGTGCCGTTACGACAAGCAGTGTCTCGATCGAGTGAATGAGTTGCCCAACACTTGGTTTGACTGCTCGGCACATTGTATTCATTGCGCATGCGCCGTCGGCGATCTACCCAATATTGCCCCCCGATCGCGCCGCTTTGATACGAACTATCATGATCCAGGACGTGTTATTGCCGATCTTGCGGCGGCCTATCCCAACAAGTTTATGTGGGGTAGCGACTCGCCGTTTTATAGTTATGCGGCCAAAATCGACGGCGAAATCGTACGACTTATCAGCACGTATCAACGCGAAGTAGAAGCCCTCAAGCGAAGCCCACCCGAGGTCGTGCATCGAATCGCAAACGTCAATACTCGAAATTTCTTAAAGCTCCAAGATGAGAGTATTCTTGGTAGCCATATTGAACGCGGCGTGCAATGACACAGTAAGCCGGATGGGCCCGATGGGCTGGGCAAAGCCGTTGTTTTGTTGTCGAAACCAACGGTGACCTCGAAGAGTCCATCCTAGCGCACATTGGACGCTTTTACGGGCTTCACGGCGATACACTCGATTTCATACTTTAGTGCTGTCCCGAGGCAATTTACGATGGTAGTGCGAGCGGGCGGTTCTGAGTTAAAGTACTCTCGGTACAGCTCGTTATACAAGGCAAGATCGGCATCGTTACCGATGTAGTTTCTCGTCTGAACGACATGGTCCAGATCCGAACCGGCGGTCTTCAATACAGCTTTGACATTTTCGATGGAACGACGAAATTCTCCTTCAAAGGTATCAACCACAATTTTCCCCGTCCTATCGACTGAGGCTTGACCAGATACAAAGATCAAGTCGCCAACGACCACGCATGGACTAAAGGGCAAATGGGAAATCGGTGTGTCCGCGTCAGACGGGTAGGAAACTAAGGGATGTCGCATGCTATACCTGATGATTCTGGTGGGTAGGGAACGCACTTGCAAAAACAGTTAGATCAATTTCCTGTACTTGCTAAGGGAATTCAAGTGCGCTCCTTCAATTGGCGGATTCAATTGCGACTCAGAATGGGGTAGAATCTTGATTCCCAAAGCAACGAGACTCGAACCACTTTGATAATCTGCTGAGTGAACTTGGCGGCGATTCCATCCTTGTACCCAATTCAGTACGCGAAGCTTACAGTTGCAATGAAACAAGACATCAGCCCATTACCTTATTCCGATAGCAAGCCAGTCGGCGCGGCGGATTTTTACTTTGCCATCAATGCGACCTTTCGTTTTATTCTCGCGCGGTTTGGTTTGGACGGCCTGCGACGCTATTGGACAGATCTGGGGGCCAGCTATTTCTCGCCGGTTTCGGACCGATGGAAATCGAAAGGGCTAATTGGGATTGAGGAATATTGGTTGTCCT
>CAMDKL010000263.1 GCA_945900945.1 Pirellula staleyi DSM 6068
CTGTTGCTTTACGCGAATCCGGTAGAAGCCAGCCATTGCCGCCACATGTTGGCGATAGGACTTTAGATCAGAGTCGAGATCGATCCAGGTTGACCAATTAAGTGGAATCATCAATCTAACTGGGTCAGCTGTTTTCGTAATTTCGTCAGTTCTTTTTTCGCTTGCTCAAGTTGTTGGGTCCGAAAAGCAATATTGCGTTCCAGTTCCTTTATGGATTGTTGAAGGTACAGCTTAGGATGCTTAAGCTTCCCAAGCGTTTGAAGCTTCTGTTTGCGCTCTTGCTCAAGCGTTTCAAGTTCCTGTTTTTGCTGTTGCTCAAGCAGTTCGAGCTCCTGGTTATACAGTTGTTCAAATAGCTTATGCTGCCTAAGCTTTTCAAGTTGTTGTTCAATCTGGCTTGGTTTTTCAGTCATTTGGCGTCAATGCTAATCATCGCTTGGGAGAAGAGTTGCGTACACCGTCGGAACGAGCGCGAAGTTGTCGCCGAGCCTGCCGACTTTAAAGTACACCCTCATCACGCTGCAATACTGGCCGTCTTCAAGTTGTAGCTGATCCCCAGGACGTGGAAGGAACGGAGTCATTGCCATGAAGGACACGCAGGATTCGTCATCCCCAGCTTGATCGCAAACAACATACACGATCTGATAGTTTTCCGCTTTTGCTTGTTCGACTAGATCCTTACCGACGGGTGGAAGGCCTTTTGGATCCCGGTTTATTTTGCTCATTTGGTTTCCTTCTCAGCTCTCAATTCGATCAGCCGCAATTCCTAAGCGATCATTCTACGAAACATTTCCGTAACTGTGGCAATCGCAAACCTAGCTTGGTTCCTGCCAATGCTGACAAAACCATAAAGCAGCTTGTCGATCGCTTATCCTCTGAGCTAACATAGTCACAGCCTTTGCTAAATAACAAAACACATCGGAGAATATCGTGCCAAACAGCCATAGAATTTTAGTCGTCCTCCTGTTTTGCGTATGCGCGATGGTTTCGCGAATTGCCCGTTGCGATTGGGGCACGCTTTACGGTTCCGCTCGAGAGGAGGCACGACAAGTATCTAGTTCCTCCCTTGCGGTGCCACTTTCACCGGAGCAATGGAAAGCCACAGTTGCTGGACGGAGGGAGATGTGGCGAGAGATGTTGGGATTATCGCCCTTGCCGCTACGAACGCCACTGAATGCAACAGTTACCGGGACGCTCGATCGAGACGACTATGTAGTCGAAAAAGTTCATTTTCAGTGTCTGCCTGGTGCCTATGTGGTCGGGAACCTCTATCGCCCTGCCAAGCCTTTAGGACGGTTGCCCGCGGTTCTGTATTTATGCGGTCACACCAAAGGAAAAGTCAACGCTCCCTACCAAGCAAACCCACGCTGGTTCGCTCAGCATGGTTACGTCGCGCTCGTGCTGGACCCAATTCAACTTGGTGAATCACAAGGGTTACACCATGGAACATATCGCGATGGGCGGTGGGATTGGCCTAGCAGAGGCTATACACCAGCCGGAACCGAAGTTTGGAATGCTATGCGAGCTCTGGACTATTTGGAGACTCGCGGCGACGTCGACTCGGAACGGATGGGAGTGACGGGACTTAGCGGAGGCGGTGTAATCTCTTGGTGCCTGGGGGCTGCCGACGAGCGAGTCAAGGTCGTGGTCCCCGTTTGCCAAACCGGTAGTATCGAGCACGTCATCGCTGATAGGGCCACAGACGGCCATTGCGACTGTGCATTCTGGATTAATTACTATCGCTGGTGCTGGCCTGACATCGGTGCCTTGATTGCTCCTCGATCATTGCTTATAGCGGCTGGCTCGGAGGATGTATTATGGCGTCCCTATGGCTACCGCGATGTGGCTCACCGTATCCGACATCAGTATGCGGCATTAGAGGCTAGCAATCACTTCGATCTCGTCGAAGATCTGACGCCTCATGGCTACACGCCAAAGCTCCGGCGAGCCATCTTTACATGGTTTAATACGCATTTGAAGAACGATCCCACGCCAGTTATGGACGATGTTACGGACTTCGTCGAGCCTGAGGAGAACCTGCTGGTTTTCGGTGGCAAGTTGCCCGAAAAAGATGAGATGCGGCGAATCGATAAGTTGCTTGTGCAGCGAGCCGACCGTCCCACCATTACGGACGAAGCTGCTTGGCGATCACATCAACAGACTGCGATCCAACGACTTCGAGAGCTTACCTTTCGGTACACAACATTAGACAGAGCTCCTCGTCAAAGAGATTTCCGTGCGGATGGCAGTGATGGTAACGGTACGTCGGCAACGTACGTGTTCGATAGTTCTGATGGCATGACTATCGGTATCAAAACGATGCGACCGACGGGGGCTCGATCGGCTGTACCCACTTTGGCGCTGGCCGTGCAGCCGGATGCTCACAGTACTTTCGCGGGTGGTGCTTCGTCGCGACCTGGAATCCGCTCCTACCTAGCGACGGCGACGGTTGAAGTGCGCAATACCGCTGCAACTTCCGTTGGTCCAGGTTACCTTTGGACAGCGCGTCGCACCTATCCACTTTTGGGTGAAACACTTCCTGAGCGACAAGTCAGCGATTTGCTCTCTGCCGTCTCGCTCCTTCGTCAAGATCCGGTCACAGGACCGATAGCAATATACGGACAAGGCTACACGGCTTCGTTGGCGATCTATGCTGCGATTCTCGACCCTCAAGTCACCGAAATTGTATTGGCTGACCCGCCTACAAGCCACGAGGATTCGCAAACACCCGAATTCTTGGGAGTGCTACGCATAGGTGACCTTCCCCACAACCTCGCACTCGTTTATCCACGAACAATCACGTTTGTTGGGAAAATGCCAGAGGCTTACTCGTGGACGCGAGAGCTTTATGAAAAGTGCGGTGTTGGTGACCGTGTGCGTGTAATCGGCAACATGCGAGACTGGCAGCCCCGCTAATACGCAGATGGCGTTCTGGCGTTTTTTCAATTCATTTCAATTCTGTTTCCGCACGCAGCTCAATCAGTTCCAGTTCCTGCTCGATCATTTTGCGAAACCGGTCCATAACTGTGGAAATGGCTTGGTCATTCGAATAGTGAGCACCGATCCATTGGTCGTTAGCGAATCGCTCCAGTTCAGAAGCCAACCCCAGCTTATCCACTTCTCCGTGATGAATTGTTGTGAACCAGAGACTCATGGAATTCTACTCCGTTTGGATTTGGATCGATTGGAAACTCCGTTACTCAGCTTGGCTTTATTGCCTCCGATTCGACTTAGGAACGATAGTTAGTTCATTGATCGTAGGATCCTTCCTAACGAGTCCAATGGAGTTTTCCGCGATCACCTTGACATCGTAAGTTCCAACAGGCAGAGCGGCAATTTTATCGCCTGGCAGTCTCCAGGTGCCATCGCGGTTATCAACGCCTTGGTAAACCTGCCCCGCAATTTCGACGGAGAGGCTTTCTGTGACACTGCCCAATGAGCCGGTGAGATCGGCAGACTGGCCACTTTCAACCGTAAGTTTGTTCACGCTGACATCTGGCGGCAGACGATCGAGTTTGCAGTCGCCCAATTCGTAACCGATCTTAAACTTCCCTGCTTCCAGAACCTGTCGCACTCTGGGAATCAGCCGGGCGGCGTTCCAATAGTAAATGTGATTGAGAACCGGATCCGGCAGCTTGAATCCTTCCAGCTTTGGGCCGCCGTGAACGCCGTTGCTCACCTGATCTGTTTCAAGCACGTCGCGTTCTTTCAAGAATGCCAGCCCATTGGCACCAGCGGCAAAGACATCGGAGCCGAAAAGAATTCGATCGCAGTATTTGATGTAGAACTCTCTGGCTTTACTTACCGTGTAATTGGCTGGCTGCCGCGCATTGTGCGTGAAAGCTAAATCGACAAAAACATTGGAGCATTGATCAAAAATCCCCGCCAGCTTGGTCATGCCCTCATCGTTTTGCAGCATGAAGAGCCCATGGGCAAAGATGAACGTGGTTTGCGGATGGGCCTTGACGATCTCAATGGTATCATCTTCAAATTTGGGAAATGCTGCGTTGTTCCCATTTGTAGTGCCAGGGTCACCGGTGTGGTAGCCGACCAATGGCATGCCCTGCAGTCCGGCTTCATCAAGCTGTTCGTGGATTCGCGGGATCTTGCTGGTTAGAATCGCTCCATGGGGCCACAATTTAAGACCGACGAAGCCCTGCTCTTTGAACGTTTTGATTTCATCAATTCCCCACCAGATGCCATTCTTTGGAATCGTGAATGCACCAGGGACAAAAAGTATCCGGTTGTCCAACTTTTCCTTCACATAGACCATATCCCTGGCCGGGATCTGTCTCACGCTAACCGGGCTAGCATTGACGTCGTTGTTGTCCTTCACCCAGAACAAACCTGCCAACGAAATGCTAATGGTTCCGCCCCATTGGTCCATCGCCTCAACGCATTTCACATACTGATTCTCGGCATCCATGTGGGTGTGCATGTCCACACGTGGCATGGCGGACGCCGGATAAATCACCTGTTGATCCGCCAATGCGGTAGCCGTCAGTGCCAGAAATAGGCAAAGTGATGTGCAGGTTGCTTGTTTTTTCGTCATTTGGGTTCCGTGGTGAATTGTTGTGAACTAGAACCCATGATATTCTACTTCGCTTAGATCTGGAGCAATGAATAGATGCTAATCTGCTTGTCCCTGAGGAAACTCATGACCCAGTATCTCGTGGATCATCCGTTCATGAGAATCATTCGCTCGGACGACTGGTGTGGCCCCCGCCTTATTCCCACTTGCGTGGTGGTGTAGTCGATGAAGTTCTAGCATGCCATTCTTGCCACGCGATAATTGCTCAAGCTCAATTCGTCTTTCTTCCCTGGTCAAATTGGAATTGCTCGTGTGCTCCATCGCAGTTTCGCCTCTGTTACAATCGCTGGAATGAAAAAACTACTGTGCGTCATTCTATCCGTCCTGTTTACGCTTCCGCCACTGCCTGCTTTCGCCTGGTCCGATGGTGGCCACCACATCATCGCAGTGATGGCGTTCGATCTACTTACCAACGCGGAGAAAGCCAAACTAGTCGCAATTCTGGAAAAGCACCCCCGATTCACGGAGGATTTTTCACCACCCGAGAAGCTTCCAAATGATGCGGAAGTATTGCGATGGCGAATTGGACACGCGGGCTACTGGCCTGATGTTGCCAGACGTCAACCAAAATACCATCGTTCCACATGGCATTACGAACTTGGACCTACTCTGATCATTGGTAATCCAGTAAAGATGAAAGTACCGGAGCGTCCAGGGATGCTTCCAATCGACGCGACACTCGAAACTCATTCGCTACACATTGCTCAAGCACTCACCCTCTGTGGAAAGACTCTAGCCGACGCCCAGCAACCGGAATCCGACCGAGCCATAGCGCTTTGTTGGATCGCACATCTTGTGGCTGATTCTCACCAACCATGCCACGCGGGAAGCCTGTACATGGAAAAGGTATTCATCGAGGAAGATGGAGACCGTGGAGCGAATCGAATTATTACCAAGCAACGCAAAAACATGCATGCGTTGTGGGATCAGCTACTCGGTCCCGATTTCGAATTGAGTGCCATCCGTCGCCGCATTGTGGAAATCACAGGAGACGAAGAATTAGTGGCGAAAGGGAAACAAGCGGTTGCTGCCACAAATGGGTTAAGCCCGCTGACTTGGTTGGCGGAGAGTCGAGCAGCTGCGATCAAAGATGTCTACACTTCTGAGGTTATGGATTCGCTGAATTTGGTTGCTCGAGGCGTAACGGCTAAGCCAGAAGCGATTGAATTGTCCGAAGCGTACCTGAAGAATGCCGGGCGCGTGGCTCAGATTCGAGCGATCGAAGCTTCCCAAAGATTG
>CAMDKL010000264.1 GCA_945900945.1 Pirellula staleyi DSM 6068
CTCAGGAAGCGATACGTCGAGGGCAGAGCGGCTACCGCACGGGCGGATCGCCTCTACCATCGTGACGTAAGTCCTCCGCCAATTGCTTTCCAGCCACCGTTGTTTGGTTGAATGAAATCGACAGGTGGAGTTTCGTTGCCTGATTCTGGGCACTGGCGTCCGGGCAGGGCGATTTCTTGTTGCGGAATTCGTCGTAGAGCTCTGTTCCCACCGTCGGTATGTATTAAGGGATAGAATTTTTCAATCTATTACGGCCTCGTTAAGATGGATGGCCCTTGCGTATGCTCGGCTTTTGCGTATGCTCGGCTTTTGCGTATGCTCGGCTTTTGCGTATGCTTGGCTTTTGCGTATGCTTGGCCCTTGCGTATGCTTGCGTACTTAACCCGACCCTGCCAACATTGGCGAACGGGTGGGAATCGTGAAATACGAACTGATCTACGGCCAGCTAGGCAGTTCCGCCCAGATTCAGAAACGGCAAGACGCCGATCAAGTCCAGGCTACCGCGCTCGTGCAAGTCCTGCCGGAACAGAAGCTGAGGTTCGAAGTGTTCCCTGGAAAGAAAGCCAACGAAGTAGACGGCTTTACATCGAATGCTAAAGTCTACGAGCGATAGTGCGATCTCAAAGCCTTGCCAACATTGCCGCGATTTTGCGTTCGAATAGTTCTTGCCATTCTGGAGCCAAAATACAGTCGCAATCTTCTTGAGCGTTGCCAGGGTTCAATAGCTGTTCTGCAGTGGGAGCATAGTAGATATAGCCGTTCGTATAGCCAGCCACAAAAGTGTGTTGGTGAATCGCAAGCTTCTTCAAATTTAATCCGATAGGAACGGTAAGTTCACCCGGAAAGGTTGCCAAGACAAACTCGCCGACACGTATTGCTGCAATTTCGACATCCACCGTGCGTTTACCGGAATCGATCAAGCTTCGTTGATGTTTGCGAAGCAGTTCCAAATTGGTTTGGACCCGAGTCAACTCCTCCATGATTTGGATGTTCTCGATGTACTGTTTCATGTTGCGACGGTTTTCGGCGTCATGTTTCCGCAGGTCATCGCGTCCAAGCTGTTCCTCGTGTAGATACGCGTGCGAGTAGTAGGATGGAAACTGCTCTGAAAGGTTGTACTTGACCGCCAGCGGAATGAATGTCTTTAGATTTAGGCTTGTCCCTTTGAGTGATTGCGTCAACCGCTTTTGCTCAGCCTCCATGGCAAAAATACGTTCGGTGCGGTCGCCTCGGGGCAGCGAGATTGTTTCGCTTATGACTGCCAGTCGATCGGTATCGCGGCATTCGATTTTACGGACCGCTTGGAGCGTACTCAACCCGAGCATATTACCAAGCGGCTCCGCGCTGCGCGGATGGTCCACGTCCTTGTATAGGACCGGATTGAGATCGCCTCCGCAGCCTTGAAGAAATAATGCCATAGTCCCATCGCTCAAGTTGTTTTCGATCACCTTCGAAGCAAATCCGATGATATCCGCAGTGTTGCCGCCACTGGGGACACCTTGAATCGGATGGACCGCGAAGTTGTAGACCACAGCGAGAGTTCGACCATCCAATCGGTCTAGTTTGAGAACGCCGATTTCCGGGTCAACAGGACCAACCTCGGCCACGGCATCGTCGGGCGGTAATGAATAGGCGTGCCGGACATCGGCTTCTTTACCACTCTTGAGCTTGAGTCGTCTGTTCTCCATGATCCGGTCCTCGTGTCCAACGCCGACTCCGATTCGGACGGGCACCAAATTTTTTGCTGCAAGCTTTACCGCTTGAATCGTACGCTCGTCTACATCTTCAGTCACGACACCATGGCAATGACTTGCGTTGATAAGAATATTCGTCGGCAATATCCCAAGCTCTTGCTGTAGCCTCGTTCGAACCTTGGACAAGTAATCATTTTTGATTCGACCAATCTCGCCGATGGCCACTGCATCCACAGTCACTATCGCAATCGTTTTGGTCTCGCTTCTTAAGACTAACGCTTTTACGTAAAGCGGATCATTGACCGGTCCGGCTTCGCGATCCGTAATATCGACTTTGGCAACTCCGGCAGACAAATTGGCAGCATCTGCGGGTCGGTCGTTTGTCGCTACTAGAACACTTGCCGACACGAATAAACAAAAGTAAAGGAAGCTAGAATTCATCATCATCTTTGTTCGATACTGTTCATTGAAATCCACGATTCGTTTCCAATGGGCTACTCTTTGACAGCCTTGAGCAGGATATCACGGGTGACCTCGTGGATTTTTTGCTGACGCCCTGCCAGCTCTTCGAGCTCGCCCAACAAGCCCGGGTCACCGACTTGGCCAACCACGTCTTCTTGATTATTCGTCTGTTTAGCCAAGGATTGAGTTCTTCGATTAATACGCAATTGCAACGTTTTCAGCAACTTAAGTTCAGCGATAGAATCCACCAAGGGTTCGTCCTCGGGGTTACTTGATTGCTGTTGTTGCTGTTGTTGCTGCTGTTGTTTCTTCTTGTCTTCTCGCTTCTTTTGAACTTGCTTGAGCGAATCAAGCATTTCGTCTAGCGCGCCAATGATTTCGTCTTCGATGGCTTGCGTCGCCGGCGATACGTTTGCATCGGCCAGCTTCTTGCTCACCGTTTGAGCATCTGAATTAACTTGTTCCAAAGCTTCGGGAAAAGCAGTGCTCGATCCCTCATCCTGCAGCAACAACAATGCACGCTGCCCTTCCATTACGACTTTGGATTGTTCGATTGAAAGTTTGTTGGCTTGGATTTCTAGCGTTCGGTCCTTGAGATCGCCTGTTAGGTTTCCGAGCTTTTCGGTTTGCTCTCGTACGGATCGTTGCAAGTCCAACATTTTTCGAAGCCGTGTTTCAACATCGACAAGCGAACGTTCGATCTCTTCCTCACGCAGTTGACGTAGAATGCGTTCCAGTTCATCGATGGCCTCTCGTAGTTCACGCTCAGCCTCACGCTGTTCATCGACGGCTTCATCGCGTTTTTTTTCCTCCAATTTATCCTGTGCGTTTTGCATGCGCTTTCGAGCCGATTCGACCCGTTTTCGAGCCTTTTCTTCGCGAGACTCCGGTTTGGGCTGTTCCGTTTTTTTGGAAGATTCAGACTCTTGTGAATCCTTGGATTCGGAGTCTTTGGGTTCAGAGTCTTTGGATTCAGAAGAATCAGATGGCTTGCTATCGCTCTCTTTGGAGTCCTCCGGCTGACTCGCATTCGGCTGACTCGCATTCGGCTGACTCGCATTCGGCTTTCCATCTTCAGGTTTATCCTCTTTCGGATTGCCGTCCTTGGGTGACTCCTTGTCAGATTTTTCCTTGGGGTCCTTCGAATCCCCTTCCTTGGGTTTCGCCGACTCCGTCTCGCCGTCTTTCGTCTCGCCGTCTTTCGGTTTGCCGTCCTTATTTTCGCCATCTTTCTTTTCGCCATCGTTAGGCTTTCCGCCCTTGGACGAATCCGCTTTTGATTCGTCCTTCGGCTTCTCTTTATCGCCTGGCTTGTCTTTTTCCTCTTTGTCTTCCTTGAGATCCGAAGCGACTTTGTCGAGCTGTTCCTTGATGTCTTTTTGGTCACCCGCCGCTTGCTTTAGATCTTGGCCCGATTCGGTGCGGGCGGTTTGGCCGCGTTGAATCTGTTCGAGCCGACGGATCTCTTTTTGAATTTCTTCCAATCGTGCGCGCTCGTCTCTCAGACGCGTTGAACGATTTTCGCTTTGGAGCAGTTCAAGCAATTTCTTGAGGTTTTCCCGGCCAGCTTCCTGTTCTTGAATGGCACGCGTGAATTGCCCCTGCGACAGGAGATCGCCAGCCACACTCAAACGTTGCAATGTGGCTAACTGCTTGCTCATTTGAGCTGCTTGCATAAGCAACCCAGCTCGTGTTGGATTCGCGGCAGTTTCCAGTTCGCTCATGCGAATAAACAGCTCCTCCAGTTTTCCAAAACGTTGTGCAAGTTGCTTTTGTTGTTGTTCCAGCTCTTTTACTCTTTCGACTGTTGGTTTCTTTTCCTGAGCCGACAATGGCCGTGCACTCGAGCTGATGAGAAAAAACACGGCTCCAAAAGAGAGAAGTGCTGAAACCACCGAGTACCAGAAAGCCTTAGGAGTTTTCATTTGAGCAAATCCAACAGTTGTTTTTTCTGTTCTTGCTTGGTCTTTTCCAGAACTTTGCTTTGATCGTCGATCATTCCACGGACCATATCAATGACTTCATTGAAATCTTGAATATCGATCATGTCATTGAGAATTGCCGTCAACGCAACGATAATTTGATTGCTCTTGCCGATTGCGCTCGGAAGCAAGTCAGCTACGTTCGCCTCGGATTTCGCCGACCTTGAGTAACTCTTTTCAATGGCGCGAATATCGGTCGCCATCGGCCCCCAGGACTGGTCGAGCACCTCTAGCAGTGGCTTTCGAATCTTGTCCTCCAGCCTGGTTCGTCGATCGATGCTGTCAATTCGATTGTTGATCAGTTCTTGATTGATTTGACTGATTTCGCGTTCAACACCACGCAGCTCACCTTCGGATTTCGTCATCTGCGATTCCGCTTGTTGAGAACGAAGCATTTGCATTCTCTCTCGCCTAGCTGGAGTATTCTCTTCCACTCCATTTGAATCGCCCGTATCAATGTCGGTCGATCCCTCCGCTGGAGCATCTTTCGTAGTTCCTGTCGTGGGCAAACCGTCCTTGGAGGACCGTTGCATGTTTACCAAGAGGTCTCGCATTTGAGACAATTCGCCGATGATTTGTTCCAGACGCGCCCGCATCGCGAGCTCTCTTCGTTCGAGCATGATGAGCAACTGGTCGGGTGTAACCACACCCAGCTGGATTAGGCTTGCACGACCGACGTGCGGTTCATCTCGAAGATTCAAATAATCCTCAGCGGCCGCCGTGAGTCCGAGTGTTGAGCCAACCTTGGCCACCAACTGTCCTCCGTCTCGCATGGCTTTGAGGTCCAACTGACTGGCGGCTTTACCGTCGGACTGAACGCTCAAAGGAGTCTTTAGCAATGGGTTTTCGTCGAGCACGGCTTCTATCCATGCATCTTTGACATCGTAGTCATCTTTGATTTTACCTGACATAGGAAGGATCGCGTTTTCCGTTATCGATGTGCCAATACCTTGCAGAACCAATTCGACCTGTGGCGGTTGGTCATTGATTGCGGATACAACAAATTGTTGGACGCGACTGGAACAGACGCCATCGGTTCCCCACAATCGCAGTTCAATGAGAAGGTTTCCGTCCAGCGAACCGAGTGGCATTTGAAACTGGGATTGCTTTTCACCAATCGCCATTGTCTGTTCAGGTACCGGCGGTTTTTCGGAGTTGTCGCCAGCACGGACAATCACATAATCACAACGCGTGACGGACTTGTTGGTTTGCAAATGCAGTTCTAACAGGCTTCCCTGAGGCAGGCGCATTCCCGTCCGATAAGGAATCGTTTCACTGCCCCAAGTGGTCGTTGTGGAACGTTGCAAATACTCAGGGTAGGTGACGTTGATTTGCAGTTGAGTCACTAGCGGGGCATCAACGCTGGTGAGTTGAAGATTCGAGATCCGAGCATCTCCACCCGCAACGCTCAGCGATAGAGAATCGTTTACCGATTCCAAAGGCGGACCGTCCAATACAAATGGTTGTTGTTGTTTGTCTGCAGTCAATCTACGCATATTGGCTCGGCCGCGACCACCGGCACTATCGCGATAATAAACCGTGCAAACCTCGGGAACCATTTTTCCTGTCAGCTTCGCCCACGTTTTAAGCTGGCAGGCTTGG
>CAMDKL010000265.1 GCA_945900945.1 Pirellula staleyi DSM 6068
ACAGGCAGACTGTTGCAACAACTGACGCCGACTAATCGAATTTTCAAACATGAATCCCAACCTATTCGAGGTAACGAAAATCGATGGAGGCAAGTAGAGTATGAGCCAATCGCTCAAGTTGTTCGGGAACTCTTGATTCAACTTTGGGCTCGAAAAACTCCAGGCACGTACCCAGTTCTTCAATGCTTGGCGAACGCTGAAAACATTTTTGATATGCAGACCCAATCCAAGCTACCGGGTCGTCTTGATCACTCTCGGACCGCAATCTTGCAGCCATCGCTTTAGCTCGAGCGTGTACCCAAGTGTTGTTCAACAAAACAAGTGCTTGCGTGGAAACCGTACTGCGAGAACGCTGGCCAACCGACATGCCTGAACTCGGAAAATCAAACGCATCGAATAGCTCAGGGAGGGAATTGCGAAAGAGTGGATTGTAGATACTGCGTCGAGTGGTCGCATGTTTGTAGCTGCCATCCGACTTGGTCGCTGGCTTCATGATCGTACCCCCTAATGTCGTATCGAGTTCGCCGCTGATCTGCAACATTGCATCGCGTAACTCTTCAGCCGTTAGCCGGCGCTGATGGCCTCGCCAATAAAGCCGGTTATCGGGATCCAATTCAGCTACTGTCCCGAACGGATCGGAGACTCTTCTTCGATATGCATCAGAGAGCACGATAAGACGGACAAGATGCTTCGTTGACCAATTGTTGCGGATCAATTCGGCTGCTAACCAATCCAGCAATTCTGGATGGGATGGCATCGATCCGGTGGTTCCAAAATTGTTTACCGAATCCACGATCCCTTGCCCCATCAACCACGACCATACTCGGTTCGCATAAACTCGCGCCGCTAATGGATTGTCCGCTGAAGAAACCCATTGGGCAAATTCAAGTCGCCCGCTAACACCCTCCGGAATTCCATTGAGTTGTTTCACTTCAATGGCTGCCAAAAACCCTCGAGGTACAACCTCTCCTAGATTGTGAACATCGCCACGAATGTGAACCGGAAGATCTTTTGGCGGTGACTCTTCAACAATCGTCAGGTACCTAGGGCGGTAATCGACTTGCTCTTGGAGTTGCTTTTGTTGCGAATCTAAGGCTTTGATCTCATCGGCTAAAGCCTTGGCTGCGGTTTCTTCGTTGGCATCCGCAGCTAGCGCTGTCGGCTCAATTGCCGCCGCCGGGTCCGTTGGGCTAGTAGGCGATTTTGGCTTGCTTGAAGCCGTCGACTTGGCGGCCAATGTCGCTTGCTTTTTCTTGGCGGCCAGTTCCTTGGTCACCAACTGCAATTCTGATTCCAAGGAATTGAACCTGTTCTCTTCCTCCGATGGGAGTGGCAATGGCTGATCGATCCAATTCGAGACGTTGGAGTGGCGCAAGGCCACCGCCGATTTGAGGATGCCCGCCAACGCGTAATAGTCCTTGGTTGGAATCGGATCAAACTTGTGATCGTGGCAACGTGCACAGCCAACCGTTTGGCCCAAAAACGCTTGACCAATGACATCCAACTGCTCATCGACGTAATCCATTTCAAGCTGTTGCTTGTCTTGTTTTTCAAAATTCGTATCCCCCATCGCGAGGAAGCTGGTCGCGACCAACTGCATCCATCGCTCACTGGAGTCGTCGGTGCGCATCAAATCTCCCGCGATTTGCTCACGTATCATTTGATCAAACGGGCGATCTTGGGCAAACGATTTCACTAGGTAGTCGCGGTAGCGCCAAGCCTCCTTGAACACAAGGCCGCGGAGCGTAACCGACTCAGCGTATCGGGCCACATCCATCCACCGCCGTGCGAACGCTTCTCCGTAATGCGGAGAAGCTAGCAAGTCATCTACCAGTTTCCGGTAGGCACTTTCAAAATCTGCCGCAGACAACATTTCCTGCATCGCTTCAGGGCTGGGAGGCAATCCAGTAAGATCGAAGTATAGCCGTCGCACTTGGTCGCGACGTTCGGCCGAAGGAGCGGCAAGGATCTCCGCAGCTTCCAATTTTTGATTTGCAAAAACATCGATGGATGCAGCGTCTGCTTTTTCAAGCTTGGGAGAATCTGGTCTTAGCAGCAAGGGTTGATAGGACCAATATTTAGCAGCAGAGTCCAGGACTTGCCCGCTAGGCTTTTGCGAGGACTCCTTGTTCCCGACTCGCGGATCGTACGCACCGTCTGCAATCCAAGCCGCAAAAACCGCGACGACATCCGCCGGCAGCTTTTTATCAGGGGGCATCTGCAATTTTGGATCGTCATAGCGTATCGCCTTGATTAGGCGACTTTCGTTCGGATGGCCCGGGACCACTGCCTCCCCCGAATCACCACCTTCTTCCCAACCATACCTGGAGTCGAGCACCAAACCGCCATTGGCCTCGGTATGGGTCGCGTGGCATTCTAAACAATACTTGGTTAGAGCTGGCCGGACATGCTTTTCGAAGTGAATTAATTTGGTGGTATCGACTTCAACTGCAGTCTGTCCCAACAGATGGGATGTGCTCAGTTGCAGAATAACCACAATTGTCCCTACAAATGGCCATAGCACGACGTGCAAGC
The DNA here is from genome assembly GCA_945900945.1 of Pirellula staleyi DSM 6068. Lineage (GTDB taxonomy): Bacteria > Planctomycetota > Planctomycetia > Pirellulales > Pirellulaceae > JBKCUI01. The sequence goes on from CAMDKL010000265.1 coordinate 2,536, forward strand.
TAGTGCTTTGCAAAAATGCATTATTTGTCAAATTTGATCGTGCCATAAAAGTCATTTCGTGGTTACTTTGAAATCCTGCGTCGCGTTCTTAGCAGGTAGATCAACCTTTTCGACGTAGGGCGATTTCACAAGCGGCTTTCCTTGAAGGGATTCACCGAATGCTACACCGTCAAATGGCGTAATAGTCACAGTGTACTTCCCTCCGACGACTCCTTGGTCCTTCGGCAAGCTGTATTTCCCTTCTTTGATTTGACCCATCGATCCTGGTCCTGAATTGCCTGCGGCGCTGTCGGGCTCAAAACTGATCTCCCCCGCCGGGGCCGGTTTGCCGTCCGGCATCGTGATAGAACCGTCCAGCTTGTACCGGACAGGTCCGTCTTGACCTCCACATCCCAAAAAGGAAAAGATCAGGGGGAGGATCAACAGCATCAAGACTTTATTGGCCAGATGGACAGAAATATTTCTCATTACTTATTACTTCGTTAGATTTTTTGATAAGTTAGAATAGTGGAGCGGTCTGAGCCGAGCGCCGCTTTCGCGGGTTAAACAAGTCGCAAAACAGTGTGGAGTTGATGTTGAACCGATCGAGGCCCCAAAGCCTCGATCGTGGACTTCGGGAAAGACACTCACTCGAGAGACCCACCAATTGGGAGGCCGTCGTTGCGAATCGCCATTTGGCGGTAGGTAGTGATGTCAATGCTCTGGCTAACAAACTGTATGGAGCCATCGCATAGACCAAACTGACAACCACCTGTATGCTTGCTGCCAAAGAGTCGGCTAACAAAATTGAAGCAGTCCGCAATATTGACTCCGCATTCTTTTTGCGCATTGATCTGAAGTACAGCCGCAGCAAATGTCGCTGGCACTGCGAACGCGTTATCGGCCTTTAAACACGATGACCAGCCGGCGTGAAAACCGTCCGCTCGCATATTAGGCGTCGGCATGTAGCGACTCTCTCCAACCAAAAATACGTTCGTCGTTCCGTCAGTAATATCTCCGAAACGGGTTTTCGAATTCGCGTAAATGACTCCATTTTGGAAAAATACTCGCTGACCGGCCTGCGTTGAACAAGGTGATGAACCAACTCCAGTTGGTGGTCCGCCACCTTGCACGCCCAAGTAATTACTATTATTAATGGTGGATTGCGAATTTGGATCGGATGGGCACTGATATTTATTCATGTTTTTACTGAACAACGCAGCATTGGGAGCATCGCCAGGAATGTTTGAAGACCCGGTAAATCTCTTTGTCATGTCAAACTGCTGGTAGAGATTCGTTTCCTCAACAAAGGGAAGTATGAGCACCAACCACGGAGCTTGAGTTCGGTCCAAACCTGACGTGCAAAAATTGGTGGCATTCAATGCAGCTAGGGCGGCAGGCGTATAGCTAACGATTCCCCCAGACGGAAAACTCTTGAACGTGCTCTCGTAATTATGACTGGCCAATGCAACTTGTTTGACATTATTCGAACATTGCATTCGACGGGCCGCCTCCCGAGCCGCTTGAACAGCCGGCAACAGCAATCCAACCAAAATCCCGATGATTGCTATGACTACCAGCAATTCGACCAACGTAAAACCGCGTTTCTTTTTCATACAATGCCTCGAATCCTCTTCAAAATTCACCCAAAAAAAGTCCATAGGAAAGCCATTGATTAAACGTTAATGGATTTCGATTTGGCACTAAAGAGCCCTAAAGGAATTTTTCGGACAATGTTTTAATAAAAAATCGGGAAAAATAGTTTTCGCGTGTCCAAAATGGAATCATTCTGCTCTTTGGATCCAACGAACGAAATTCGTATGACACTGGCGAACGGGCACTCACAATCACTTTGCTAGAAACTTGAGCCCGCGGGCGATAGCCAAATGGCACTCACTTTGTGTTTTCGTGAACCGGCGGGCGCTAGCCCCGGGCCTAAATTCGCTGGCGAATTCGCCTAATACGAAGCCCGAGGACAGCGTGAATTATTTAAAAAAGCGTGAATTATTTAAAAAAGTGAGTGCCATTGGGCACTAGCCGCGACAGAAAAAGCAATGGTTTTTTGAACGCGGCTAACGCCTGCGGCTCAGTAAAGAATGAATTGCCGGACATGACCAAATTCACTGAGCAAAACAATCATGACTGAGCCACCAGACTCCAACAAAGCACGCCGAATCGAGGAGTTTGTGCGATTGCTCGGCGAGAATCAGCACCGAATTTTCGTTTACCTGATGAGCATGATGCATGACCGTGCGGCGGTCGAGGACGTTCAACAAGAAACCAATCTGGTTCTCTGGCGTGAGTTTGATTCCTTTGAGCCCAATAGCAATTTTGCGGCTTGGTCCTGTCGCGTCGCTTTCAACCAAATGCGAGCTTGGCGCAAAAAACAACAACGCGATCGACTTGTGTTTTCCGATGCCTTTATGGATGCCCTGTCGGTCGAGCTCAATTCCAAATCGCAATCGATCGATAAGCGTCTGGACGCACTGTCAAAATGTTTGGAACGATTGCCAAACCACCACCGTCAATTGATTCAGTATCGATACAACTTCGGTAATGCCATCGAGGAAATTGCAGAAAGAATGAACCGTGGACCGGACGCAATATATCGATTGCTGAGCAGGGTCCGATACAGCCTTTTGGAATGCGTTAACAGTTCGCTGGAAAAAGAGGGCTCGAGATGAGTGACAATGCATCAAAACAAGAATTTCTCGAGTTGGCGGACGCTTGGATCGACGGTCGTGCGACCAACCAGCAGGGGCAACGACTGGAGCAATTGGCGAGCTCATCGCCGGAGTTGATGCGGTTGTTTGCCGATTTGAGTTTGCTGCATGCCTCGCTCATGCGTGTTGTCGATAATTCGCTTCCTGCGGCATTGTCATACGGCAAACTAGAGACGAACAACGCCCAACTCGAGCCAGTTCACCTTGGTTCACGACGCTGGCTTCTATTCGGTAAGCTACTTCTGGCGACGGCTGCTATCGCGCTGCTCGCATTTTTCGTTTCATCTTTCATTAAAAGCCCATTGAGCGAAAAGACGTTTGCAAGTCTGAGCGCGATTAACGGAACGCGTTGGATTTCGGCATCGGTTCCGACAAGCGTTGGATCTCGTATTGGCAGCGGTAGTCTCAAGCTCGATGCCGGATTGGTTACGGTTCAGTTCGATGTAGGGGCCGTTGTCGAACTAGAGGGGCCAGCCGAGTTTGAATTGATCAGT
>CAMDKL010000266.1 GCA_945900945.1 Pirellula staleyi DSM 6068
GAGTTCGTCGCGCCAAGCAATAGTTGTTTGCGGCAGTTCGTCAGCGATGCCGTGAAGATACTCCGCGACTTCGGGCCGACCGGGCATCTTGTCGCGGATTGAGGTCATGGCCCAGGCATCGAAGAGGATGTCTGTGGCAGTTAACATGGTGGGTTCAGGCGCGAATGCGTCGCGTCGCTCGTTCTGTGGCAACTCACTCAATGCCTTGGGGCTGGCGTCAAATTGCTTTTCCCCCAGCACGGGAAGCCGCTTCAAGAGTTCCAAAGTTCTCTTTCTGCGGATGTCGATCGCCTCGGCCTTTAGCACTCCGGTTTTCTTGTCTTTCTTACCAAACTCTATGGGATGCACCACGTCGATGCGTGTGTCGGGGTTCTCGCCATAGCGGTTCACCCGACCGAATCGCTGAGCCATGCTGTCGAACGTGGAAAGATCACAGACCATGTGGTCGGCAGAGATGTCGATGCCGACTTCGCCAGCGGAGGTACAGACAAGGTAGACAGTTTCGCCGGGCGGTGCGTCTTTCAGAAACCGCTTGAAGAGGGGCTTGTCCACGAGTTTATCTCGCTCTTTGCCACGCATCGTCCCGGTGAGTAGCACAATCTCGCGTGCAGTCTTGGTCAGTTCTTTCTGAACAATCGCAACATCTTCGAGTGTTCTCACGAAGATAAGCACGGCGACCTTGGCATCTTTATGGGCGTCTGCAGCAAGTTTTGCAATCTCCTTGGAGGTCGCATCTCTTTCGACGCCCACCTCATGCAATGTGAGGCATTTCGCGGCCTTGAATCTCCGCCACACATAATGGATCGGTTCCGTTGGCGGGCCGGGAATTGAATCCGGCGGATTCATTTCCGGATTCGTCAATGTAAACGGTTTGGACTCATCCGTCCCGCTGCGTGACGTAGCGGACAGTTCCATTACCCTGAACTTTCCGAATTCATCGCTTCGCTTTTGTTCTTCCTCAATTCTGATAAGCAGTTTCTGGAACGCGGGCTCCAAGTGGGCCTCATCGTGGACCAACAAGACATCTTGACCGAGGAAGCCCGCATGAAGCGGCTTACCCTTGAATCCGACGCCGTACCCACTAAAGAGCAAACGACTGCCGATCATATCCACTGTCCCAGCAATTACTGCGGGTCGAGACGGGTCGACCGTCCATTCTCTATTGTCACCAAATTGACCTCGCAATGTACTCAATGCAATTGGGGCCATAGCCTTGCCATCACGGCTTATGACAGGCAAAGCACATAAATTCTCAAGTTGCGTTTGAACGTCTTTGAGAGCATGTTTCGCTTGGAGCGCGTTTCGATACTTCTCCATCTCGCTCGTTGTTTGATCGACGACCGTGCGTCGATTCACAACATATACTAGGCGTCGAGGGACTCGATCAGGATGCCGTGCTAACGCTATCAGCCAAATGGCTATGACTGATGTCTTTCCTAACCCAGTAGGCAGACTACATGTTGCAGGAAACTTTCCTTGGCTGAACCACTCTCGAAATAGCGACTCCTGCCATGGAAACGGTCGATTGCCTGTCAACAATTGAAACGTTTCTTCAAATCCCATTTTTGATACCCTTTATCGCGATGTTCATTCACTGCGGGTTCGCTATCTGGGTTTTCTGTTCAAAATCGGATTCACAGGTCGGCTAACCTTCTTCAGGAACTTGTCGAGATCGCTCCGCTTAAATAATCGGTAGCCATTTGCCGGATTGCGATGCATTGGGATCTCGCCGCGTTCCGCCCATTTGCGGAGCGTATTCTGTGAAACACCAAGGATTTCGGCAGCTTCGGCTGTTTGGACGTAGTCGGTTAGTTTTGCCATGGGTTCGCCCTCTGTTTAGTGAATGCGAATTCGGGACTCGCAGTCTAACAAAGTCTGCACGGGTGTGATACGGTCAGGAGAAAACATGACCGATTCTGGGGGCACTAACGATTCGCCGGGTCTCAATGTTCGCCCGTTTTCAATCCTTGGCCGAATACTCGATTACACTGCCGCATGGTTTCGCGGTGAATCTCGATCACTTTATGGATGCTTCCGTCAGCTTCTTTTTGGTAGCCGCCAGCCAGATTCCAAGCTGTCGGGATGTCGTTTTTGCAGCATTGCTCGAAAACTGTGGAGTCGCGTTTCGATAGCTCTTCGTTCGTGAGCAGACCACCTAACGGATCGTTGATGTGCGCATCAGCGCCAGCTTGGTAGAGGATCAAGTCGACCTTTGCTTCGCGAAGCTGTTGCATGGCTGAATCCAACCAACGGAAGTAGTCGTCAGAATCTCGAAGCGATTGGGCGCCGCTGGTGTGATGCACGATATCGTTGGTTAACTTGAGCTTCCGGATAATATCGTCGGTGCCGTTTCCATAGTGCCAATCACAGTCAAGGATTCCAACTCGACGAACCAAACCTTCAGCAAGCAGCTTCCGACTGGCTACGATCAATCCGTTGAAAGTACAGAATCCACCGCCGGCTCCATAGCAAGCATGATGAAAACCGCTCGATGGCGAGCAAGCGATTCTAGACCGAACGGCTTCCCGAGCTGCGGCTACCAACGAACCCACGGTCCAACGAGTCGATTCCGCAACGTCGAGGTTTTTGTTGCCATGCCCGTTGCTTGTTTTGCCAGAAAATACCCCTTCGACGTAGGCAGTCGAATGCGCCAAGCATAAGTCAGCTTGAGTGACTGGTTCAAAGGCCATTGGCTCAATGAGATTCTGCTCAAGCCAGTCTGCGTAGACGGCTGCTGGCTTTTCGCCAGAGGGAGAATATGAGCCTGATGGGCAGGACATTCGTGGGTCAAAAAACGTTTTGATGGTGTTTGGCAACGAGGTTACTTTCTTTTAGAGAGTGCTGCGTTTTCGGTCCGAATTGCGTTGAACTTTGCCCTACTTATAAAGGCTGAAAAAATTCGTTCAGAAGGCGCAAATTGCAGGTGAAATAAGCTCAATTTTGCGGGCTTAATTTGAGCTAATGCGTAGAGAGTTAGGATGAAACGAACTGGCACCGTATCGAGCCATACCAACACATCCGGAAAGCGATGTGGCAACTACCTAGACCGCCCTATTGGAATGCGTCTTGTACCTTCTTGCGTTTCATTGGCTTAAGTGCCGTGATTTAGTCACTTTTCCAAGCTCCTAGCCTAACGTCTGTCGATTCGCACCCTGCCAGTTCTGCCACTAGCGTGATTACGTTTTTCTTGAACGAATCCATATCGTGACAATCGCTTGCCTGGAATCGCGTTGGAGTCAGGCTCTCTTCCCAGTTCGTATCGTTGACAGCGACCAACATAGGGTTGCTTTCGTCTGATAGATCGACACGGAACATCCACACCTCGGACCCTCCCATAGCTTTTGCGTTGTATCTCCTCGCAAGTACCTTTTCGGACCGTCTTAACTCCTCTTGCTGTAGCTCTCGATTGCGATCTTCTATCTCCATTGAAATGTCGCCGCCCTCTGCGTCGATCTTGGCCAATAGCGCCATGTGCACCTCCATGTCTATACGATACGCGAATTGCTCATAGGCTTCCTCAGCCTCTTCACTCCAAGGAAAGTAATCGCCTGACATCTCTTTTGCGCCTTGTGATGGTTTGGTAATCTCGATTAATCCAAGCGTGAGCGTATTCACTACACTCGGCTACGCACGATTTGGAATAACACATGTGCTAACGTCGGCCATTTTCGACAGGCAAGCCGATTTCATTGCCCCCTAAACGCGAATCGGTTGCACATTCAATTAGGCTGGAAAACGCGAAGAGTAAGGCGCGAAGCCAAGCGAGCGAAAACTTGTTAGAGCTTGGACGTCGCCCGTCGTCTGACACGCGAAAAGGCTAGACCGGTAAAAGCCATTCCCCACAAAATCAAACTGGTAGGTTCGGGAACAGTTGGTGGTTCGGCAAAACCTGGCACCGTTAGCATTGGGGAAAATGCATAAACATGGTAGCTGCTGATGGTGTTTAAGTCCGCATAAAAACTCACCCATGTAGACAGTGGAGTATCCATGCGTCCCACTTCCGTAAATAACGAACCTAGGGCAGCCCCTGGATAAGCGTTTCCATTTTGTAGAGTTCCAGTCCAAACTGGATTCAAAACTGGTTCAAGGGCGAATTGGTTAAGTGAGATTTGATGTCCAATTGCTCCGCTCCATAATTGACTACCTGCATATGCCACCTTCGTAGTTCCATCTAGCAAGTAAATTGGCGCTTCCGATATCCCAAGATGGTCTTTCGCGTTGACCGTTGCGGTCGATCCTAGAGCTTTCCATTGAATTCCTTCAGACGTACCCGTCAAGGATGGATTCAACATTGCTTGTGATTGAACAAACTGATCGTAATCTGCGATGTTGGAACTCGTGGCGTCTCGACTGCCATTTGTAACGAAAGCCAGGTAGTAGTTATCTCCAGGGTTGAGGCCGACAGGAATTACAAAACCGGCGTGAGACAAGGGAGCGATAATAACAAACTGCAAAAGTAGTAAAGCCGACTTGGTGTAATTCATGGCAAGTTTATTCTTTCGGAATGGAGCTGAAATCACTCGGCAAAGCACCAATTGGAATACGGTTGCACTGCTACGCATCCTAAAGCATACTCTACAAGTGTTGAATAGCGAACCCGCGATGCATTGGAATGATTTGAAAGAGAACCCAAGCGATGTTTGCGCAGAATAATGCACAGCACCCAAAGGACGGGGCTGATTCAAAAAAGGCAGCGGACTAATTACCCGCGATTGCGTGCCGCCTGGAACGTGTCCTAGCGAACCAGGCGGCAAGCAGCCTTGCCACTCAACTAGGACATTCTGAAATGAGCATTGCTGAATTACGGTCCCGAATCGCGCAACTACGTGAAAAATGGCCGTCTCCAGAAGCAGAATGGATCAGCAGCGAATTCGCGCCGGACCAGTGGTTACGCGACCTTTGGCAAGCCGCAACTAAAGCAGGTGTACGACTCCAATCGATTCCGCAGATTATTCCCGAAGGACGAACCGCTTTTCAAGTAGGATTCGACTGGATAGACCATCCACGTAAAGCGGAGGCCGCATGGAAGAAGTACTTTGGGACGCTCGCTAAAGTCGAAATCGAACTCGGTCGAATCGAAAACCAGACTAGTCGCGTTTCGGGCAAAAAGCTCGGTAGGAAGCCAGGAAAAGTCAAGCCTAGCAAGTTCGAACGGGATGCGATCAAGCGATATTGCGACGGTGAGAAACTAGCCGCAATAGACGCGATGATATCGAACCAAAGTGGAGCGGTTCGCTTTATGGGCAAGGACAAAAAGAAATGGGAAAAAGGCGATACCGCTCGTGTCATCCGGGCAGCCAAAAAAAGGGGCGCGATCCAAAGGAATGAGAATGGTTGGGAAATCGTCACGAATTGATATGTGACCATTTTCGAAGGCAAGAATTGCGAAGATTTTCCACGTGAGAATTCACTGAGCGAAGTGACGCGATAAGAATTATCTATCGCGAGTTAACGTCACGAAATCAATTACGTGACGATTGACGTGGATAGTCATCTCCATGGAGCTACCCATCGTAGCGATTGATCTAACGGAGCAATGACATGACAGCTCTTATCGAGCATTCGGCACTCGCCCGATTGGTTTCTGCGAAAGACGCAGCACGAATTTTAGCAATATCGACTCGGAAGTTATGGACGGAAACCAATTGCGGAAACATACCGTCAATACGAATTGGCAGAGCAGTT
>CAMDKL010000267.1 GCA_945900945.1 Pirellula staleyi DSM 6068
TGACCACAATCCAAGCTTGGGCGTGCTTCCGAACGGTGAAGTTCTGCTTGTCATGCAGCATTCCTATAACGATGTTGGCGATGGCAAAGTACAGGACCAAAGCTTTTTGTGTCGTTCTACGGACGGTGGACTCAAATGGTCGCATCGTCAATGGATTCCATTGTTGGGACGCGATCCGTACCTTACGGTGTCTTCCAAAGGCACCTTGTTCGTGACGACTATTTTATCGGCCAACGATACAGGAAATACGACTTCAACCCCCTCGGCTTTCATTCATCGTTCCATAGACAGCGGCAAGCGGTGGACCTCACTGCAAGTGAAATCGGCGGACGTAGTCGGGGGCAAACCAGGCTCCAGCGTAACGTTGAGCCGCAATGTGCTCGAACTGAAGGACGGCACATTCTTGCTTGGAGTATCGACGGATGCCGGGACGAGCTCTTTGTGGCGATCCAAGGATAATGGCGATACGTGGGACAAGTCGTTGTCATGCGTATTGGAAAGTCCCGATGTCAAAGACCAGGGACTGCCATGGCTCGGCAAAGCGTTTCTTTGTGAGACACGGCAGGGGAACGTTCTTAGCCTCGCGCTCAGTCGAGCGACTGCTCCAAATGCCTCATTGCCCACGGTGAAGGACACAAATCCCGGCGAACGGATTGGCGTTTTCCGGTCGCGGGACGGTGGAACCCATTGGACTCGGGAGCGAGAATTAGGCCTCTCGTCTGGCGAAGTGCTACCGTCCCTGTGCCGACTGCGAAACGGTAACGGATTGTTAACCTTTACCGTGTCCGGTCTGAATCCGCCTTTAGGATTAAGAGGCGTGATCACCGAGGAATCCTTGGACGGCTTGTCCGTCACCACAAACGCTGACGTACTTGTGTTGGACGAGAACACACCGGCTGATCAACCGACGGGAGGCGGGTTCGGCAACACCGTTCAATTGGCCGATGGGTATCTTGTTTCAGCCAGCTCGTTTTGCGACGCTAAAGGTACTACGTTTGTCGAAGTGTTGCGCTGGGCGCTGCCTTGAGAAGGCTCAACTGACTTACAAAACTCCATACTTTTTAAAGGCATCCGTCGCAGACATCCCGCCAGCAATGGCGTTGCGAACTTCGTTTTCGGCGTGCACCTTCGCCCATGCGGCTGCAACAACATCCTTTGCAACCGATTGGGGTACTATCACCACACCATCTTCGTCGGCAGCGATGAGGTCTCCCGGTTCGATGCGAACTCCGCCGATTTCGATTGCAACATCGTAGTCGATTACACGTTGCCGGTCGCGGCTATCGAGTGGATTGACTCCTTTGGCATAAACATTGAATCCCATCTGGCGCATTTTAGCGACATCCCGAACGGCACCGTCGACCAGCACTCCAGCGCAACCGCAATTGCGTGCTGCGGTACTAAGCAGTTCGCCCCATATACCAGATCGCATCGATCCACCCGCTGCACACACGATCACTTCGTCCGGCCTGCAACTGTCGATGGCCGCAAGTTCCTTGGCATAAGGCTCTGGATCGACGTGTGCCATATCAGCCCAAAGTGTCGTCTTGCAATAACCAATCAACATCGCAGCTGGCTTTTCTACCGCTGTCGTCATTGGCAAAAAACGAATCGAAGGTGATCGGTCTCGAAAGCCGACCGCATCCAGCGAGTCGCACAAAAGTGGAACGGACAATTCTCGCCGCATCATGTCCAAAGTAATCGAACTAGGAATCTCTTTCTTCATGTCGACCTATTTCCCCTGCGGCAACCAAACGGGGACTCCCGACGCGCCCGTCAAATGATCTGACGACCACCGAAAACAGTAGAGATTTGTACCATAACTTGGACTAGCTTTGCTCGCAATCGTTTAGTGTACGAGTGAATTTGCGGAAATCTCAGAACAATACCTCCGGATAGTGTAATACAAGGGCGAAAAAGATATACTGAAACACTATCGCCGTCCAAAAATTGGCGGAAATGTTGGTACGTTGAACTGCAATTTAACAAAAGTATCGATTTCCTAATAAATGCTGAAGGAAGCATTCCATGTCGAAAAACAATGCGATGCATCGAGGTGGCTGCCGGGTCGATGACCATCCTCAGATTGGGCGTCGCGACCTCCTGCAGGCCGGAGCGATGAGCCTCTTTGGGATGGGGCTTGGTGATCTAATGCGTCTGGAGGCGCAAGCCGCAGCGACACAAAGTGTTCGTCCAGGCAAGGCCAAGGCAGTCGTTTTCATCTTTCAATCGGGTGGACCTTCGCAACACGAGACGTTCGACCCGAAGCCAGAGGCACCGGATACGATCCGGGGTGAATTTGGTGTAACTCAGACCCGCATTCCAGGCGAGGCATTCTGCGAACATCTGCCGATGCTTTCGGCTCGATCGGATCGGTTCTCGATTATTCGGACGATGAATCACGTGGCTGGTCGCGAGTTTCGCAACGAGCACAACAGCTGCACTTATCTACTCCACACCGGTTCGACTTCACTGCCTGTCGGCGATACCAATGCCTCAATCCCCCAACCGCGATTAGGACGAGCCAGTTGGCCTTCGATCGGCTCGATGATCGCGTTCGCAACACCGACCGCCCCCGATGTCGGATTGCCAGCGATGATCGAATTGCCTCGCAACAGCCAGATGAAGTATCCCGGGCGTGAATCCGGACTTTTGGGCCCAGCATACGATCGACTTGGCCTGGATCTCGCAGCCCCTTGCGGCGCTGAAGGCGGGTCTTGTCCAAACTGTTTCAGGCATGCTGACCCGAATCTCGACCCAGAGCGATTGCCTGGCGGGACTCGGGCTTGGTGGGACCATTCGAGTTGCCGCAATCCAGACTTCCATCTGCCCGATTTTGGTCAGCCACAAGGGATTAACGTACCGCAACTGGAGAATCGGGCAGTGCTATTGAAGCAACTGGACGAACTCCGCCGGAGTATTGATCAGCGTGAACGGACAACACCCGAGGCAACCTGGGACGCTCATCGAAAGCAAGCGATGAGATTTATCCTTTCGAATCGCCCAGGTCAGAAGAATCCATTCGATCTTACGCAGGAACCTGACCGCACACGCGACTTGTACGGGCGCGATGAGTGGGGGCAAGGCTTGCTGGTCGCGCGGCGACTGGTCGAAGCGGGAGTCCGTATGGTGCAAGTCAATCTGCGAGGCTGGGACACGCACCAGAATGCTTTCCGCGACCTGAAGGGCAAGCTGCTGCCGTCGCTTGACCGCAGTCTAAGCGGTTTTCTAGACGATTTAGCGGACCGCGGTTTGTTGGACGAGACTTTGATTGTGATGTGTGGCGAGATGGGCCGCACGCCACGCATTTACCCGATCACACCCAATGGGAAAAATGTGGCTGGCGAGATCTTTACGAATGGCCGCCATCATTGGGGGGACGTCTTTCCGTGCTTCTTTGCCGGAGGGGGAATCCAGCCCGGCCGTATTATCGGCCGAACCGACTCTCAAGGAGGCTTACCCGTGACCGAGTCATACACTCCGGAAGACCTAGCGGCGACCATCTTCCATTGCATGGGGGTCGGAAGGGATCGCGAGTTTCATGACAGCACGGGGCGTCCCTACCGGGTCTATCGAGGCCAACCGATTCACGCGCTGCTATGACTTGCCCGTTTCGAACCACGCTAGCTTCGTCCAAATAAAAACTTAGGGTTCAGGTCGTAGCGGAAGTCGTCAGGACTTTCGGCGATTCACGAGTCAGACCGGAAGTCTTGACGACTTCCGCTACCCCCAAAATTGATGGTTGACGAAGCACTAGAGAGACCGTTTACTTTCCGGAGACCCAATGCGGAACGAAGTAATTGAACTTGCTCAGGAGTTGATTGCGATCCAGTCGGAATCCTCTCTGAGCAATGCAACGATCAGTGATTTCTTGCAGAACTGGCTGGAAAAGCATGAGTTTGCAGTCGAACGTATCTGCTACGCCGACCCAAACGGCGTGGAGAAGGTCAACTTGATTGCCAAAGTAGGCGAAGGACCTGGTGGACTAGGCTTTTTTTCCCATTCGGACACCGTGCCGGGAAATGGGGAGCATTGGCAACCTTTTAGTCCTCGCGTCGAGGAGGGCAAACTGTATGGTCGCGGCAGTTGCGATATGAAGGGGCCGTTGGCCGCATCCATGATAGCGGTCAAAAGCATCGATTCTTCAAAATTGCGAAGACCACTCTACATTGCTATTGCAGCCGACGAAGAAGTGGGGCACGTCGGCGCGCACTTCATTCAAAGGGCATCCGCTACATTCAAGGAGAATTGGCCGACGTGGACAGTAATTCCCGAGCCGACAGAGATGGTGCCTGTCTACGCGCACAAAGGGGGTGCTTTGATTACGGTCACCGCCACCGGGCGCGCGGCACACACCAGCCTCGATACAGGTATCTCGGCAAACTTCCTCATCGCGCCGTTTCTGGCCGAGATGGCAGAGTTAGCCAAGAAAATGAAATCGGAGGAGCGATACAAGAACCGCGAATTTGATCCGCCCACAAACGGCTTCAACCTGACAATCAATGATGGCGGCTGTGCGACCAATGTTACCGCTGCGAAATGTGTCGCCAATATTAATTTTCGTCTCATGCCGAACGATCTGCATGAAGAGTTAATAGGACAAATCGAGGCAACCGCGACTCGCTACAATCTCGCTGTAACGCATCGCAAGCTTATGCCATTTTTTTTGCCCAAGGATTCTCAAATCGTTCAAGCCGCCTGTCGAGCGGTTAACGTAGCGGCACCGATCAATGTTCCGTTTTGTACTGAGGCAGAAGGGTATCAAAAGTATACACAATGCGTCATCTTTGGCCCTGGCAGCGTAGGACAGGCGCACACAGTTAACGAATACGTGAAAATTGATCAGTTGGAACTAGCCGTTGTAGCCTTCCAACGCATGATCGTTGAATTGTGCTTGTGATGCATGTTATTCACTACGGCTTTGCAATCCAGTTGCGAACCAGCGTGCCGTCGGTCGCGTTCCAAAGTCGGACTTCACCGTTCATGGCTCCCCCGGCAACTTGATTGGTTCCAGCATGGTAACAAGTCGAAAGGACCCAATCTTGATATCCGGGAAGTGAATGGGTCACTTTGTTGTCGCTCTGAGTGATCCGTCTCAATTGACTGTCCGCACTCGGGAGAAAAACAAACGAATCACCGCGAACGATCTTGTACGCTTCGCCACCGACCGAAACTTCAGCAGCCTTTTTGGCTGTTTCGGTGTCCCAGCGATGCAGTTTTTTGTCGGTACCGGATGAATAAACCTGTTTTCCATCAGGCAAAAACGCTACGCCGCGAACCGCAGCCGCATGCCCAGGATAACTTACCAAAAGATCACCCGTGTTCGCGTTGAAAACTTTAGCAGACTTGTCTCGACTGCCAGAGACAAGTCTTTCTCCGTCGTCGCTCCAAGCAATCGATGTTACCCAGTCGGCGTGATTGGCAATGGTACGTGTCTCTGCCATCGTATCGGTATTCACGATCCGAATAAGACCGTCCGCAGCCGCGATCGCGATCTCGTTGGCTGCAGGCTGCGCTGTTTGATTAGCTGGATCGGCGGCCACCGTTTGGGC
>CAMDKL010000268.1 GCA_945900945.1 Pirellula staleyi DSM 6068
CAGCGGAAAACAGAACACGGTAGTAACTTGACACAATTTGCGGGTACGGCTAATCTTTGGCCTACCACGACCCTGGGGGATTAGCTCAGTTGGGAGAGCGCTTGCATGGCATGCAAGAGGTCGCAGGTTCGAGTCCTGTATTCTCCACTTCAAAAAACCCAGGCATTCCCAAAGGATTACTGGGTTTTCTCGTTTCGCCATCGTTTTGGGGGAGGTCTTCGGAATGGTCAGCAATGGACTCAAACTGACCACAATCGTCTGGATCTAGTGCAACATTTGGTGCAACGGTTCGGAATAGGCCAATGGACTCGACAGCCGCAGCGGTATCGAGCAGGCGCGAATCCGTGTAGGTGTTCATTGTCAACTCGATGCGGCTATGTCGCATCATCGCTTGAGCGGTGCGAGGAGCAATGCCAGCAAGAGACAGGTGCGTACCAAAGCTATGCCGAAGGGCATGGACATGGACGACAAAGCCATCAGCATCACGCTTAGGAATTTTGGCAGCGATCAAATCGCGGTCCATAATCCGCAGCAGTCCAGCAGGCACCACAAACACCGTTGACGCACGATCATTGCCGTTGGTCCATTCTCTCAACTCGGCGGCAAGGTCGCTTCTAATCGCCAATGTCGAGCCTTTACGATTCTTTTCGTTGTTCGACTGCAATCTGAGAAACGGAACGTCGCCAAACGACAAATCCCCTACGGTCAAAGTTCGAAGTTCGCTAAGCCTTAGACCAGTGAGAATCAGGGTCTTGTACATCAGCGCTCGTTCGTTGCCGAGTTCAATCATTCGTACACGATAGGCGTCATCGATCTTTGCAGTCCTCTCGCCTTTATTCGGCCCTTTGCGGATTGTTAGTGCGTCGTCGAGCGGACGATTTCGAGCCGCACTAAGTAGTCGTTCTAGTTCCTCTGAAGTCAGCGATCTCGCCTTGCGTTTCAAGTCGGCCTTTTCGTTTAACTTGCCCACTCCCTGAAATGGATTGTTCAGCAGCCGTTTTTCGCCGTTGGTGCGGGTCGACTTACCTGAAACTCTTTTCCCAATACACCAGTTCCCAAAAGCTACCCAGGACTGAACGTACACATTGTGGACGCGGTGCGACATTCCATTGTCGACTTGTTCAGCAAGCCAGCGCGACAAAGAATCAGCCGACAAATCACGAAGATAACGCCAGTCGCAACCGTCGATTGACGACTGCATGTAGGTCTTCGTTGTTTTGATCCAGTTGGCGTCAACTTTGCGCGATTTCAAATAACCCTCGTAAGCTTCAATGTGTTTAATCAGCAAAGTGTCGGCATGTTTCTCGCCGATCTTTGCTTCTGCGGAGGTCATGACCTTACTTTTGATGCGTTCAGCGACAGCGAGTAGATCGTTGAGTACAGCAAGTGCGGCTTGCTTGTCGCGACAGCCTGTTGAGACTTCGCAGACAATGCCGTCGCCATCTCGATACTTGGCAAGGTAAGTTCCTGTTTCGCAACGTATGCGGTTGCCAGCTTCATTTAGTTCAGCCGTTTTCGTCTTACCACTTCGGCTCGTCCATTGAGCGAGTCGCACGTCCTTGCGTGTGATTATCGTCGAGCCAGCAGGCAATGGTCGAGTGACCGTTTTTCGGTAGATGGTTCCCATGGCGATTTACTCCTATCGCAGAACATGAATACTCAGTGAAAGCCGAAGCAGCCAAGTAAGTATGCTCGGTTTTTGGTTCGGTTAATTACTCCGTTCCTAGCTTCGGCAGTCTACATTGTAGCATCGACCAAAGCTAAGTGAATCTATTTTGTTTGCGCTCGTTTACTACGAAACATGTCGATCGCTGGGGCGATACCCAATAAACCTGCTACAAACGCGACAGGTCGTTCGAAACCAACCAGGTCGGTTTGGTGCGGGCACGTCGATGTAGTTCTCGGGGTTGTTATGTGGTTGGCAGCTTTGGGTCAGCAGGGCGATGAGTTCGGGTTTGTGATCCCGAGCCAATAAGACGGCCTCAGGTGGTACGTCGCCGACTGGGACAGTCAGCCGAATACGGCCAGGCGATGGACAGACAACGGAAACGCCCATATTGGTTAATTCGGCGATCGTTTCGGCAGCGGTCATAGTTCCACCACCGATCCGTAGCCTGGCGACGAACCAAAATTAAGGTCTGATTGATTGGAGATAGACCCATTCAACCCACTTAACCCACCGTCTTCATTCAGGCCAGAATCGTTTTCGAGTGGGTCAGGTTGGTTAGGTTGGTTACTTTCCTGTCGTCCTTGGCTTGGTTGTGAGTTGTGTCGCATGGATTCGGCTTCATCAGTTTGCGACATACCAAAATCGGGATTCAATCGAGCCGACTTTACCCCACTGACCCCACCTAACCCACTTTCGACACGACGAACCCGCCACCGCTTGACTCCACCGCCAGCCGACTCGTCGTCAATGTAGCGGCCTTCCCAAACTCGCTTCCTGAATTGACGAACACGCCGACCGAATTGCCGAGCGTCAAACCTTTCGCCGCAGATCTCAAACACCGCTTCGGCCAGAGCTTCGTTCTCGTCGAAGTCGCCTTGGCTTCCAAACGTCCTTCGTTGAATCTCCTTGGTCGTTAGTCCGATCCCAGACGGGTCAGCTTGTTCGATGCCCATAATCAACTTCCCGAGAAGAGCAGCCGTATCATCACCAGCAAGAGCCGTCGTCCGTGTCGGCAATGGATCAGCACCACCAGCCCAAACGATCGCCCCTCGAATTCTTGCGGACCACGATTCAAACGACCCCCAATCGCCCTTGGGTTGAGTTGGACAGCCCGCGACGAAGTACGCCCGCAGGATTGTAAGCGCGGCAACCGCAAGCCTTGGTCGTTGTGATCCAACCCACGCTAATAGATCAGGATGAACAAATCCCGACCGATTCTCCGGCGTTTCAAGTGGCGACTGCAACCGAATCGGCAGAACACGACGGCCCACGTCCGATCCAAAAGCCATGTTGTTACCAGTTGCCGACCAGATGGTCCGCATCGGCAAATCGCCCGTCATCCGAGATTGGCCTAGCAGTCTGTCACACCACGTTGACGACGTTATCGCAGCATCCAGTGCCGCCCCACCCAATTGAACATCGAGATTATCAAACAGCACGCTTGGCACCGCACCAATCGCAACCGCCGTAATCGTCTTTCGCATCTCATCATCGTCGCGGGTAAATGCCTTTCGAGCCGCTCGTCGACCGTATGCAATCAACGTTGCCGCATCGACCAACAACGACTTGCCCGCCCCACGAATATTGGCAGTGACCGCGAACAGTGGGACATACCCGTCGATGCAAGATCGACCAATCATGGATAGAACCATCGATACCCAAGCCGAGCGGTCTGCGTCATCGAACATCGGGAAGTCCGCCAACACGTCAAGCAGCGCAAGTACTGCTTTCTTAGCATCACCTTGGGTTGGCGATTCAGGAACAGGCGGAAACAAAGCAGAAGGACG
Organism: Pirellula staleyi DSM 6068; assembly: GCA_945900945.1. Classification (GTDB taxonomy): domain Bacteria; phylum Planctomycetota; class Planctomycetia; order Pirellulales; family Pirellulaceae; genus JBKCUI01. The sequence goes on from CAMDKL010000268.1 coordinate 3,457, forward strand.
ATAAATAAGACCCGTTTGCCGATCGTACCCAGGAGTCTGCAATATCGAGCCATCAACGCGAATGGTCGGCGATTCGACGATGCCCGACAGGGGACGTATCGCACCGCCATAGCTACCGCGACGATACACAGCATCGATTAACCATCCAGGTGGTCGAGTCGGTTCGACTTCAACGCCCTCTTCGGTTTCCTTCGCAGTGACCAGCTTGCACGCTTGTGTGGTCCGTTCACGAACCAAGCAAGGAGGCAGGTCGCGAATAGCCAATCGCCCTTCGGTATCAATGTCGTCGCTTTTGATCGCATGAACCAGCATGCCACCGCGAACAAACAGCCGCACCGAATCAGAATGCTTTTTGTTGATCCAGGGTGAATCCCAACCGAGCTTGCCGAGATAACGAACAACTTCGTCAGTGACAGCCGCTTCGTTCATCGTGACAATGACATCCGGTCGCTTGTCATCATCGCTTGCATCGGGGTTTGGCTTCCACGTGACGGCGTTTGCGATTGCATCACGAACATTCTTTTCGCCGTCAGGCTTCCGCAGCACGTCCCGAACATCGTCACCATGTTTATCCTTCACAACGCCCTGCAGTCGAGCGATTGCAACCGATGATGCGATGCCAGCCAGAACGCCCGCAGTGTGATCGGCCCCGAGCATTCCTGAAGTATCCAAATCAGGCACGACTACCACGTCCACGCCCTCAAAGAGTCGAGCGTACTTGGTCCCCAGTTTGTTACCGCAATATCCGAAAGCGTTGTAGCCGAGCCCAACCAGTGCGGCAGCATCCTTTACACCTTCGACGCCCAGCCAAGTTTCGCCAGCCACAGGTATACGGCCAGGGAAAAACAAGCCGCTATTCCCTTCGCCCGATTTCACGCGGCCTTTGTCACCTGGCCACAAATCGAAGTGCGAATGGACTACGCCCGCTTCGTTGCAAAGGTCAACACGGCAGACATCGCGTTTTTCGCGACCACGCCGAGCCACCTTCAGACCGAACAACTTGAACGCCTCAACCGGCATTCCCTTATCGCGACAAGTCGCCGTGATAATGTCAACTGGCGCAGCCGCTTGTACTCCGTTTAGGCAGAGACGATCAGCGACCCATTTTGCCGCTTCACCGTTCGTTGTCTTCATCAACCAAGCGACGGTCGCGACACCATCGCCTGGCTTGATCTTCGATGAATTGTTGAAGCAATTTCGGCAGTACGCTGCCCCAGTGACTTTGACATCTTTGGCAGTGTTAAATCGATCCTCACCACCACACAATGGACATGGATGCCCGTGTCCATCCAAGCAGCCCGCAGGCAAGCCCGCATCGATCAGAATGCCAGTCCATTGACCACGCGCAGTGGTTTTGATTTCATGAATCGAGAAGTTCATTCCTTGCCTCCCTTGCTCATATTACGGCAGTTGGGGCAGCCTCTAGATTCCCACTCTGATAGGTCCGCGATTGACCATCGCACTAATCGTCCGAATCGCGCTGGTCTAGGTGCTTTGCCCGAATCGACCAGTCGACGCCAGTGCCGCGCGGAAAATCTGTATCGTTGCCCACATTCAGCCTCATCCAGATACGCCGGTTGCACCGGCTTCAGTTCCTTTTTCATTTTCGCATTCATCTCCATCCGAGAGCAGCCCGCGACATGCAGGCTTATATAGGAGATGTGTTTTTGGAAGCTAAAAACGGAAACTGACTGGAGCCGTCAGCGGAAGAATACCGTTGTTTTTCTGAGTCCGAATTACTTTTTATTTTTCCTTTGTGGAAACTACTTGGAAACTACTCTCTACTTTCCAAGCAGGTTTCCACTTACTCATCGTCATTTGGCAAAAGACCAGAACGTTTGCCGCGTTCCTTTAGTCTTGCTTCACGTCCGGCAAATCGATCTTCTTTGCTTTTGTGGTTCTTTTGCCACCAGTCCGTTCCCTGAATTGCAGTGTGCGAAACTGCAAACATCCTTCCCAACTTGCGTGAACCCTTTG
>CAMDKL010000269.1 GCA_945900945.1 Pirellula staleyi DSM 6068
GGCAATCTGGGTAGGACAGTCGATTCACGCGAGATAAATAAGCGTCAAATCACCTTTAGGCGTGGCAGTCATCAAGGAACTTCCGCGTGAACCAACTGTCCCACCCAGAAGTGGGTTCGTTGGTACGTTTTTATTGGCCGGTTGCCTTAGCCGTTCGGCTGATCAAGAAATCGCCCTTTTATATTCCTGGCTAGTGCTTTGTCCAACTTAAAAATTGGGGTTGGCACTAGTGGATCTTGTCAAAGATCCGAATCCAGTTGGATCTTTAACAAGATCCACTATCCCTGAAATGAAGCTGTGACAAATCACTAGCTACATCCTGATTTGTAACAATTCCGGCACGATCTCATTGGTTTCAACCGTACCGAACATCGTAAAGGCAAAGACATCATCGATATGAACAGGTAAGATCTGTCCCGCTTGCCGAATATTTCCATCCCAGACGACGATGCGATCGCAAGGTGTTCGACCGGTCATTTGACGGAGCTCGCCTGTTTGTCCTTTTCGCACTGACCACTTGCTCGGCCCCTCGACAAGGATCTGAACGGATCGACCTAAGAACTTCATATTGTCCTCAAGGCAGATCTGGTTCTGCACCTCCAACAGCTCCAAGTTCCTACGGTGTTTGACTTCCTCTGGAATGTCATCTTCGTAAATCTCAGCGCCTTTCGTCCCGGGACGAACACTATACTGAAATATGAAGCTGTTTTTAAAACGGCAGCGGCGGACTAGGTCGACCGTCATTTGAAACTCTTCCTCCGTTTCACCGCAAAAGCCAACGATAAAGTCGCTTGAAACAGCGGCGTTCGGAATGATCTCATTAATCCGATCCATCATCGCGTAGTAGTCAGCGGTCGTATAACCGCGCTTCATCCTTTTGAGGATATTGTCACTGCCGCTCTGTGCTGGAACGTGCAGGTACGGAGAGCACTTCGGCAAGTCTCGAACCGTCTCCAACAAATCGCGAGTCATATCCTTGGGGTAATTAGTGACAAACTTGATTCGCTCAATACCGTCGATAACATGCAGCGATTGCAAAAGGTCCGAGAGTCGAGTCACTTTGTCCCCTTGAACGTGTCGGTACGAATTGACGGTTTGACCGAGTAGTACAATTTCTTTACACCCTTGATCTGCTAGCACTTTGGCTTCGGCAATGATTTGCTCAGGTGCTCGGCCTTGTTCAGGCCCGCGGGTCATTGGGACAATGCAGTAAGTGCAGAATTTGTCGCAACCAATTTGGATGCGAAGATAAGCTTGAAAAGGTGTCGGCCGCATTTCTGGATCGCGTAGCGGGTCGAAGGTCTCATGCGAACGCTTAATGTCCTCCACGTTGCCATCGCGTCGGGAGAGGCTAACGGCGAGCTGGTGTTTTGCTCCCATTTGTGCATTGGCTATCATCTCTGGGATACGATGCAACTGGCCAGGACCGACAACTAAATCTACAAAAGGAACTCGTTCAAATATGGCTTTTTGGTCCTTCTGAGCCATACAGCCCATAACGCAAATGATTTTCTCTGGGTTGGCAAGCTTAAGTTGCTTTAGGTGGAAAAGATTGTTATAAGCCTTTTCTTCGGCACGCTCTCGAACGGAGCAAGTATTGAAAAGCAATGCGTCCGCTTTCGCAGGATCTTTTGTCAACGCATAGCCAGACTTGCGAAGTGCTGCTACGACCATTTCGCTATCGAGAACGTTCATTTGACAGCCGACTGTCTCGATATAGAGGTGCTTCGATACAGCTGGAATTGCGTCAGCAATAGCTATGTTCGACATTATCGCTCAATCATGGGTGATGTGATGTTCCTCGACGGGAAAACGAATAATCCCAACCTAACCCATAGAAGTATAGCCTTTCAGAAAGCGAAAAATAGCCGAAATGTGCTGAACTCCCCCCTGACTCCTCGAACGATTTCGAATTGCGTTTCCGTGCTTCGTCGCGTTCACTACCTCAACTTGTAGCATCGACAAACGCGATGCCGATGCCTGTCCACTTTACTTTTTTTCTCTATTTATCTTTCTGTCTCTCGCTTTTTTCCTTGTTTGTCGTACTCCCTTGTGTTCCGTCCATTCAGTCGTGTTTATCAGCATTGCTTACTGGCCATTCTAACTTCACCGAATGCGGCGGCGGCGGTGATTCAACGTTCCTTTGGCGGAGATGCGTCGACATCAGGCGTCAGCTCGATACTGGCGACGCTGCGTTGGGTGCCGGAATAAACGACGGCGGTGCGACGGACCTTGTGGTGATGGATGATTTCATCTTTCGCGAGCCGATGGCAGTCCCCGAACCGTCCACCTTCGGCATGTTCGGCCTTGCAAGTTTGTTGCTGTTACGTCGACGATTTCGAAACCAAAAAGCCATAATCTTCTGCAGCACAAGGCCTGCGGAATTCCAAAATTGAGAAGCCACTCGCGACTCCGGGACAAAAATTGCACTAGCTCCAAACGCCACAACCCCGAACTTTTAACGCCTCAGGCTCAGTAAGCTCCAATCTAATCTAGTTAAAGGAACTTGAACCGACTGGCAATCAAAGTTTCAACAGCCGAACAGATTCATCCAACAAAAACTTTGGGTCCATGAACGGCTTGTACCCAATATCCTGCCATCGAATTCGGCCTTTTGTATCGATTAAAAAAGTCCCGTGCATCGGCAGCCCTTCAAAATCATCGAAACAACGAAACGCTTTAAAAATATCGATTTCTGGATTCGCCATTAGAGGCAACCGCATCTCCGCATCGTAATTCTTTAAGCCGGTCTTCAATTGAGAAAGAGTCTCGGTGCTGATCCCCGCTACGTCGATCCCCGCATCGCGATATTTCTCCGCCATAGGCGAGAACTCTTTGAGTTGCTCGGCACAGTGAACACAACCGAATCCGAGATACAAGACCAGAACGACCGGACGATTCCCGAACTGCTTTGTCGACCTCGTTTCCCCCTCTGAATCCGTAGCAGACCACATGGGTGCCAATGAGGGTGACCAACGAAATGGCCCCAACGAATCCAGAGAGGGCCGATCTCCGACATCCGCAGGCGCGGCGGACGCAACTCGCCACTTTTCTTTTTCGCCAATCATTTCAATCGTCGGAACAATTCGGTTCAGCATTGCGATATCGGAATCCGCCAACGCTGCAATCGGCGAAAGCGTCACCGTCCATTTTTTGGCCAAAGATTTAACAGCGTTGTCATCCAGTTTATTTTGAGATGCAATCCAAACACCAATGGCAAGTGGCAACATGTCGCCGGGCGAATCATCGATCCGCTTTTTGATCCGATCCAATGCACTTTTTGCGTAACCGGCTTGGGCAAGCCATTCCATACGGGTCATTGAATTGATAAGGATTCGGCATTGATGAGAAAGTTCGAGTGCCGTCTTATACTTTCCCTCGCTTGCAGCAACATAAGCATCCACTGCGAAAATCCACTGACTGAGTTTAGCAAATCGGAATTCCAGTTCCGCTTGACTTTTTGCTTGCACTTTTCTATCCGCGGACCAGTCCTTGGCTTTTGAAGCATCGAAATCTTTGCTCGGCAATTTTGGAAGAAACGGGTCGTTGTCTTCGCCAAACGGGTCTTCACTCACGATTTGGGGTTCGAGTAATTGCGGTGGTCTCGCATTTCCTTTTTGAGCTTCGTTTGCGTCCTTTTCTGCCAAAATTCTGAGGCTTTCTCGACCTTCGACGGACTTGGAACGCATGGATGCAATCAAGCTCCCCATTTCGCCTCGAAATTCTTTGCACTTGGGCATGTTTCCCGTTTGGCAATGTGCAATCGCTAACCAAGCGATTCGCTCGTCTTGTCGCACCTCATCCGACCCCGGCTCCAAGTAAGCAGAATTCTCAAGTTCAATGAGTTGCGGCCAAAGGCGATAACTGGTCAGTACTCCCAATAGTCGCTCCCGACCGAGCGAAGCACTTCCACGTCCGCCTAACGTGTTGTACTTAGGGTGGCGTGGAAGCTCGATCATGTTCTTCGCAAGCTCGACCGCCTCTCGAGCGCGTCCTATCAGCATCAAATCGCGAATGAGCCATTCATTGTTATGCGCGTAGTTGTGAATCTGATCCGGCATGACATGATCTCGCATCATCTGCGCGTGATCAACCCGCGCAGACGCCTCTTGTTGCCAGGCTGCATCAGCATACCGATTCAGTCTGGAGTACGTATGACCAGGCATATGCCACATGTGTGCGATGCCAGGTGCGCTTGGTCCACATTTGGCCGCAGCATCGATGGCAAGCTTTTCCTTCTTGTTGTCCCAAAGATGGATTCGAAAGTGATGTGCTGGGTGTTTTGGATTGGAGCGAAATATGTCCGACAGGATCGCATCGATTGCAAGGTAACTTTGAATTTCGTTTCCAGCGCCGTTGTTTTGCCAATACTGCAGCACCAACATTGCTTTGAGTTCGATGTCATCCGGGTAGTCGAATGCAATCGCCTCGATCTCTTTGACATATTGCTTCAAGCGTTCTGGTCGATCCTTTTTGCTTTTTTCGTCGTCGACTTTTTTTGCCTGGGCAGCTCCCTTTTTCTCGGCTTCATCCTTAGGCTTCGAATCATCGCTTACGGAGGGCAATTCTTTCGATTCCTTGACACGCTTGTTCCACGCTTCGATGAGTCGCTTTTCCTTACTCGACGCCTTGCCGATTTTTTCCATGGCCTGCTCAATGAAACCTTTCGATCTCGATGAGTTTTCGATATTTGCCCTCGCCATGCCCCAGTAAAGAATCGGACAATCAGGATCAAAAGCCGCCGCCTGGCGAAACGATCGCTCCGCTTCGAAATACCAAAAACCGTGCAATTGCACGATGCCTTGATCGAAGAAGCGTTGCGCCATCGGGTTCTTGGTCGAGATTTCCCAATGGACGTTCCCCATTCCGTGCATCAAATAAGCTGCTTGCCGTGGCCCCTCATTGAAGGCTTCCCCGTGAACGGAATGACCCGGCTCGGTAAGCCGAAGATCCGATCGTGTCGTTTCCTCCGCCCATAGTTTTGACGAAAAAACGATGAATGTGAACAGCAAGAAATTCAATTGAATTGAGGTAGGCATAGCAGTCGAAAAAGAGTGGATGTCAAGGTGGGCCTCTCTATTGTAACTACTCCCCGTTGAAGAAGTTCACTGCGATCCCGTTATTGCGGCTCGATTGTCGCCACCAGCCTATTCGGCAACCGGACAATAAAAACGTACCAACGAACCCACTTCTGGGTGGGACAGTCGGTTCACGCGGAAGTTTCTTGTTGGCTGCCATGCCTAAAGGTGATTTGAAGCTTCGTTATTTCGCGTGAATCGACTGTCCTACCGAGATTGCCAATCCTGCAATGC
>CAMDKL010000270.1 GCA_945900945.1 Pirellula staleyi DSM 6068
AGAAGGATCCTACACACACTTCCAACTTTGGTGTCAGGTTGCAGGAGCATTGCAAAGCCAGCGGTGTATCTTGCGAACTGGTCTATCCAGATGCACCCGATGCCAAACACACGACCGTGCAGAATTATCTACTCGAAAAGCTCAAGTCCTTGAACTGACCCTTCGCCGGAAAGAATGACTATGAAGTTAGTTGTCCGAATTGCGGCATCTGCGATCCTCTGTTCGAAGCTCTTGACAATCCTGGCTTGTCAAGAAGTTCGGGGAAAAGATCCCATGTCTTTACCGTTCTATCCCGACAAGATGGAGCTACTTCGTTGGATCGACGATTCCGGCCAGATACATCCCATCAACACGCGTGAGGATTGGCAACTGCGACGTGAGCATATTTTGGCAGGTATGCAACTCGTTATGGGGCAACTACCGAGTGCAGAAAGTAAAATTGCGTTGGAAATGCAAGAACTGGAGAGTGAGGAACTGCCAACCGTTACCCGGAAGAAAATCCTTTACCAAGTGGGACCGGGAGACCGCATTCCAGCTTATCTGCTAATACCGAAAAAGCTGACCGGGCCAGCGCCTGCCATGTTGTGTTTGCACGGAACGAGCGGTAGTCGTGGTCGTACAGCTGGTTTAGGAGCTGATTATCCTCGATACACATTGGAACTTTCCGAACGAGGATATGTCACGATTGCGCCAGATTACACACTCTTAGGTGAAAACCAAACCGATCCGGAATCGTTGGGATATGCAAGTGGCACGATGAAGGGGATCTGGAGCCACATCCGTTCGATTGACCTATTGGTATCACTGCCCGAAGTCGATGCCAACCGGATTGGCTCCATCGGAGTATCGCTTGGCGGTCATAACAGTTTGTTTGTAGGCGCGTTTGATTCGCGACTGAAGGTGATTGTCACCAGCTCGGGATTCGATTCGTTCCTAGACTATATGAGGGGCGATCCGACGGGTTGGTGCCAAAAACGATATATGCCTCGCATCGAAAAGGTCTATGGAAAAGAACCTAAGAAAATCCCTTTCGATTTCCCAGAAGTACTTGCCGCGATAGCGCCTCGCGCACTTTACATACATGCTCCGCAGAACGATAGCAACTTTCGACTGGACAGCGTTATGCGATGCGAGCAAGCGGCCCGAAGCGTTTATCAACTGTTGGACTCGGGCGATCGATTGACGGCGGTTTACCCACCCGGTGAACACGGTTTTCCTCTCGAGGCCAGACTGGATGCTTACCATTTTATTGATCGCATCTTAAGTAGTACCGGCAATCGATAAAATGGGTTGGGGTCTGGAATTAGCAAGCCAATTGTTTTGCCGCTTTCAGTCACGCCATTTTCGTTAGACCCCGAACATCCGAATTAAAATTCTGATATTCTGCATTTCATTGCTTTTGCATAGATCGGACTACTCTGTGTTCCTCCCAAACGAAAATATTGGATAACCGATTGTGAAAACCCATTGTGGCGTTGTTTCGATTGTGTTTTTGTTTTGTTGTGGCTTGAGCGGGTCCGTCGTTGCCGACAATCGTTTTGAGATTCACGTGATTGACAAGCAGACTCGACGAGGTGTGCCGATGGTGGAACTAACCACGGTCGATGACGTTGTCTACATCACAGACAGCGCAGGGCGAACGGCATTGGATGAACTGGAATTGTTTGGCGTTGCAGTTTTTTTCAAAGTGCACTCTCCCGGCTACGAAGTTGCGAAAGACAAATTCGGGATGGAAGGGGTTCGATTGAATATTGAGCCTGGCAAGTCGCATACGATTGAGGTGACTCGAACCAATATTGCTGAGCGACTCTATCGAATTACGGGCCGAGATATTTACCTGGACACGGTTCGCCTGGGCTACGCGGCACCGATCAAGAATCCTCTCGGATCAGGCAAGGTTGTTGGTCAAGATACTGTGCAGAGCGTGAGCTACCGGAATCAGCTATGGTGGTTCTGGGGAGACACGAATCGGTTGGCGTATCCCTTGGGGCTTTTTCGAACAGCAGGTTCTGTTTCGGAACGACCAGACAGCGGTGGGTTAGATCCATCGGTAGGAATCGACCATCAGTATTTTATTAAAGACGATGGCTTTGTTCGAGCCATGGTGGAGGTACCGAACAAAGAGGGTGTTGTTTGGATTCACGGCACATGCGCAGTGCCTGACGGAAAGGGCCAGGAGCATATCGTCGCGCAATATTCGCGACGCATGGGTTTGACGGAGCCCCTCGAGCAAGGAATTGTTCTCTGGAACGATGATCGAGCGATGTTCGAAGTACATGAAGTGATCGACTTGAAAGAAAGATGGCGCATTCTACAAGGGCATCCGATTCGGCATTCGGATGCGGGTGTGGACTACCTATACTTTGGCAATCCGTTTTCAGTCACGCGAGTTCCAGCGACACTCTCAGCCTTATCGAATCGGGATGCATACGAGTCTTTTACTTGTCGCGAAGAACTTGAAGGCGATTTCCCGTCAGAAGTACAGCTTGCGAACTCAAAGCCGCTGCGCGATAGTTTGGGTCGTTTGGTATGGAGTTGGAAAAAGGCGCCCCCTGTAACGCAACGGGACGAGCGTCGCTGGCTAAAGGACGGGTTAATAAAAATCGAAGAAGCTCACTATCTGCCTCGTGATATAGGATCGCACGAACGCATCGTGGAAATGCATGCCGGGACAGTTCAATGGAATGCTTACCGCAAACGATGGGTGATGGTTGCGATCGAACAGGCTCGGGATCAGAAGAGCCCTTCGTTTCTAGGAGAAGTGTTTTACTCGGAGGCACCGACACCGCAGGGACCGTTTCTAAAGGCAATCAAAATTGCGACCCATCCCCGCCAAAGTTTTTACAATCCATGCCATCATCCGTTTTTCGATCAGAATGGCGGTCGCCTTATTTACTTCGAAGGGACATACTGCAATACATTTACCAACTCACCTGCGACCCCTCGGTATAACTACAACCAAATGATGTATCGACTGAGCTTAGAGGATCCTCGTTTGGAACAAATCTTTACCCCTTAACTTTAGGCGAGCGACTGCAACGCGTTTATCCCGCCTAGCGGTTGGCCCCGGCCATACGACTTTGCAACCTATTCACGTATACTACCAATTAACATAACTCGGAATGCTTCAAGCAGAAAATCCTTATGCGTCCTATACGGTTGAATTAAGGAACGAGGGATGTTAGCGTTAAGCGTGGCGTAGAACGTGTCCGAGGCAAACCATGAATTCAATCTGTTCGATTCTCGAAGAGGCCGCCACTGAAGTACCGGACAAACCGCTGTTCGTCTTTCCCGAAAATAGATGGCGTAGCGAAGAAATCCTGACCTATGGCCAACTTGCTTCGCGCAGCGGAGCAGCCGCCCAAGCAATCTCAGAACACGCCAATCCCGGCCAACGCGCCCTGGTGCTTTTCCCAACTGGAGCTGCTTTTTGGGAATCATTCATGGGTTGTCTCGCCGGTGGTGTCATTGCCGTACCCCTGAACATTCCCAATCTCAACCGAGGCCAGGACCAGTGGCAGGAATTGTGCAACGACTGCACTCCCTCGGTCCTGATAACGGATGAAAAAACTGCCGAGGTACTCCGTAGGCGTGCCGATCAGCATCCGAACCTGAGCCGGTTGCCTGTGATCACTCCCGAGCATTGGCGAGGCCAACAATGCGCTTCCACCTTGGAATGGCCAGAAAGGGACGGCATCGCGTTTTTACAGTACACTTCCGGTTCAACGGCGAGCCCCAAAGGGGTCCAGGTATCGCATAGCAACCTGCTCGCGAATCTGGAAATGATCCGCGACCGGATGGGCATCCGGATGGTCGACGAAGGTACTGGTGTCACGTGGCTGCCTCACTACCACGACATGGGACTCGTAGGAAGCTATCTCGAAACGCTGTTCACAAAGAATACGACACTGTGTCTGCAGCCTGAGGAATTTGTGCTTCGACCTGGTCGATGGCTTCAGCTGATTTCCGAGTATCGTACCCCTATCGGCGGAGGCCCCGATTTTGCCTATCGCCTTTGCGTCGAGAAAATCAAAAGTGACGAGTTGGACCTCATCGACCTTTCGTCCTGGCGGGTCGCTTACATTGGTGCCGAGAGAATTCGATCCGAGACACTAAGCAGATTTACAGAGAAATTTGGACGCTGCGGATTTCGAAATAGTGCGTTTTTTCCCTGCTACGGACTTGGTGAAGCGACACTCATGGCCACCGGCGGCCCTAAGGAGGCAACCCCTGTCGTTCGCCAAGTCAGTTCTGCAGCTCTGATGGCAAATCGGATCGAGCCATCTGCTGTTGCAGCCGACTCCACAAGCCTCGTCGGCAGCGGGAATACCGTCGAAGGTTCAAAGGTGTTGATCGTTGAACCCGAAACCAGCCTGCCTCTCGAGGATGAACAGATTGGCGAAGTGTGCCTATCCGGTCCATCGGTTACCTGCGGTTATTTCAACAGGGCATCCTTGAACGAACAACTTTTTTGTGAATTGATGGTCGATGGCATCTCTGAAAAATTCCTGCGGACCGGCGATCTGGGATTTCTTTCAGGAGGCGAACTATTCATCACAGGCAGAATCAAGGAGATCATTATTGTGCGGGGCAGGAACCTCTACCCCGAAGACATCGAGCAGCGAATTTGCGACGCTCACCAGGCATTGTCATCGGACGGAGTTGTCGCGTTTTCGGTGGATCTAGACGGTCAGGAATCACTCGTAATCGCAGCCGAATTGCAACGGTCAGCCGTTAGAATGGAGTCCCCCGAAACCGTTGTCAACGCCGTCCGCCAAAGCGTGATTGAAACTTTTGGTGTGAATCCTACGGAAATCCTTCTTCTTCGCCCCGCATCCATACCTAGAACGAGCAGCGGCAAACCCAAGCGCTTGGCCTTCCGTGACAGTTTCATCGACGGCACATTGGAATATCTAGTTCGTGAAAAAACAGGAGGCGACCGATAACTTTTGACTTCAACCTCGCAGCGACGGTCTGTGTCCTAACTCTCAATGGCACTTACTTTGCGATTTCGTGAACCGGTGGGCGCGAGCCCAATGGCACTCACTTTAGGGAACTTCAGAATCACGCTGATGCTCGACGTAGCTGAATTCACGCGTGAGCCGCAGGGCTCACGAACTTAGTCGTGATCAAGCGAAAGCTTGGTCATTATAAACGGTGAGGTCACCTTCGGGTGGCCGAATCCTACCTGGGCTGGTCCGTACTGGTCCAGAATTTGTTCCTCGAACTTCAATATTTGGAGG
>CAMDKL010000271.1 GCA_945900945.1 Pirellula staleyi DSM 6068
CGAAAGAGCTTAAAGAACGGGCTATCTGTTGAAAGGATCATTTGACTATCAGGCCCAATCGACTTTTCATAGGCCTCGATCGTACGCACAAACGTATAGAACTCACCGGTCTGTTGGATTGCTTCGGCGTAGCGTTTGATGACATCCGCGTCTGTCTTTCCTTTCTGTTCGCTTGACTTTTGTTCCCCTTCACCTTCGATCCTCGCGACTTCGGCTTTGGTCTCGTTTAAGATGGCAGCCTTGAGTCGTTCTCCTTCGTTGACATTCTTAGCCGAAATGGCCTGACGCTCAGCAATCCATCTATCAAACGTTTTGCGTCGAACACTATCCACAAATCCAATTTGCGAGATGCCAACGTCGATCAGCTCGATGCCACGACCTGTATCCCCATCGTCTCCAGTGGAAGCCATACGTCGATGTGCTTCGTCTTTGATTCGCTTTAAAATTTCCGCGCGACCGAATTCGACGCCTTTGGGTTTGGATTTAGTCGCTTTTTCAAGCAGCTCCGCTGGAACTCCGATAGGCAATTGCTCGATCGTGTTTCCAAGTCCAATATCGCTAATGAGAAGCTCGCGATTCGTGCTTCGAACAATCTCTTCAAGGTCATATTGCGTAATGACGTCCCGGATAGAGCTTCGCACAATTTGTCCAACTCGCTTCTCTGCTTCCTCCATGGTTCGCAGTCGCTGAATGAATATCTTTGGATCGTTGATGCGCCATATTGCCCAGGAAATCAACTCTATCTTCTTGTTGTCCTTCGTTGGCAGATCCGGCAACAAATCCTCAAGGGTGTCTCCCCAGAATTGCTTGATCTTGGAAACGCGTTGTACGGTATCGATGCCTGGAAGTTTGACATACATTCCTGGCGTTTTATACTCGTGTCGTGGCGCGCCGAAACGCAGAACGACTGCCATTTCTCTTTCGTCAATGATGAATAAGAATGCGGGCGCGATGATCAGTAACAGGGCAAGAGCTGCGAGTAGGTAAACGACGTATTTCATGGCGATTGCGGATCAGTGAAGATTGGTGTTGGGCAAGCTGATTGTGGCAAGTTGATAGTGGACGATCGCGGAGCGATCGGCCACTATGGGGTTGCGATTCGGGCTTTCGGTGCGGCGGTTGGCGATAGGTTTAGTAACGGCAATGGACTGCTGATTTCGCTACCTAAGATGATCTTGGGTCCACTGTTCTTCAGAACTTTTTCCATCATTTCGATGTACATCCGTTTTCGTGTCACCTCCGGTGCGAGCTTGTAGCTTTCGTATTTGGCAAGAAGAGCGGATATGGCACCTTGAGCGACTGCAATTTCTCGGGATGCGTACCCCTCCGCTTCGCGGACCAATCGGTCGCGTTGCGCTTCGGCAGTTGGAATCAATTGATTGCGTTCGCGATAGGCTTCATTCACTAATTGATCACGTTGTTGAATCGATGCATTCACGTCATCAAAAGCCGCCTTGACACGGTCGGGCGGCGTCACGCGTTGCATTTGCAGGTCCGTGATTGCAACTCCACTGCCAAATTCGATAAGGCGTTCCGAGAGTTCTTTCAAGGCTATTTGAGTGATTTCCTCTCGTTTGCCTGTAAGCAATTCTTCGGCAGAATAATCGCCGACGGCGCGATGCATCACCGACCGTGAAACCGCAACGATGACATTCGTAATCTCCCCTGCGTCGCCATTGAAGTTAAACAGGTAGTCTTTCGGCTCGGTCACTCGCCAGAATACATTCCACTCCACGACTGCAGCATAAAGATCGCCCGTGAGGATGAGCTTGTCTTCTTGCTCACCGATTCCCTTAGAAGTGTTTTGATTGGTACCGGGCCGGTCGACCTCGGAGTGGGGCAATCTCAAAGAGCGTTCGCCTTGGTCCACAATGAATCGCTGATCGATCCAAGGGGCCTTAAAATGTAGGCCAGGGCCATCGGTTCGAAGATACTTCCCAAACCGCAACACGACGGCTTGCTCGTGTGCAGCGACGGAAAATGTTCCGGCCATTGCAAGGTATACGATCAACAGGCCAGCCAAGCCGAAAGCGACAACGCCAACAACTTGTTTGGGGGATAAATCGATCTGGCTATTCGATCGGCTCATATTGGTAAATACTCAAGGTGGTGATTTGTCTGTATTGATTTGTCGGAATCAAGTGTAGGTTAAAATCCCGTTGGAAGTCGTCTCTTCCGGGCGTGGTAAAGGACTTCTTCTCTAGTTCGCTCCCCCATTGCACGGCTTTTTAGGCGCAACTAGTTGCAATGGGACCAAAAAATTCGTTGCGATTTTTTTCGCTGGGAAATCGAAGTCAGCAAGCAACGAGCATCATTGGTGCTTCGAGCTGGAAATTCAAACTCTTGAGCAACGGGCTTCTGCCCCCCAAAGAAGTTTCCACGTCCTCCGCGTTACTTCGGCAGAAGCGCCCAAAAACCGTCATAATCCCTTTTGAGTTTGACCATGGAACTAGAGCGACGCTAGCTCCCGCAACTCAGTTCGTTGAGTTGACATAATAATCTACATAGGGTTGCAGCCAGGAATTATTCAACATGAAAAATTGACCGAGCTCGGCTAGTCCATTTGGCTAATTCTGGGAATGCCTATCTGTATCGGGGTTGAAACCATGAATTCTCTCGCGGAACGAGATTCAAGTCAACGCAAAGGCGATTGCGCTAATGTAACCTCAGATCCGAAAGCAGTTTTTGGACTGTCTGTTGGTTCCGAATTCGAAAACGCGTTGTTCCAATCGTATTTTGGCATGGTGCTGAGTTGGATCCGGCGGCTTTTATCTCTGAAAGGACGAGAATCAATCGATAGAGAGCAATTGGCAATCGACGTCGTCAATGAACTGATCTGCCGACTTAGGAATCATGCGGGTTCAGGAGATTATGGGAAATTTCCCTCAGCGATCGTAGTCACAGAATTTGCAACATCGTTTGCAGACATGGACGAGTTTTGCACGGCTAGCCTTCGCAACAGAGGTATTATACCAAATGTTGGCCAATGGTGGGGAGATTCTATGTCGGAATGTGGGTACGATCATACGCGGAGGCCAAACGATCGACGTGTCGACTGTCTTGCACACCTAGGTGGGTTTTCAGTTAACTCGAAAACACTCATGTCAATAGCGGCCCGCAGTAGACATTCGGGAGGCATCTACGCAGGGTTACTCGATGGTTCCGTGCGTTGGACCAATTCCAATATTGACCTGCAGATTTGGAGAGCGCTGGGTACTCACCACGGAGGCGAGATTGTTGCCGAATGATTATTCGGGGGACTGTATAGCGACAACTGTTTTTCCCCACCTGACTGCAACTACAAATCCGCAGGTCGCTCGGAAATGCATTCGATGAGTCAATGCGATGCAGAAATCTAGTTGTGGCTGAAAGGTTTGCGTGCATACGCCTCTAAAGCAACAACTCGCTCACTACGCGAGAGGGTTCGACTCCGGTCAATTTGGAATCTAGCCCCTGAAACTTGTAGCTGAATCGCGAGTGATCGATTCCCAACTGATGCAGAAGTGTCGCGTGCAAATCATGCACCGAGACTCGGTTCTCGACCGCGTGATAGCCCAGTTCGTCTGTCGCTCCAAAACTAAAACCTGGTTTGAATCCACCCCCCGCTACCCACATCGAAAAGCCTGCTAAGTGGTGGTCGCGACCATTGCCCTGCGCCATGGGCGTTCGACCAAACTCCGAGCCAAAGACCACGATCGTGTCCTTGAGCATATCCCGT
Source organism: Pirellula staleyi DSM 6068 (assembly GCA_945900945.1). Classification (GTDB taxonomy): domain Bacteria; phylum Planctomycetota; class Planctomycetia; order Pirellulales; family Pirellulaceae; genus JBKCUI01. The sequence continues at coordinate 3,719 of CAMDKL010000271.1, forward strand.
TGCTTAAGATCCAATAGCAGCGCCGATGCCCCTCGATCCACTTCCGCAGCGGTTCCGGCGACGTGGTCTTTGATGCTGCCGTGATGGTCCCAGTCGCGATGATAGAGTTGAATGAACCCAACGCCTCGCGCTGCTAAGCGTCGAGCTAGTAAGCAATTCGATGCGAAACTGCCATCGCCCCCTTTGGTTCCGTACAGCTCCAAAATGTGCGACGGTTCGTTGCTGATGTCCATTAAATCTGGCACGCTGGTTTGCATCTGGAAAGCCATTTCATATTGGCTAATTCGCGTTTCAATTTCAGGGTCCCGGTTTCGCTCCGCCTCTAGCCGATTGAGGGCCGAAACCGCATCTACCAAATCCCGCTGTTGTGCCGCCGATACTCCATTTGGCCGATCCACATACAGTACTGGGCTACCCGTGCTCCTGAATTCAACTCCTTGGAATCGACTCGGCAAGAAACCTGAATGCCACTGACGAGCCGCAATGGGTTGGCTCTGGCCAAATTTTCCAGTGGAAACCATCACCACAAAGCCAGGCAGGTTCTGCGACTGAGCACCCAGCCCGTAAAGCAACCAAGACCCCATGGCTGGTCGCCCGGAGTTCATCGAGCCCGTGTTCATGAACGTATGCGCCGGGTCGTGATTGATGGCCTCGGTATGCATGGACTTAATCACGCACAAATCGTCGGCGCACTTTCCTGCAAGCTCAGGCCAAATGGTAGAAATCTCATGGCCTGATTCGCCCCAATTTTTAAAAGGGTGCTGTGGCGCAAAACAATTAAGCTTGGCACCTTGCAATTGCGCGATCTGCTGCCCCTTGGTTACCGATTCAGGCATCGGTTGGCCATTGAGATCGACGAGCTTTGGCTTGTTGTCAAAGGTGTCCAGGTGACTCATCCCCCCTGCCATGTATAGCCATATGATGCGTTTGGCCTTTGGGACGTAGTGCAGCGTTTTTAATGCACCGTTCATTCCAGTTTTCGACAAGCCCGCTTTGCCAGCAAGCGAATCGTCGGCCTGCAAACCCCGACCGCAGGACTGAGCCAACAGGTTGGTCAGTGCCATGGACCCGACACTCAGTCCGGAACTACGCAAAAAGGATCTGCGAGCAATAGAGGATGGTAAAAGCATGGTCGACCTCAGTTCCTTGTGATTGTCTCGTGAAGATTCAGTATGGCTCTAGCCACGCTCGTCCAAGCCGCAAGTTCCGTGCGATTCAAATCGGATGCTATTGGATAATCGCCTACCGAAAGCAGTTTGTCCGCCGCAACAGGATCGGCAATATACTCAGCGCTGTGTTTGTCCAGCAAAGACAACAATAACTGCGATTCGTTGCTAACCACCTTTCGACAAAGGGAGTCTCGAATTGCCCACTCGACGCGCTCGGAGTCTGACGATTTGCCACTTGACAAAATACGTTGCGCAAACACTCGAGCCGACTCAACGTAAATGGGATCGTTGAGCAGCAC
>CAMDKL010000272.1 GCA_945900945.1 Pirellula staleyi DSM 6068
GATCTGCTCAGCAGCTGCAGCCACGTCACTCATTCGCTTCGGCTGAAAATGGCCAACGCTTTTTTTAAAATATCGCGTTCCCGTTCTACACGCCTAAGTTCCGCTTCCAACTGAATAACCCGAGCGTCCAGCGCAGTCGCAACTGGACCGTTTACCTCTAGCTGCGATTTCTTCCATCTATAGAGTTGGGTAGTGCTCGACAGTCCCAACCGTTCCGCAATGGAAGGAGCTGAATGTCCATCCAACAGCATTTGAACAGCGTCCCGTTTGAATTCGTCCGTGAACTGTCTCCGTTTTGTCGATACCAGCTTCGTGCTCTTTGCGATCATCCTGAAAGTCTCCTTGACCGTTCATTCTAAGCTCTGAGCGCGCCCGGAATTACGGCACCACCTCATGTGGTCGACTGCAGCGGAATGGGTTTCGCGACTTGGAAGGAATCCATATTCACAATGATGGACTGACTGCTGGCTGAGAAGTTCAGTTGGCAGAGAGATTCTCGAATTGGTTGGCTGGATTCATACGGATTTACCAAGCATATGAATACGCCTGATTCCCTTCCCGCAATCTACTTATATAATCGACCGATTTTCAATCAAATTGTGAAGTAGCCTCAGATTTGATGCAGCACTTTTTATATTTCTTGCCGCTACCGCAGGGGCAGGGATCGTTGCGGCCGACTCGACGGTTCGATACCAACCTGTTGAATTTCGGTTCCGAGTAGCTGTCGATTCGGCGATGCTTTTCGGGGACGCGTTCAACGTCTTGCTTCCTAACTAGTTTTTTCTGCACCAACTCAGTCAACGCGAAAAGTTGTTCGCTTGATGAACTGCGAATCCGAGAAAATCTTTCCCAATCATTTTCGATCAACTTTTCCCATTCATCTTTTTGCGGTACGTCTAATTCTGCAATACTAACGAACGCAAATAGAGTTTTGATGATGCGAAGCCGCTCCGGATCGTCCGGGGCTTCGTGATAGATTGCTAACGCGGGATCAATAGCACGCTCGTCAAACTGTAAAGCGATCGCTGTACCAATGCCACAGCGAAATGGAGCGTTGTCTTCGATTTCAAGCAGCGGCAACAAGAGATGAATACCACCCTCATGCCGGATGGTTTCCAATGGCCCCGTCAAATAGTTCCGAACGTTCCATGACTTACCGGGATAATACTCGGCAATCGTACGATGGGCAACCGGCGTCCCGATTCGTGAAATGGACCAGCCGATTTCCTCGTTGTACCAATCCCAATCTGGCTGATAGTGTTTGAGGAGGTCGGGAACGGACGCTTCGAGCCGCATTCTTCCCGCCAATAGGATCATCATTCCTAGCATCCATTGTTTCCAGTCCCCTTCTTCGATATTTTCATGCTTCAGCCATCGTAAAACATCGTCCCCAAACCGAACTCTTTCCAAAGCGATTGGTTCGATAAGACTCGTCGCTAGGTTTATGTTAGCGTCTTGAAAATTCGAATCCTTTCTAATCGCGCGGCAATGCTGCTCAAGTCGTTCCCAGCAACGCTGAGCCCCCAACTGCCAAATCTCGATTTTTTCCTCGATAGATTCAAGAGCTGTCACTTTGCTCAGGAGTTTTCGTTCGTTAAACGACTCCATTTCGCTCATTCGATGCAATTGCCGACTCAGACAATCGACAGGCGCAGTAAGAGCCCATCTTACCAAACGGGATTTAGTGTTGTCATTCGGTGCTAGGTCGTCAGTCCGATCAATCTGATCCAAACACCACCGCAGGGAGTCTTCGTCAAGCCCACAATTACCGATGCGATGGGGCCAAAGTAAGGCTTTGCTCCAGCCATTTCTTTCGACAGCCGCGATTACGGCACGTGTCAAATCAAGTGTTGAATTAAAGCTGTCAGTGAGGTGATGGAGTACACTGTCGCGTACATGAACATTCGGATGGTCGATACCTTTGATCAACTGGTCTGTTGTTAATTGCATATTCAATCCGTTGAGATACGTGAGGAAGTAGGTGACTCTTTTTCGTGTTGGTAATCAACCTTTTCGTGTTGGTGATCAACCACGATTCTAGCTTGTGCTTGGATTCAATCAAAGCACGGGAGGCTGAGGCTCCAACGTGCAAAGCGTCCAATTCCCTCCGACAGGCTTCTGCGATTTCCACAGGATTGTGTCTAGCTGATAGATTCTCAGATTCGGCAGGATGCGAGGTTAGCTCAACTGTGGAAAGCGTCGTACTCCTGCAGGATCGGACTAGCCAGCAACCTAGCAGATACCATTTCCACAGGTTGGACTGAGGCGGGATTCCAGCCTAGCTCATCCATTGTGGAAAGCGTCGTACTCCTGCAGGATCGGTCTAGCCAGCGACCGAGCAGCTACTTCCACAGGTTGGACTGAGGCGGGATTCACGGCTAGCTCCTTGTGCCAACGTCCGCTTCCCTCCAACAAGCTTCTGCGATTTCCACAAGTTTGTGCCTAGCCGCTAGCTTGCCGAATTCGGCAGGATGCATGGCTGGCTCATCAACTGTGGAAAGCGTCGTACTCCTGCAGGATCGGACTAGCCAGCAACCTAGCAGCTACCGTAGCAATTGCTAATCACATCCATTTTGCAAAAGCGTCCGATCCCCTCCAACACGCTTTCGCGATTTCCACAAGGTTGTGCGGTTAGCGAGATTCTTGAATTCGGCAGGATTCGTCGCTAGCACATCAATTGTGAAAATGTCGGCGACTGCTTCGGAGCGTGTTGAGGGGACGACTATCGTTGGTTGGGAGTAGGCCACAGACGGTCTATTTGCTAGCTTCCCGGGATTGGATGTACATAGGCTCACGCACAAATAACATGCCTAGAGGGGAGACAATGAAACAATCTGTTGTTCGTTGCAACAGCTCTTTTTCTCCGACTCGGGTGGGACGTCGTTCGATGGATTCTGATCGAAGAAGCCCTGCGGCTTCAAGAGAAATCCGAGGTAGGAGGTCGGCATCACCGGATAGTCCTCTGGTCGTGGAACATGCGTGTGACCAAAGGTATACCAGAACACGACGTCGGTATCAACAAGCGATCGATTCTGCGACGTCCACTTACTCAGACCGTCACCGCCCGAACCTTGATTGGGATAGTCGCCTGCGGCATAGCGTTCGCTTTCGGAAAAGGGGGTTACCCAGACATGATGATCGACAAAACCTGCGCGCTTTCGCCACCAAGTATCGCGACTTGCAAATGGAACACAGTTGTCTCCAGGAATAAATTTGTAAGCCACGGGTTCACCCACAGCATTTGTCTTGCCTCGATTGACGACCTTCCACGTGCGAGCCAAATTCGTATTGACCTCACCCATAGCCGTTGACTCAGTTTCAATAAGCGTTGGCTTGGCTGAGAAAGCATTGCCATGCGGATTGTCTCGGCTAGGTGGCTCGGCGGACACGTCAACGCGAAAGACAGAGTTTGGTCCACCGTCGACATCGAAATGCAATCGCATATTGAAAAAGTGCTGATGAATGGGGGCGAACAACTGCGGTGCAATCATCGTCCCAAATGGGGACTGCTCGCCTGGCTGAAGTGTCCTTAACGACAAGATACCGGTTAGTTTGATTTCAAATTGGATGTTGCCATCTTGATAAAAATACCAGAAAAAGCCGTACTCATAGTTTTCGACCGTCGAGACACTGGAGATTACCAAGCGACGACTACGCCTGACTTCTGGCTTGTCGGCAAAGCGTCGATCGGTGTGCTTCCATAGAATTCCGTAATCTTCTTCATGTAAGCAGACCGCATTCTGAATCGTAAGTGGCTCGCCGCGACTGTTGCAGAAGTGCGCGTCCATGTACCGAATCTCGCCCAAACAATCGCATCCCAGCACCAAACTATTCGCGCACATCCCCATGCCGTATTCGCCGACATCAAAAGCGTTCTTTCGAAACTGTGTCGGGCTCGGGTCGCCGTATGGAACCACCATCTCTGTCAACGAAGCTCGATGCAGAATCGAGCGCTCACGTCCTTGATCGCGATAACTGACGTCGTGCAATGTCAAGCCTTCGCGTGCATTGAAGCCTACAACGACGTGCCAATTTTGCCATCGAACGACCCGGCCTTCGATCGTGAAGCCCGGTCCCTCTGGTTGTGAAATAGTTAACGGTCGAATGTCAGTTCGAAACGATTCTTGACGGCTCGCAGCATAGTTTCCAGACTTGGGCGGCAAAGGCCAGTGGCCATGTTCCTCGACGCGAATCACTTCCATTCTATTGACATCGACCACAGGCCGAATTCCTTCAATCGGTCGAGCGTAACCATTGTCGGTCGGATCCGCCCGCAGGAAACACAATGGCCGTGCCAACCGAGTTTGCTGCTCCTCCGCGTTGCCATAATTCCCTGCCGACCAAAAATCGACCATCACTAGAGATGTGTCACTCACTCCATAATTTCGTTCTAAGGCCGCTCGAAATTCTTGCGACTCAAGGACCGCTTTTTCACATTCAATTTGCTCATCGGTCGTAATCGTAGGCTGAACTCCGGGGATGTGGTCCCACCGCTGAACTGCATTCGACTCCAAACTGACCGTCGCTTCGAAGCAAGCATTTGCTGCATTGTCAAACAAGCTTACGAAGGCATGACGTGGCAACGGATGCTTCGAATCACGCAACATGATCTTCGAAGGTTCGATCAATGAAACTGAGATAAATCGCATTGTCGGAGTGATCTTGCCGGACCGACGAAGGATGGCGACTGCTTTTTGAACTTCGTCACCATTAAGTGGTTCAAGCGGATGCACGGTCGAATTCCTTAGTATTTAACTTGAAAGAAGTTCACAATCTAACACGGTCATCTTTGGTTCATTCGACTCGTGAGTCCCTCCCCTCTTATAGGTCTGAGATAATAACAGATCGCTAGTCAAATTGTCAATCATGCCTTCCAACACCCAGTTCAAAAACTTGATAGGAACAGAATAGCGATTTGAGTCGCATAATTGTGGAAATGAAGTCACCTGCAGGATCGACCTAGCAGCAACCAGCGCCTGCCACTTCCACAAGTTGGAATGAGGCGGGATTCCGTCCATCCAATTTGAATATCTCGATCCCCTCCGACAAGCTTCTGCGATTTCCACAAGTTTGTGCCTAGCTGCTAGATTCCCGAATTCGGCAGGATGCATCGCTAGTTCAACTGTGGACAGCGTCGTACTCCTGCAGGATCGGCCTAG
>CAMDKL010000273.1 GCA_945900945.1 Pirellula staleyi DSM 6068
ACCAAGTTGAAAACGAATACTATTTTGAAGATGGAGGAAAAATCCTCGGTTACACCTATTATCCAAAGGGAAGTACTGAAGGTGAGAAGCTAGATATTCCAAATGGAACAGTGACACCCGGAGGAAACTGGGGAGCCTTTATTGCAGCAGTTCGAGCAAAGGATCCGAGAATGGCAAATGGAAATGCAATGGACGCTCATTATGGCTGCGTTCTCGGGCACTTGATGAACAATTCTTACCGTTTGGGAAGCAAAGTACCCTTCAATGCCAAGGCTGGCAAGTTCGGAAATAATCGTGATGCAACCGAACATTTCCTCAGATTGCATGAAATTATGCGTGATGGAGTTGGAATACCCGAGGACAAAGCCGAATATATTGTCGGACCAACTCTGACTTTCGATCCAGAGACCGAACGGCACACAGGCGATTGGGCCAATAAAGCGAATGCCCTCCTTAAGGATCCCAATAACCCCGGCTTCCAAGTACCGTCGGTTAAAGACGTTTAGGCCAGTTCAGCCTTTTGTCTCAAAGTTCCGATCGCCCTTCCACTTTAACCCACCCGTAGGATTTCGTATGAAATTGAAAGTATTGATCGTCTGCATGTTCGCGACCGTTGTCTTGGCCAACACAGGCCGAGCGGCGGATTTGGTTCAACTAAATCGCACCGAAAACGCAGTTGCCGTCACGGTGAACGGAAAAGAATTTACATCGTTTCTCTTTGCAAAGATTCTTCCGAAGCCGTATTTTTTCCCTGTGAAGACGGCGGATAACGCGATGATCACTCGGCCGATCGTTGGCGAGAATTACAAAGGCGACCACCCGCATCACAAAGGCATCTGGGTTTCAGTCGATGAAGTCAATGAGATTAAATTCTGGGCAGAGAAGGGCAAAATCGAAAATCGAGGCGTAGAACTTGTGACTGCCCAAGGCAATCCTGCGATCATGCGAGTTACGAATCACTGGCTCAATAGCCAAGGTGGCGATGTGATGATCGAAACCACTACCATCGCGATCTTCGCCAATCGAATGCTTGCGTATGACATCCAATTCAAAATGGTTGGTGGTGATGTGAATTTTCGAGATACCAAAGAAGGCCTATTAGGTTTTCGCCTAGCCGAATCACAACGTGAAGACAAAGGGGCCGGAAAGGTCACAAATGCCGATGGTAAAAAAGGAACCAAAGAATGCTGGGGACAACGATCCGCTTGGGTTGACTATACCGGACCGGTCGATGGCAAAGAATATGGAGTGACCATCTTTGATCACCCAGGAAACTTTCGGCCCAGCCGATACCATGTTCGGGACTATGGCCTGTTCTCCGTAAGCCCCTTCGGTGAAAAAGCTTACACGAATGGCAAAGAACCGGAAGTCAACGATGTATTTAAGAAGGACAGCGAACTGCGTTTACGCTACGCGATCTATTTCCATGATGGAGTAGTCGCTGCTAATGAACTCAATGCGCTGGCCACTAAATTCACGAAATAGGTAGGGAAATTTAGGGTAGTTACATTTTGAGTAAGTTCGGCGGAAAGCTCCGCGTGAATGCGAGTCACTTGAAGCTCGATTCCTATAATTGGAAATTGATTCTAAATACTTTCGACGAAGCGGCATCGTGCCATCGCTTCTCAGTTCCAGCATCATCGACAACGCAACAGCCATCGCACTTCAAGCAGAGGGCATTGGAACGTTCACTCAGATTCCAGCGATGCTCAAACGATTTACCGGAAACAGGATCGGGTTCGACCCCAACGAATCTACCGCTAGTCGGTGGTTGTCGACTGCGGATTGGATGGTAGATCAAGGGTTGGAAGATTCGGTTGATAGCAAGTCTCAGCCGCACTTCCTGGAGATATGATGCGTTTGGCTTGGTCCTTGGTCATGTCGTTGATCATGTCGACCAGCTTTCGGATATCGTGGCCGCATTGGGCTGACATCTCGTGTCGAACACGTCGAATCTCGTCGTAGTTGCTTTTAAGCATGAGTGGGATTCTCGCCCAGTAGTTCAAGAGGGGTAACTAAACGCGGATTGCCAATCCCCAGTATAGCATTGACCCGTTCGATCTGTCCAAATTTATTGGCATTGGCGAGGTGTTTGCAATTCCAAGTAACAAGGAAATCGCATCGATGGTAGGAAGCAACGGCCAAATGCAGTGCATCGCCTTCTGGGTCTTGAGGCATCAGCTTGCGAGCAAGGTAAGCGTCGACAATATCGATCACGGCGTTATCGAGGCTCAAAAGTGGCAACCGATCAAAGAGCTTTACGGCATCGTTCTTGCTGGGATAATCCCCGCTCTGTAGTTCGGCAAGAGTGGCCGGACTGGTAACGAGTTCATCGGTCCCGATCAGTGCGGCATCGAACCATCGTCGAGTCCAATCTCGGCGTGCGACCATATCCGGTTCGGAACGAACCTCGTAGTAAAAACTGGCGATAGATGTTTCGACATAGATTCTGGCCATTGGATTCCATTGGTAACTGGGTTTGGGATAGTCTAAGCCGAACGCTTGTCCTTGGGCCCCTTGAGAGCCAGATCGAGAATATCGAGAACGGTCTCTTGAGCGCGTCGAGGAAGAGCTTCGATAAGCTTCAAACGTTGAACCATCTTCTTTGAGAGGCTGGCTTCGTCTGGCTCAATTGGTTTACATGGTCCGACACCAAGAATGTCATTAGGGGTAACTCCAAGAATTTTGGCCGTCGCAGCAATCATATCATCGTACATTCGGCGCTGGCCCTTCTCGAATCGTGACACGATGGACTGAGTAAGCCCAAGCTTCTTGGCCAATTCAACTTGGGTAACACCTGCTTCCTTACGAAGCTTGGCAAGCCTGGCCCCGAAAACGGCGTGGCCCAGCTCGATCTCCTGTTCAGATTCTTTGGTCTTAGTAGGCATGTTGTAATCGGCAAAAAGAGTGTTAATCACGGCGTTTTCTCCAGACATATCGCAAAGACACAAAATATTCCACATCAGGCTATTGCAAAGTAGCCCGCATAGTCATACAAAAAGACAAAATAAAAATCTCGGATTTTTCTAAAAAGTTCTAGCCCAAATCAGGGAGGCGCCAATCATGGCCAGAATCGACCAAGCGGAAAGAACAAAGGTGCCAGGAGTCATTAATCCGATCCGCTCGACTTACCTGCACGCTGAAGCGTCGGCGACAGTGATGCATCCAACGAATCAGTAGAAGCCGGATCTTGGAGCCATTCAACTACGAGATCGTGTCCGAGTCCGAGTCGAGAGCAATAATAGATGGATGGCCCCATGGAACTTAATGCTGACGACTCAACACCAGCGGCAGATGTTTTGGACGCCGTGCTCTGACCGCATCGATAAATTCCAGGTCCCGCCCCAGAATCCTGTGATAGAAAAACAGCACGGAATTCAGGGCTTGGTTTTGAGTGCTCGCCGCCACCTCGCCCTTGACCGCCAGATCTGTCAGGAATTCCTTCAACTCAGGAGCCCCGAACTTCTCCAGTTCTTCGCTGCCCACATGTTTCATGAAACGCAGCACCCAGCCAATGTATGCGGTTTCAGTACTCAGTGCGTAATGCATCAGCCTCAATTCGCCGCGCATCTTCTGAATCCAGAGCGGTTCAGTCCTGTTGATCACACCCACCAGTTCCGCTTCGTCCTGCGGCGTCGTCACAGCAACTCGTTCACTCTCAGCTTTGCGTCCCAGAATCTGCCGGATCTCCAGCAAGTCCGGGTCGCTCGTCCCCAGCACTTCAGACCGATACAACTCAATCGCCCTCACCGCCTGCAGTCGCTGCCATGCGGGGACCTGTCGCGCCAACAGCGTGCGACAAAATTGTTTAACGCTTTCTTGCGAAACAGTCAGCGAAGCCGTCTCAGGCTGATGCAGAAAAACGGCAAACCGCCGCAACCAGCGTCCAAACCAGACACGATCGTCTTCATGAATTCGAGCCGTTTTCAAAACCACCAGGAACCGTTCCACACTCATCGACAATTCCTCCCGCAGCCTCGTTGACCCAACGTGGGATAAGCTTCCAGCGTGTCATCACTCTCGAAAACGCATCAATCTTCCACTCATCAAGTTTGCCCAAATCCGTCATTGCTTCTCTCCAGAGCGCGAGTAACATTCCCCAGTCCCACGCGACAGCAGCCCGCCCTTGTGTCGGGAGACCGAGCTGACTTGTGGTGTTATGACAATATTCAAAACTCGCACAAGTGACCGCTTGCAGCGGAATTCGAGTTTTGATAAACTCCAGCTCGACTTTTGATTATCCTGATTCCCAGAGGATTGCTACCTCAAACTGAGTTGGGATGACTGGAATGTTCGTCCTTACAGCAGAGAACTCAATGGGAACATGGGGCGTCGCGATCTTTTCGGATGACTTGGCCGCCGATCTGCGTGGTGACTTCCGCGATCTGATCGGGGATGGCCTAACTTCCACTGAAGCAACTGATCGGCTTTTGGCGGAATATGTATCGTCTCTCGACGACTCAGATGAGATGCCCGTGTTCTGGATAGCATTGGCGGTGGCGCAATGGAAACTTGGGCGACTTGAAGATCGTACCAAGCAAATGGCGCTGCAGGTCATCGACAACGGAATGGATTTGGCCAGATGGGATAACACAAAGGATCGAGCAAAACGCGAAGTTGTGCTTGCGAAAACACGCGAAGAATTGCTTTCGGTTTCACCATCGGCCAAGCGAATACCTCGTACGATCAAGGAGTCAAATGAATGGCAGGTTGGTGAATTGATCGGCTACAAACTGTTGTCCGGAAAGTGGACACTATTCCGTGTTATTGATCATCACACAGACAAAGGTGGGCGATTTGCCATTTGTGAACTGTTGGACTGGGTAGACGCTCAACTGCCGCCACCGGAGAAACTCGACGGACTGCCAATAAGAAGGGACAAGTCGCTCAACGGCATTTCTCAATTCTTGTTTCAACACCCCAAAAAGAAAAATGATCAGACCAGAGTCGTCAGAATGGGCATTTCGTCCACTCCGCAACAAACAAAAGGCGGCTACGCAGTGTTTGTCTGGCCGCATGTCGATCGTCGACTTGAATCCATCTTTGAATTGCGATAAACACCAAGGACGAACAAAAAGATGCAGCCGAGTTGGCGTCGGCGGTTTCTCACATGGCAAGTCAACCGCGCCAACCGG
>CAMDKL010000274.1 GCA_945900945.1 Pirellula staleyi DSM 6068
GGAAACCCTGGGTCGCCGTGTAAACAACACAGGTCTTGAATATTGGATTGCGTGCCAATACGAACCCCTATGCAATCGCCTCGAATGACGGCGCCAAATAGCACGCAGGACTGGGCCCCGATTGTGATTTTTCCTCGCAGAGTTGCACTTTTCGCAATGAAGCAATCGTCGGCGATGAGTTCGGGCTGGAATTGAGTGTTCATGAGTCGGTCATCATACTCTCCAAAAGCCAATTCCTCCATTCAGATATCGTATGGAATCCGACTATTCACTCAGATGGGACTCGTTTCGCCCCTAACCTTGCCCAGAACCTTGCCCAGAACTAGGCATTGGCTACACTTCCGGAAACTCTTTTTGGTTATCATGGGGAGCCCGAAGCGGAAAAGGAGTTTCCGTCCGCTATTAGATCCCTCCTATTTTCTTCTCTTGCCTTTAAGTAGAAAGCCAGCGAAATGTCAGATAGTGATTCCAAAACAATGTGGTGGCAAGGGCTTACCGGCTATCACTGGTTCGTCTTCTCAATGGCTTCGTTAGCTTGGTTGTTTGATTGTTTGGACCAACAGATTTTTTTAATTGCACGCAACGATGCGCTATCGAATCTTTTGCCAAAGGGAACGACTCCTGAGGTCATCAAGGAGTACGGATTTACCGCGACAAGTATTTTTCTCATCGGCTGGGCGACGGGCGGTATGATTTTTGGCTCGGTGGGAGATCGCATTGGCAGGGCTAAGACGCTGACGTTAACGGTGCTTCTTTACTCAGTATTTACTGGGCTTTCAGCACTATCTCAAGGCTGGGTCGACTTTGCCGTGTACCGATTTTTGACCGGCTTGGGCGTAGGTGGGGTATTTGGATTGGCTGTAGCGCTGGTAGCCGACGGATTGCCATCGCGAGCCCGAACCGGTGCTTTGGGCACTTTGCAGGCTCTCTCGGCATTTGGGAATATTACGGCTGGATTGGTAGGAATCGTCATGGGATACCTTGTCACAACGAAACAGATCGATGTGGCCAGCAGTTGGAAATACATGTTTCTCGTAGGGGCAGTTCCCGCCTTTTTATGCGTGTTTCTGCAGATCAAGCTCAAAGAACCCGAGGCCTGGGTTGCGGCCCGAAAAGAGGGGCGTGCCACCGGCGTCAAGTTTGGCTCCTACGGATCCTTGTTCGGCGAAGATGAATGGCGAAAATCGGCTTTGTTCGGCATGTTGCTTTGCATTGTGGGAGTTATCGGCGTTTGGGGAATCGGCTTTATGAGCCCCGAGTTAGTCAAAGACGTTATCACTCGCAATTTACGTGGCCAGGGTATTGAAGAATCCGATATTCCAGGAATGACCAAGGGTTGGGTTTCATTCAATATGATTTGTCAAAACATCGGGGCTTTCTGCGGCATGTTGTCGTTCACCTGGCTCGCACAAATAATAGGTCGCAAGAAAACCTTCGCGATTGGGTTTGTCGCTGCCATGCTAGCGACGATCGGATACTTTCAGTTTTTCAATGGGGTGAATGACATTTGGATGAGCAGCGTCATGGGTTTTTGTCAGTTGGCGCTCTTCGCAGGCTTTGCGATTTATTTGCCCGAGCTATTTCCGCTTCGATTGCGAAGCACCGGCACCAGTTTCTGTTACAACGTTGGGCGATTTGTGGCAGCGGCAGGTATTTTCGGATTGGGCAAGTTCCAGACGTACCTTGCTCAACAAGCCGACGGTGTGGATGGAAAGATCAATTCGTTCCGGGATACATGCAGTTATATGAGTGTGATCTTTTTATTCGGCTTGGTCGCCATCTATTTCTTGCCCGAAACAAAAGGTAGAGAGATGCCCAAGTAAAACAGGAATCCAATTCTGTATTGAAAGCGTATACCAAGTAGAGCAAAGTGGCATTACAATTATTGCTTGAAGAATCGATCCATTGTCTGGTTTTGAGTTAGGATTCCATTGAGCTCTCAAGAAACTCCTTCGCTATCCCTGACCGATAAAGACAAACGGGGAAATGTTCCGTCCTTGGATGATCGCGTTCGCTCCTTGAAAATTTCCCCCTCGGATCGGATCGACAATCAACGTTCCGGTGGATGGTTCCCCTGGATTTTGTCCTTTTCGCTGGCTGTAGCATGCGTTTGGTTGAGCTATCGCGACAACCGCATCATGGCCTCCCTTGGTTTTTCGAGACCTAACTTAGAGTCCGAAGGCCCCTCGGCTCTTAAGCAACCGAATAATGCAGGTGCGTCCGAGACCGGCAATTCGCTCGGTTCGAAACAGGATGCTTCTGCCAAATCCGGCGCTTCGACTAATCAGTCGATCGCTGCCGTCCAAGGTACTGGCTCTGAAAACTCATCAAAGCCATTGATTACGAACCCTATCGCACTCGAGTCGCGAGGGTATGTTATCGCGAAACACCAAGTCTTGGTAAGCCCGCAAGTGAGCGGACGCATTATGAGCCTCAATATCGAAGAGGGCCGAAGAGTAACGAAAGGCGATGTCCTTGCGGAGGTTGAGCGGACTGAGTATGGAGCGGATGTCGAGCAGATGCGCGGCATACTAATGCGAAACAAAGCCGAATTGTCTGAACTGGAAACGGGGGCCCGACCTCAGGAAATTGCTGGTGCAACCGCAGATCTTCAAGAACAGGAAGAAATAGTCTCACAACTTGAATCGCAATACCAGCGACTCAAGGAAGCACTCAAGTCAAACTCGGTTTCTTTGACCGAGTTCGAGCAATCTCAGAGCAGTCTTTACAGCACTCGCAAGAGAATTGACAAGCTGCGTCAATCGTTAGACATGATGAAAGAGGGGCCACGCAAGGAAAGAATCGCCATGGCTCGTGCCGCGGTTATCCAGTCCGAAGCGAATTGGACCAAGTCCCAGTGGAGGCTCGAGAATTGCACTCTCCGAGCTCCCATCTCGGGCACCATTTTGAAAAAGAATGCCGAAGAAGGAAACCTTGTGAACCCCGTTGCCTTCAGCGGGTCAACTAGTGTTTGCGATATCGCGGATTTGTCAGACTTGGAAATTGATTTGAATATCCAAGAACGCGACGTTTCCAAAGTGTTTGTCAATCAGCAATGCGAGGTTCGTTCCGAAGCGTACCCGAAACGCGTTTACAAAGGGACCGTGTCTCGACTGATGCCGATCGCCGACCGAGCGAAAGGTGCCGTACCCGTCCGAGTGGCAGTGCAAGTCCCCGAAGAAGAGCAGGGGGCCTATCTCAAACCGGAAATGAGTGCGATCGTTGTCTTCTTCAGCGCCCCAGCTCCCTAGCTGATTTACTGAGCCGCAAGTGCTAGCCGCGTTAATGACCTTAGCGACTCCAAACGCGGCTCGCGCCTGCGGCTCAAGGTTGGTACAAAATGTGTGTCGACTAAATCCTAATCCACCAACAAGGTACAAAACGAGTGACCGCAAACCCTATTGTCCGAGTATCCCATGTGTCTCGCTATTTCAAGCGAGGATCGGAGCGAGTCAATGTACTCAACGATCTGGACCTCGAGGTTCCCGAAGGCCAATTTCTAGCACTCATGGGTCCAAGCGGTTCTGGCAAGACAACTTTGCTCAACCTCATTGCTGGCTTGGACACTCCCAGCGAAGGTGAAGTTTGGGTGCGAGATCGATGTGTGTCGACCATGACGGAAGCCCAGCTTGCACGCTGGCGAAATGAGCACGTTGGCTTCGTGTTCCAGTTCTATCATCTCCTGCCTGTTCTCACGGCCTTTGAAAATGTCGAGTTGCCGCTTTTGCTATTACCGTTAAGCTCCAAAAAACGACGCGAACAAGTCATGACGGCCCTAGACTTGGTCGGACTCAACGATCGCAATTCGCATCTGCCCAGCCAACTCTCCGGTGGCCAACAGCAACGTGTCGGCATAGCTCGCGCGATTGTTACCGATCCAACGTTGATCGTGGCAGACGAACCGACTGGCGATTTGGATGCCAAATCAGCTCATGAGATTCTGGATCTACTCGGGATTTTGCAACGATCCTTGAACAAGACTATTTTGATGGTCACTCACGATATTCGAGCCGCTCGTCGCGCAGATCGAATCCAACATCTCGACAAAGGTCGACTTGTGGATCAGCCCGACGAAGCACTCTATGAAGCAGGTTAGGAAAAGAACCGTGAAATTTTTAATGTTGATATTCAAGAACCTTAGGAGAAACCTCGTTCGATCCATGTTGACGAGCGCGGGGGTCATGGTTCTAGTATTCGTGATCACGCTCATTTGGTCGATCCTCGGTTTCCTTGACATTGTTACGTCGGATAAGACTAGTAATTTCAAGGGCATCGTCACTGAAAAATGGAGCATCCCTAGCCAAATGCCATTTGCGTATGCATCGACACTTGAGAACGGCGCTGCACGTGACGATTCCGATGTAAAGCCGATCGATTCGATGACCTGGCAATTCTTTATCGGATCGACGGAAAATGGCAAGATGGGCTTCAACAGTTTCATTTTCGCTTTTTGCATGGAGCCAAAAAAACTGCTTACCATGATGGACGAGTTAGATTCGTTGCAACCCGGTCCCCGTGCGGAACTGGACAAAGCCATTACGAAAATGGAAACGAATCGGCAGGGGATCATCGTCGGACAGAAACGGCTTGCGGCTCTCGAAAAAAAGGTCGGCGACCGCATCAAAATATTTGGTACCAACTACCGCGATTTAGAATTGGAGTGCGAGATTGTTGGAACATTTCCATTGGGACGTTACGACAACAATACGTGCATTAATCGGGATTACTTAAACGCATCGCTCGATGCTTACAAGGTAAGTAAAGGCAAACCGCATCCACTTGCGAACAAGACCATGAATTTGGTGTGGGTCAAGGTTCCAAACAAAGAGACGTTTGCCAAAATGAGCGGCCAAATCGATAACTCTCCTATGTTCGCTTCGCCACCGGTTAAGATTGAGACCGCATCCTCAGGCGTCGCCAATTTTTTAGCCGCCTACAAAGACCTGCTAACAATCCTCCGATGGGTTCTCGCTCCATCGATTATCGCAACCCTGGCAGTCGTGATTTCCAATGCGATCAGCATCAGCGTTCGCGAACGTCGCAAGGAGATGGCAGTCCTCAAGGTGATTGGCTTTCAACCCAATCAAA
>CAMDKL010000275.1 GCA_945900945.1 Pirellula staleyi DSM 6068
CAATCGATTCCGGCTTTTTTAAGTGGGATGGCCCTTGTGACTCCTTGTTATAAGTAAGATGGATGGCCCTTGTGTGCCTTGGCTGGGCACTGGCGTCCGGGCAGGGCGATTTCTTGTTGCGGAATTCGTCGTAGAGCTCTGTTCCGATCGTTGGAGATGCATTTAGGGATAGAATTTTGCAATCGATTCCGGCTTTTTTAAGTGGGATGGCCCTTGTGACTCCTTGTTATAAGTAAGATGGATGGCCCTTGTGTGCCTTGTGTGCCTTGTGACTCTTGCGTGGGTCGCGCCTTGTGGGTCGGATGGCCCGTTAAGTAAAATGGATGGCTTTTGTGAGTCTCTTTTTAGGTTGGCCCTTGTGGTTGGCCCTTGTGGGGCTTGTGGGGCCCTTGTGGTTGTGTGCAAGGTGTACACAATCCTAAACTACGGAGTCTTCCCCAATTACCCAAAGTTTGCGTTTGCCCTGCTCGAATCACGCAATGATATCATGGACCACTTTTCCGTGCACGTCGGTCAAGCGGTAGTCGCGGCCGCTGTAGCGGTATGTCAAGCGCTCGTGGTCGAGGCCCATCAAATGCAGGACCGTGGCGTGCAAGTCGTGAACGTGAACGCGATCTTCGACGGCGGTCAATCCAAACTCGTCGGTCGAACCGTAGCTGATGCCCCCCTTCACGCCACCGCCTGCCATCCAGGTTGTAAATCCATAGTGATCGTGATCGCGGCCCAACTGACCTTCTGAGGTTGGTGCACGTCCGAACTCGCCGCCCCAGACTACCAGCGTCTCTTCGAAAAGACCACGTTGTTTAAGGTCTTTAATCAGCGCGGCGATACCTTGGTCGCAGGCAACTGCGAGCGTTCGATGGCCATCGACGATGTTGCCGTGGCCGGTGTCCCATGCGATATCGTAGCCGTCGATCGAATGCGAAAGCTGAACAGTACGCACACCTCGTTCAATCAGTCGTCGTGCTAGCAGGCAGCCCTTGGCGTATTCGCTGTCGCCGTACATTTCCAGCGTTGCTTTCGATTCTTGGCTCGTATCAAACGCGTCGGGAACCGCGAACTGCATGCGAAAGGCCATTTCCATCGTTTGAATGCTGGCTTCCAGTTGTTGGTCGTGTTGCTGACGCTGAAGATCCATCTGATTCAACCGGGTCAACAAGTCCGCTTGATGTCGCTGGTCCAATTTTGGCAACCAGTTATTCTTCAGGTCTTGCATGATATGCTCCGGCTTCATCTCGTGAATGTTCACGTAGGTGCCGGTGTAAGCGCCTGGCAAAAACGCATTGCTCCAATTGGCAAGTTTATTGCGAGGCTGAGCGCGTGGGCTCATCGAGATAAACCCGGGCAGGTCCTGATTCTCGGTCCCCAAACCATAGATCAGCCAGGATCCCATGCTAGGGCGCGTCGGTTGCAAATGCCCCGCATTCATCATCATCATTGCGCTGGCATGTTCGGGCGTGTCGGTATGCATCGAGTGGATGAAACAGATGTCGTCGACCATTTCGGCGACGTGCGGAAAAATTTCGCTGACGTATTTGCCGCATTGTCCATACTGCTTGAACAAGTAAGGGGACGGCATCAATCCCATTTTTGTATTTCGCAGGGACTTACGATCGACAGACTCGGGGCGTTCACCAGCATGCTTGGCGATCTGGGGCTTGTAATCAAATGTATCGACTTGAGATGGCCCGCCAGGCATGAATAATTGGATGACATGCTTGGCTTTGGGGGCGAAATGCGGAGCCTTGGGTGCTAGTTGAGAATTTGAGTTGGTCGATGCGTCCGCCTGCAAAGTCTCGGAAAGTAGGTTGGTCTGTGCGAGTACGCCTGCCAAGCCGAGCGTTCCAAAGCCAGCGCCAAGTTGACGAAGTGCGTCGCGGCGATCGATAGGTCCTAAAGGATTTCGGTGAAACATTTTGTTTACCTTACAAACATGAATTCATTGGAACTTAACAACACTTGAGCGTAGCGATCCCAACGGGAAAGCTCGTTCGCGTCGCTGACTGCACCCAGAAACTTCAAGCCGAGTTCTAGTTCTTCCGGATCAGGACTGCGTGTGTATAGCAACTGGTACGCCTGTCTGATACGTCCTTCATCCGAGTCGCTCAGTTGATGCACTCGGCCTACGAAGGCTTTGGCGTGTTGGGTCATAAAGCTGCTATTCATAAAAAACAAAAACTGTTGAGGCACGATGCTGCTGGGGCGTTGTTCCACAGTTGCCCGCATCAAGGGGAAATCAAACAGACGCAAAAACACATCCGACCCAAAGACGTCTCCGTTGCGACCGACTTTGGCGTACAGCGTTCGACGCTTCGTTTCCGTAATATTATGGTGCGACGGGCCGCCGAGCGATGGATCGAGTTCGCCTGTGACGAATAGCAGCGAGTCACGCCAAGCTTCGACATCCATTCTTCGCGGGCTCATTCGCCATAAAAAGCGATTGTCGCCATCGGCTTTGAACGACTGTTCGTCATACTCGCCACACAATTGATAGGTTGCCGACGCCATGATTCTACGGTGCAATGATTTCAACGACCAACCCTCCGCGACGAATTCACTGGCGAGCCAGTCGAGTAACTCCGGGTGCGTTGGCCTCTCTCCCAGCGTTCCAAAGTTACTTGGCGTACGAACCAAACCGGCACCGAAATGATGCTGCCAGATGCGATTAACGAATACGCGGGCTGTGAGAGGATTCTGGGGAGCGATGACCGCTCCGGCAAGCTCTTCGCGTCCGCTCCCTTTGCTAAAACGTGCGGGCTCTGCGCCCGAGATCACACGCAGGAACCGACGGGGAGCGACGTCACCCGTTTTGAGCAGATTGCCGCGTAATGCCACCTTCATGTCGTCGCTGCCGGTGTCGTACAATGTATGAGCGGTATCGAAACGGGGCGGGGCGTTTTTCTCCAATTCGGTCAGTTCCAACTTCCATTGGTCCAACTGAGCCTGCTCCTCAGCCGTTAACTCGAGACTCTCCTTTTCCTTTTCTTTTTCTTTCTTCTTTTGCTTACTTTTTGTAAGCGAGTTGATCTTCTTGTTGAGCTCCTCGACTTGTTTTTTGTGATCGCTAAATTTCCGAACCGCATCCGCTGGCGCGAGTGGTAGATCATGCATGGACGAGTTATTGAAAATGCCGGCGAGGGAATAGTAGTCTTGTTGTGGGATCGGGTCGAACTTGTGATCATGACATCGAGCACATGATCCTGTGATCCCCAGTACTCCCCGAGTTAGTACATCGACTCGGTCGTCGAGCGTTTCGGCTCTCGATTGGGCGATACTATCTGGGTCGCCACCGTCGGATTGATAGGTCGGCCCGAGCGCAAAGAAGCCGGTTGCGATCGCCTGCGAAGGCTCGCCACTTAAGTCGCCTGCGATCTGCAAGCGGATGAACTCGTCGATGGGAAGATCGCGATTGAACGCATCGACCACCCAATCGCGATATCGCCAGGCCTCTTCCAATGCTTTGTCACCTTCCAGAAAACCACCTCGGCCGTCGCTGAACCGGGCCACATCCAGCCAATGACGAGCCCAGCGCTGGCCATACATGGGTGAATCAAGAAGTTCATTGACTAGGGACTCAACGGCACGTTGATGATTGGCCGATGCGGCCGTTGCAAACGATTGCATCTGTTGCGGAGTGGGCGGGATGCCAACGAGATCGTTGTAGATGCGACGGGCCAAAATATGAGGGGTGGCTAATGGTGCGGCGTGAAGACCTGCCTGAACGCGTCGCGTCGCTACAAAGTTATCAATCGGATTGACTATTGCGCCGGCCCCAAGCGTAGCAACATCCACCGCTGGGATTTCGGGGCGTCTAACTCTCTGCCAAGCCCAATGGGTCTGTTGCGCCGCGTTCCAATCGAACGTCGACCAATCCTTGCCCGTTGCGGTACCAGGGACGCCAGGAGCAGACGTTACTTGCGGCCACGGGGCTCCCATTTCGACCCACTTGGACAGCAGCTCGACTTGGCGCCGTTCTAATTTGCGATCCGGCGGCATCTCGCCCCTCTCGTACTTCACCGCAGAAATTAACAGACTTTCCGCCGGCTTGCCAACCACCACTGCCGCTCCCGATTCGCCACCCTTCAACATCCCCTCGCGGCTATCGACGTACAGACTTGCCTTCAATTCCGACGCATCTGTGCTGTGGCAATCATAGCAATGCTGGACCAAAAGGGGTCGGATCTGTGTTTCGAAGAACTCAATCTGGTCAGCCGTGAACATCGGCTTTTCTACAACTGCGACAATGTCATCCGCTCTGCCAACGGAAGAGATTGCGCCGAGAAGAAGTCCGTTGAGAAGAAGTGAATATCGGATCATGCGGATTTCAGACATGGACACAAGTCGGCGGGATTCAGTTTGGGCAGGACAAAACGGGAAAGAATCTTCCGGTATTGACCGTCACCGTGAACACTGCTCAGTATAGTAGCGTCATTGGATGATCGCAATCGAGTTGTAGCGCGGCGGATAAACGGCCACTCCGATTGCAATGGCTCCTTCACTTTAACGATCCAATTTGCTCCTTGAACTCCGTGTTCTTGAGTACGAAGTCCGGTTTGCCTTTGTAGGGATGAAAGCCCCTGTGCGCCAAGGGAAATCACCGCCTTCGAGGGTCAAGGCACCGAGCTCAACATTGCCGCGAACGGTCGACGAAATGTTTAACGGATTCGTTTTTTATGTTGCAGACCGACGAGCAACTGAACTTCAACGTGGACCCAAAAACAGGCCAAAGTTCTGCGAAGAAGTAAGCAGACCCAAATTACTTAACGTCGATGTCGAGGGTGTTTGGCTCTTTGGTATCTTTGACATCTGCAGTGATACCGGAGGTCTTTGGGTCAAAGAATTTCTCAGGAACATCTACAAAACTTGGCTTGCCCGACTTGTCGCCGCCTTGGGCGGCAGCCATTGTTGCGCTCATCATCATCCCGCGTCCAGCAGCAGTGTTAATACCAACCAAGACCTTGCCAACAGGAGCGTATGGCACCAAATAGTTCCCATCAGCATCGGCAGCACCGGTAGACGACGAATCGCCACCGACCAAAATAACCAATGCATACGGGACGG
>CAMDKL010000276.1 GCA_945900945.1 Pirellula staleyi DSM 6068
CTGTATCCTATCCTGATGGCTTTGAGTCGCCCGACGGCCTCATCCACATCCTCTATGATTGGAACCGTCATACCGATGCGGAGATCCTCATGGCGAAATTCCGCGAGGAAGACGTGCTGTCGGGCAAGGTCGTCTCGCACGACGCGAAACTCCGAATGCTTGCCAACAAGGCGCGTCTACCCGTATCTGTTCGGCCGAGTGCCAAGTGGGCCACACAAGCGATCGAGGACGCGAAGCAGGATCGCACCAGTATCCCGTACGATGGCGTAACTCCCAACAAGATGGTGTGCGACACGACGCTGCGACTGATGCCGGATGATTCGTGGATCATCTCGATGCTGGCGGGCGACGACTTTGAACCGTCACCAAAGAACTACATCGGCATGACGCGCAGCACCGATCAAGGCTGCACTTGGTCTCCTTTATCGCCTGTCGAGACTACGTTTCCTCGAAGCGGTTTGACGAGTGGTCAATGTGCGACCGAAATCATGACAATTGGTTCGCGGTCGACGATGTTTTTTAGCACGCATTCGCAGACCTGGGGCCGCGATTGGCAATCGTGGTTTATGCACAGTGATGATAGCGGCCACACCTGGAGCAAACCTGAACCGATGCCGGGACGCTTGGCGAAGTTCACCTTCATTCGAGGTCACATTGTAACGCGCGACGGCCGCATCCTGATTCCGTTCCAGCATTACCTTGGCCCACCCGAAGGCACTCCGCCTCCTGCCTCAGAAGAAAAACCTTGGCACAAGGCGTTGACTCATTATGTTAGCAATCCTCGCAACGGAGTGCTCATCAGCCGCGACGGAGGAAAGACATTCTCCGAGCATGGCGATATTCGAATCACGGACGACGACCGCTATCATGGCTGGGCCGAGAACAGTCTCGTTGAGTTGGCGGATGGACGCATAGCGATGGTGATCCGCGCGGACCGACTTGGCGGAGTGCTCTATTACGCGAAGTCGAGTGACGGCGGCAAAACGTGGCCGGCGTTCGCGACGAAAACGACGATCCCCAACCCTGGCTCGAAGGCAACCCTTTATGGCTTGGAGGGAGACACAGTCGCACTATTTCACAATCCGAATCCAACGCATCGCAGTCCAATGGCACTGTGGATCAGCTTCGATGGCATGAAGACTTGGCCTTACCAGCGTATGCTGCAAGCCGAGTCTTGCGACGGTCCGAAAGGTCGCATGAACTACCCCGACGGTTTCGTCAGTGCAGACAAGCAATGGCTCCATTTCGCCTTCGACGACAATCGTCACCGCTGCGTCCACTACAGCGCTAAACTACCGCCGCAATGACAATTCAACCAAACCATGAGCATCAATTTTACGATCGAGAAAAATTAACCATGAAACATGCATTCTCAATCAATCGTCGTCACATGTTGCAGTCCGCTGCTATTGGCTTTGGTGGTTTAGCTCT
Source organism: Pirellula staleyi DSM 6068 (assembly GCA_945900945.1). Lineage (GTDB taxonomy): Bacteria > Planctomycetota > Planctomycetia > Pirellulales > Pirellulaceae > JBKCUI01. Next base: position 1,432 of record CAMDKL010000276.1, read on the forward strand.
AGCCGATATTGTTCATGCCGCAAATGGTCCGCAGAGAGTTCGCGGTCTCCGTATGGTCCCAAAGGCTAAGCGAGTGATCTTCTTGTTCATGGCGGGTGGGCCGTCGCAGCAGGATCTGTTCGACCCAAAGGAGTTTATTCGCGAAAAGCACGGGCAGGCGATCGATTCGCCGCTTCGAAAAGAAGTCACGCAGGTCGGTACGGAAAAATTCCTCGCACTGGGTGAAGCGGCACCGGTGAAGCCGCGCGGCCAATCGGGGATGATGATTTCCGATTTACTGCCGCATCTTTCGAGTGTTGCCGACGACATTTGCCTGCTGCGAGGGATGAACGCCGACAATCCTCAACATGCCAGTGCGACCAACCAGTTTCATACAGGTGTCTTTACCGAAGTGCGTCCGTCGATGGGAGCTTGGATCAGCTATGGTTTGGGGACGGAAAATCAAGACCTGCCGAGCTTCGTTAGCATTCATGCACCGGGCGTCAGGACCTACGGCTCTGGGTTTCTTCCTGCGGCACATCAAGGCACACCGCTCACCGTTCCATTAAACGACAAAACGCTTCCCATCGAAAACCTGCGGAACGCATCTAACAGCGACGCGATACAACGTCAACGAATCGACTTGACGAAGCGACTGAATCAGCGGCTCATCGAAGATCTGCATGGCGACACCAATATGGAAGGAATGATTCAAAACATGGAACTTGCCTTCCGCATGCAGTCCACAACCCCGCAACTGGTCGATCTCTCGAAGGAGAGTCAAGCCACACTTGATCTCTACGGCATCGGCGGCAAGGAGAGTGATAAGCACGGCCGCGCGTGCTTGCTCGCGCGTAAACTGAGCGAATCCGGCGTGCGGTTCGTGCAAGTGACCATGGATGGCTGGGACCACCACGGCGACATTCGTGGCAACCTTCCAAAGCTCTGTCAACAAACCGATCAACCGGTTGCTGGTTTGCTCAAGGACTTGAAGCAACGCGGTTTGCTTGAAGACACTTTGGTCCTTTGGTCAGGCGAATTCGGTCGCACACCGTGGAGCCAAGACCTTAGCGGCACAGCCCCAATTGAAAAGCACGGCCGCGAGCATCAGCCCGAAAGTTTTTGTGCATGGATGGCTGGTGGCGGCGTAAAAGGTGGAATCACATACGGTGAGACCGATCATATGGGCTATCAAGTTATCGACGGCAAGATCCATATCCACGACCTACATGCCACGATGTTGCATTTGCTCGGCATCGAACATACACAACTTACATGGAACCATCTCGGCCGAGACTTCCGCCTCACCGACGTTCATGGCTCGGTAGTAAAGGAGATTCTGGCGTGAAACTTTTCGACCTGTACGAACGCCGAAAGAACCCGTTGGACCGGGTTTTCCATCGGTGCTTTTTCCGAACACACCGAAATTGGTTAAGCCTTTGAAAATAACGACAACAGGACGTCGTTTGACTTTGGCCCGGTGGATTGCTTCGCGAGAGAATCCATGGACGGCAAGAGTCATCGTGAATCGCTTATGGCAAAACTACTTTGGTCAGGGAATCGTCGCAACGCCTAACGATTTTGGAGTCACGGGAGCGTTGCCAACCCACCCAGATCTGCTGGACTATCTCGCGGTGGAACTCGTTGAGAGCGGCTGGTCACTCAAGCATGTCCACCGGCTGATCATAACGAGCAGTGTTTACCGCCAACAGTCGATTGCGGGTCATGAAACCAACAACGTCCATGAGTTCTCAACGCTTCGAACTCATTTGCGCCGGCTTAGTGCTGAACAGCTTCGCGACACCATCTTGCACGTGTCTGGACTTTTGCAAGAAAGGGCTGGTGGACCGCCAATTTGGCCAGTGCTGGATGCGGCGACGCTTGCAGCCAACCCGGCAGTATTGGACGACAATGAAACAAAGACAAAAGGTTGGTACCCATCCCCTTTGTCCGATCAATCGGTTCGAAGTCTCTACTTGATTCAAAAGAGAACGATTCGCATTCCGTGGATGGAGACGTTTGATTTACCGGAAAACGCTATATCGTGCGGCAGGCGTGAATGCTCCCTTGTCGCGCCTCAGTCACTGGCCATGTTGAACGGCAGCCTATCGCTACAGGCTTCACAACAGATTGCAGAAACGATACTTTGTGATAAGAAACTAAGTCCAAGCCAACTGGTTAGTGAAGTATTTCGTCAAATCCTACTGCGTAACCCAGCCGATCAAGAACTAGTGTCGTGTCAATCGTTTCTTGAGACAAGATCGCTCGTGGAACTTTGCCTGGTCTTGCTCAACACAAACGAGTTCGCGTTTACAGACTAGCCTGGTTTCCCATGAACTTGCTAACGCCTAACCGCCAACACGTTGAGATTAGTGACTCGCTCAGGTATTTTACAATGAGACAGGAGTACTGCCACATGTTGTCAAGGACTTACTTAGTCGTGATCATCGCGATGTCGGCGCAGTCCTTGTGTGCGCAGTTGCCACCGGTGTTCAATACGGTTTTCCCAGCCGGCGGCCAGATCGGAAAATCTGTCGATGTAACGATCAGCGGCAATAATCTGCAGTCCCTCTCGTCTCTCCAATGCAGTATTTCGGGTGTTCGCAGCGAGCGACTGGAAGAGAACCGATTTCGCCTGACCATGCCGCCGGACACAATGCCAGGGCTTTATGACTTGTGGGCCGTTGGTGACAACGGAATAAGCTCACCACGATCGTTCGCAGTTGGACGCCACACGGAATATAGGGAGGTCGAACCTAATGAGTCAACGCCAGAGCCTATGTTGGTCCCTTTAGACAGTGTGATAAACGGTCAAATCGACAAGGCAGGCGACATGGATACCTTCCGATTCAAGGCAACAAAAGGGCAACGTGTTATTGTTGAATGTTGGGCGGATCGCATTGACTCGCGACTGCGTGCAGTGCTGGAACTCTTCGACAGCAAGGGGCGCCGATTGTTAGTGAATCGCGGATACTTCGGTCCGGATCCCGTAATCGATTTCCTAGTACCGGAGAATGGTTCCTATTGGGTTAAGGTATACGATTTGATTTCTTCCGGCGGCCCAGAACATTACTATCGGCTTGAGATCGATACCGGGCCGCGCGTTGTGTTCGCTGTGCCTATGGTGGTCCAACGAGGTAGGGCATCTCGAGTAACATTGTATGGATGGAATCTCAGGCAGCGTGCAGGTTCTCTCGAATTGCGCTCCCAACAAGGAATTGACTTTGACAGTGTTGAGGTTGAAATCCCAGCATCGCTAGCGGAAGCATCGTGGCCGTTGCCTGTTCGGTTGCAGCCATCTCAGGCTGTCCTTGCGGGAACTGCGTTTCCATACTATTTTCCTGGCAGTCATGGCCCCTTGGTGATTGGCATCACCGATACGTCTGTGTGTGTCGATCAAAACGATAATCATTCACCGGGATCGGCTCAGTCGATTTCGGTTCCGTGTGAGATCAGCGGACAGCTTACGGAGGGAGATGAACGCGATTGGTTCGCACTGGATGCAAGACGCGGCGAAGCGTACTTTGTCGAAGCGTTTGGGCAGCGGATCTCATCACCTGTTGATTTGCAAATCAGCATTTACGAAGGACGCAGCATACAA
>CAMDKL010000277.1 GCA_945900945.1 Pirellula staleyi DSM 6068
ACTGGGATTGCTTTTCACCAATCGCCATTGTCTGTTCAGGTACCGGCGGTTTTTCGGAGTTGTCGCCAGCACGGACAATCACATAATCACAACGCGTGACGGACTTGTTGGTTTGCAAAAGCAGTTCCAACTGGCTTCCTTGAGGCAGACGCATTCCCGTCCGATATGGGATCGTTTCATTGCCCCAAGTTGTCTTGGTGGAACGTTGCAAATACTCAGGGTAGGTGACGTTGATTTGCAGTTGAGTCACCAGCGGTGCGTCCACGCTGGTAAGTTGAAGATTCGAGATCCGAGCATCTCCACCCGTAACGCTTAGCCAAAGAGAATCGTTTACCGATTCCAACGGCGGACCGTCCAATACAAACGGTTGTTGTTGTTTGTCAGCAGTCAATCTACGCATATTTGCTCGGCCGCGACTACCGGCACTATCGCGATAATAAACCGTGCAAACCTCGGGAACCATTTTTCCTGTCAGCTTCGCCCACGTTTTAAGCTGGCAGGCTTGGCCTTTGGGAACGGATGCAATACCGTCGCGAAACGGGACCAGATAACGCTGCCTAGTATTGCGACCGGTAAAGGTCGGTACATCCATCTCGATTCCTTCGACACCTAGCTCTGTCGATCGAGGCCAAGGGACATCGGACAGCGCGAAGAAACGCTTCGCCCAATGAAATGTCCAGGCTGGTTGGACCAGCGCGGCAACGCAACTGGATCCCAGCAATACTCCGAGGACAACCAATTGCATTTGCAGCGGACGGAATCGAACCAATCGGTTGACGTCGACAGATTCTATCAATTCAGAAGCCCTATCGCGAGCAAGTTCAAGCAAACCGGACCGCAATGGATGCTCCTCGAAGGATGGTTTGACCATGGCTGTTGGACTGGCCGCTTGAACCGTCGTGACAAGCGAGCTTTGAAACTCTGGGTGCTTTTTTTCGATGAGCAGGGCGAGCGATGAGTCGCTCCACCGAACTCTCCAGCGTTGCCAAAGAAATCGGAAAAGCAGATAAAGGGAAACGGCGATCAAAAGAAAGAGCATCACGACGCGGACGGCTTGCGGAGATTCTGCTGCCCCAAGTTTCGCTGGCAGATAGTCTAGAAGCCCGAATGTCCAAAACGCGGTCACGAACCAGATCGCAAGAATGATCAAGGACTGGCTGACAACAAATCGTGAAATGAGGCCACGAAGGTCGACCAATTTTTGGCCGATCGTCTTGGGAACGGAATACGCTGATTGAGTTTTGGAATGGAGAACGCTTTGCATTCCTCTATTTGTAGCAGATTCGGGCTCGATACGGTTAGTGGAATTCTAGCTCGCGACTTGTTTAACCCGCGCAGCGGCTGGCGGTCAAGAAACCGGCTGAACACGCTGGGCCGTTTCCCCGCTGGGCCGTTTCCCCGCTGCCCGCGATCGAGGCGTTAGGGCCTCGAACGGTTAAACATCCGACCGAGCTTGTTTAACCCGCGCAGCGGCTGGCGGTCAAGAAACGCATCCATCTCCCAATGGCTGCGTCAAAAGTACAAAGGCATCGTTTTGGCCCAAGGACTTCGCGACAACGGCAGTTTTTCTTAAATTAAAAATAAATGTGGTTGTTTTCGTGGTCTTTATTTGATACTATAACGTTTTCATGGTATTAGAAATACAGTTCATTCTTGCGATTTTTTTTGGGAGTTGATAAATGAAGAGACGAAATTGTGGACGGAGAGGTTTTACGCTCGTAGAGCTGCTGGTGGTGATTGCCATCATCGGCATCCTCGTAGGGCTGTTGTTGCCAGCAGTACAAGCGGCTCGAGAAGCGGCTCGTCGAATGCAATGCACAAATCGGATAAGGCAACTTGCCTTGTCGATTCATAATTACGAAAGCACTTATAAAGTTCTTCCGTGGTTGCGGGGGAATTCCAACGGCGGTACGAGAAATACGAATCCCGTCGGCAATGAACAACTGATGGGTGGATTTGTTTTTTTGCTTCCCTACGTGGAGCAGTCCGCTCTCTATGCCATCATTTCTAGCCCGATGGCCCCAATCGCTGGCGCCCCAGGTGGAAGGGCAACACTTCCATTCGGTCCTCCCCGTGACTTTGCATATTATCCTCCATGGCTGGTCAACCTATCCGAATTTCACTGCCCTTCGGCTCCAGACGGACTTTTTTACGGTAATGCGACAGGGACTTCTCCGTTCCTTGGACGTGGGAACTACTCGATGTGTCTTGGAGATACGATTTTAAATGTCCACAACAATACCACGACCTTTCGCGGATCCTTTGGATACAATCGGTTTGTCAAGCTCGGTGAGTTTACGGATGGAACCAGTAATACGATTGTCCTGGGTGAAAAAGCCAATGCGGTGGACGCAATGGATGTGAGAGGACTAGCCGCGAACAATGTTGCGGGCCTCAACACAAATCCTGCCCTCTGTAAGCTGAAGGCTGTTGGCGGAAAATACTTGCCTGGAGTTTCCGTCCAGAACAATCGATCGATGGCTTCGTTGTGGCACACCGGCTTGGCGCCAAACATCGGTTTCCAAACGGTTTTAAGCCCAAACTCTCCAAGTTGCTATAATGATAATTGGGGCGACAACTGGGGCGTAACTGCATCCAGCAGTTACCATACGGGTGGCGTAAATGTAGCGTCGGGTGATGGTGCAGTAAAATTTATTTCAAATTCAATCGACACGGGTAATGGTTCGCTGCCTGAAGTAGCATCCGGTCCAAGTCCCTATGGAGTTTGGGGTGCCCTTGGGACACGGGCTTCCGGAGAAGTCGCCTCGTCCGAGTAGTTTTGCTTTTCAAAATTGCTCCGTGAGCCCATATGTAGTGTGTCAACGGTTTTATACACCGTTGATACACTACTTTTAGATCAATATTTTCCCGCTCTATTTGACAAAGATTGGTGGATTCATGCTAAGGATCGATTCTAGGTTTTTTGGTTTTTACGTTGGTTTGGGTCTTTTGTTCGTTACTATGGCCGGTTGCGGAAAGGGAGATGCCTTCAAAGCATATCCGACATCGGGCAAGGTCACATTCAAAGATGAGCCGTTGGAAAATGCGGACGTTGTCTTTTCAATGCCGGGCAATGTAAGCAAGGGGGAGCCGTCAACTATTCTTGGAATGGCAAAGACGGATGCGTCGGGAAAGTACAGTATCAAGAGTTTCGTTGGAGCAGATGAAGTCCTCCCGGGCGCTGCTGTAGGCAGCCACACAGTAACCATATCCAAGTTTATTCCGCCCAAAGGGATGACTGACGAAGATTATACTAAGGCAATGGAAGCAGAAACGAACGCAATGAACAAAAACGGCTTCATAACACCTGAACAAACCGCTCCGCAACGCATTCAATTTCTTCCACCCAAATACACTAACCCCACGACTTCAGGTCTTACTGCGGCGGTTACAGCCGGTGGTCCAAACGAATTTAATTTTGATTTGAAATAGAAATCTTACCGATTCCACTCGTTCCCAAGTTCCCGCTTGGGGACGCGGTCCCAGAAACTCGGCTTCGACTCGCTGCGATTCTTCTTTTTTGAGAATCTCGGGGCCAGAAACGCTGTTGGGGAATGCACCCATGGTCGGGTAGGAAGTTGGGTACAGAGTCGGCAAACAGAAAGTATCCGGCTGGCCAGTGTCAGCCTGAGGACAGGCTGACCTACGTGGGAAGTGGGCGATGATCGGCAATAGACAAATCTACAATTCCAAATTTCCCTGCCTCAAATTCACACGGTTGGAAATTATCTTACTTGCTCTGGCGAATCTAGCGGTTGTCGGGTGTGCGCCAGAGGATACGCATGAGTCAACTCTGAACACGATTCGTCCAGCGAAACCAGAAGCTTTGCCAATCCTAGCAAATGCGATCCGTGATGCTGAGACAGTACCGGAACCGTCCGAGGCACTGACGCTGCGGCAAGAAGCTCAGCAGCTTGCAGAAGAGTTAGTTGTGCGAATCCCCAACAACCCGGACGCACTCGAGGTCAAAGCCCGATTTCATTTGCTCTTTGGCGAATCGGAGTCCGCAAAACTGTGCTGGCTGCAAGCCATTCAACTTGTTCCCAACTACGCGTATGCGTTGCAGGGTCTCGGGAAAATTTCGATGCTGCATTCCGACTACGAACAGGCTGCGGTCTACCTCAATAAATCGATCCAAAGCCAACCTGCGAATGTTGAAGCGGTGCATGATTTGGCGGATGCATATACCAAGCTAGGTGCCATTGACGAGGCGAACTCTACGTTAGAGAAGATTGCCGATAAAGGCCCAGCATCGGCACTGACATTGGTTCTTTTAGGGCAGGGCTATCTCGTGAAAAGCCGTTACGAGCAAGCCGAGACGGTTTTTCGTAAAGCAATCCAGCTATCGCCGGGCACGACCCGAGCTGAGCAAGGTTTAGGTACCGTCTTTTTACGAACGGGAAGACAAGACGAGGCCCGACAATTGCTTGCAAGCCAACAAGCTGTGCGAGCTTCTGCGAATAAGATCCGTACGGAACAAGAACACTTCGATGAGGAAAAAAAGGAGTGTTCGCCTCGTTTTCGAATGGCCGCCGAGGTCTACCTAGGTATTGGAGATATGGCTCGAGCAGAGCGAATTGCGATTCGATCCCTCGCTCTGGACCCTACAAGTCCTGAAGCAAGGGTGCTACTTTTTTCGATCTATCAGAAACAAGGTAAAATTATAGAGGCAATCGATTTAGCACGCGAAGCCCGATCGTTAAACCCGAATAATCCCGATTGGCATTTCACGCTTGGTGTGTTGCTAGGCCAGAAAGACGATTTTCTTGCCGCAGACTCATCGTTCCGAGAAGTCATACGCTTAGCACCGAAAAGCCCTGTCGGATACCAGGCTCTCGCAAGATTGTTGATGCGCTTCGCTAAGAACATGAGTGAGTCCATTCCGATAGCCGAAAAGCTAGTCGAGGTTCGCGGGACTGCTGCCGATCATGAATTACTCGCTCAAGCGTATGCCATCAACGCCGAATTCACGCATGCGTTTCAGTCGCTCAGTGAAGCCATTCGTCT
>CAMDKL010000278.1 GCA_945900945.1 Pirellula staleyi DSM 6068
GCGGAGGTCTAACCCGTGTTGAACGCATTCACGCGAAACTCGTTGCTGATGTTCCCGGCTCTGAGCGGAGGTTTAGAGGTGCACCGGCCGTGGGCCATGTGTGTGGTTGTGTTGGCGGTCGGAAAAGGTGTCCGGTACCGTTTCAGACGATGGGGCAGCTGGGGCGAGTCGATTCCCAGGAAGTTCGATCTAGATTCGACGATGCTCCCGCGTGGCTGACCGAAAGATATCCGGCCTACCTAAAAAACGTCCCTATACCCAACAACGGTACAGGACACCTTTCTCGCCCTCGAGTGGTGTTACGACTATAGGGATGAGGGGCTAGAAAGGGTTCAGGTCTCTTTATTTTGGCTTCCTCGTAGGCAAGGATTTTCGGGGTCGTCCTCTTGGCCGCATTGTTGATTCAAGATTCATTCGCCTCGCTACTGACTCGGTCCATGTTTCGTCGCCATAGGGTTGGCCGCGATGAGCGCATCTGCGTACTGCTTCGAGTTCCGCATCACTTAACGCTTCGTTTACCAGTTGAGTCCAGTTGGGTAGCCTGGGTATTGGCCATGCAGATAGTAGCTTCGGTATTGGTTCAGGCTTTTGAAGCCATCGCCACAAGGAACCCCATCGCCATAGCTCGGCACTAGTGACCAGTCCAGCTCGAAGTGCATTTCGTTCGACGTAACGACAAGCCACGAGAAAATGCTCGTCACTTTGAATGGGAAAGCTCTTAAAGCGTTGCTGATAAACATGCCCAAGACCTTGGGTGTGATAGTGAGCATGGTATCGCATCGTATGCGTACCCCCGATCCATTTCATGAATCGACTCAACTCACCGCTCACCAACGGCCGCAAAACTAAGTGATAGTGGTTCGGCATTAGCTGGTAGCACAGCAATTCAATTTGATACCGCTCCAATCCCTCACCAAGGATTTTTTCGAAGGCGAGGTAGTCCCCTTCCTTGTGAAAGATCGTTGCACGAAGGTTTGCCCGATTGAGAGCATGGTAGATCCCGAAAGCTTCGCCTGCGCGCGGTGGTCGTGGCATTTGTCCAGTTTAACAAACGCAATACCGCCCGTAAAGAGACCTGACCCCTTTGCTTTTCCTGCGCACTCACACCATTGATATTCACCGAGAAAACCTCATACGAAAATTAGGTGCGCGAGGTTTTTCTCGATTGGCTACGAGGCCGACTGGTTGGGAATGTCGAAATGCGAGACCATTGTAGGGCTACTTCTCCAACTTAATGTCGAACTGATTGTTCCCTGCTTTCGCGTCAAAACTTAGGCCGCTAGTGCCGAGATCTTGGTAGCGCCTTGGAATCGAAGCCATCTTCGCCGGGTTGCTGGCGGCCGCGAGAGGATCGACTAGTTCGGGGGGCGTTACGGCAACGTTGTACTTGCCGGGACGACACTGAGTTGAATAGGTTCCATCAGCGGCCAACGGAGAGGTGGCGGCGTGCCCGTCCTCCATCATGAAGAGGACGTTCCCCGCTGAGAGTGGAGCACCGCTCAGCAGTACGTTCCCTTTGACGACGGCCGAGCGCCCTTCGTACGTTTGCTCGCCGCATCCCACTCCGAATAGCATCAAGAATGGGATGAACCACTGCAAGCGACAAACGTATTTCCGTTCGACCAATGGGAAGACTTGCATGTTTGACGATTCTGGGCGAAGACTCATAATGCCTCACCCGGGACGACCGCCCCATCATCGCGGATGCTGACGTTGCGCAGCACGACCGAGTCCATCGACTCGGAGAGAAAATGGACGCTGCCATCGCAGCGAACTACTTGGACGCCACCGGAATGTTCGGAGTGGAGACTGTTGTTCGTGCCATCGCGGTGATTGCCGCCGGAACCGGTCAACTGCGTCTTCATGTTGACTGCGTAGCGGATCGTCGTCACGTTGCGGCTCCATGGCGTCCCGCTCCAGGTGTAGGTTCCACCGACTTCGGGAGGCCCGGAATGTGCGCCCGATCCGATCCAGCAACCCCACTCGGCGCTGCCTCGGATTTCTACTTGAGCGCCAGCGGTCGTCTTCCCCCAAGCCGAACATTCACCCACCAGCAACTGATTGGTCGTACCGTCGGTGATGTCCCCTATCCGGACGCTACGATTGGGCACAAGCACGCCGTTGGCGCAAGCATACCCTTGACCACCCGTGACGCAACGGCCGCCGCCGGTCGGGTCGGTGAAGACCGTGGGGCTGGTCGACGCCCCAGCGATACCGTTGTACGAAGAAGTCGCGAATTTGACGAGCGGCGCCGGAGTGTCGCGGACCATCAACCGATTCGCGGAACTGGAGGGACACCAATTGAAGGCAGGGGTCCAGCCATTCAATAGCAGTCGATTGGGACCTTCGGGAGCCCCGGATCCCGATATACCCAAGTTCACCCCCATCACGACCTTGTCGATCACGGTTCCCTGTTCGACTTCTGGCAGAATCGCGAGATGCCACGAGTGCATGAACGTTCCGAATACACCCATTGGGAACTTCTTCGAGCGATCGAGATAATTGTGCAGGGCGAGTCCAATCTGCTTTAGGTTGTTTCCGCACTGCATTCTCCTCGCGGCCTCGCGCGCGGCCTGTACCGCTGGGAGCAGCAAACCTACAAGAATCCCAATGATCGCGATGACCACCAGCAATTCAACCAACGTAAAACCGCTCAGACGTTTCGATCGCATTGTATTCTCCTTTGAGAGACTATAAGAAAGTTAGAAAATCAAAACCTATCCTCGACTCACTTCGGACACGCATATTTGCAAACAGTTTCTATGCGATTTCACACAAACACACACTCTCTCTCATGTCAAGGGGTGGCGGCACATCAAATCAAAAGTATTTTGCTTTTTTGGGACGCTTTGAAGGGCCAATCTCGCAAGCTGAGATCCGCAGCGTCAGGAATCTGGCGAAATGGTCGGATCAACTTGCTGCGTTGCTGGTCCAATAGCGAGCGCAGTGCCGAACGACGTTGATTCCTATCAGCGGAGCGATTCTTCAAAAGCGCGATGCTCCGTTGAGATGCATTGTAGACCTCAGATTGCGATTTTTAGAGTAGTAGGCTAAGTTCTGAATTGGTTAGCGCCAAAGCATCACGTTTCTCGCCTCGACTGTTATGGGCACAACTCAAGGATCGATCATGAAATCGCTTTTCGGCAAATTCAAACAGCTAGAACGGCAGCAAAGCAAAGGCGGTTTCCAGGCGCCATCACATCATAAATTGCGTTCGGAAATTCGATTCGTAAAGGTCTGGCCATGCGAACAATGTACCATGCTGCAAATTGGCTGTAAACAGCAAACAGGGTCTGACCCCAATGAACCCCAACAATGACCCCAATGAACCCCAATGAACACCACATTACTCCGCCGACTTTTACACGTTTCTGGGTATTCAGTTTCCATCAGGCTTTGATCGAAGTTTGAAATCGTGAGAAGACTCCCCCGCTTCAAGCTGCACACTGAGAGTGCTTTTCTCGTTGTACAACTCGGGGACATATACGACTTCGTCGACCTTTGTTCCCGCTGGTGCTGGTGGGCCCGCTTCGACCTTACGACCAGTGGCTCGTGAAGCGTTGATGCGAACGATCTTCTTGCCCGGTAGCGCCGCGCTTTCGCCGGCGAGCAAATACTTGCCGTTTTGGATTGTCCCACCCGCAACCGGGCCTGCACCGTCCGCTGGCTCGAAGGCGATCGAACCCTGCTCAACTGGCGTGCCATCCAGAGTGACATTCCCTCGGACTGTGGCCAGATTGCTGCCGCTGCAGCCGACGAGAATACCGCACCAAGCGATCATTAATCCTACTGCACACCAGCGGCATGTCTTCTGATTCGCAACTTGCATAACGCACACTCGTCTGAGAATAGTGTTGGAAAACGGCTAACAAGCATTACCCTGGCACTATCGAGATAGATTTCACTCCCGATGCGCCCGGGTTACGCAAACTTTTGATGTCTTAAAAATCACCGGTGGTCGTTTCCCCGGATGCAGGCGAAGACAATGCCTGCCAAATACTCAGGTCTATCGTTTGTCCAATGAATCGCACGCCACCGTCACCCATCGACACGTTGACGCCACCAGTATGGGCACTGCGAGCAGTTACGATATATCTGATTTGATTGAATGCGGGAAACACGCCAATGCAAGGAGCTTGGGGTGTGCTGCTGCACCAAGCCGTACGAATCTCGTCAGGAACAGGACTGTTCGGCGTACGGTTATGCTGATAAAGGGGTCCCTCCGGATAATGCAATATGCCACGTCCATCCAACGTGCTTTGTGGACATCGAATCTCGGAGATCAGCACGGTCTGCGTGGTGCCGTCAACAAAGTCACTGAAGGAAAGCCAACTATTCATAAAAAATGCGCCTCCCGGTCGAGCCATATTCGCCGGATTGGTGTGGCCTGGACCAGTCCGAAATTCTCTGGCTGGCCCGATCCCGTTATTGGCGACGTAGTTTCCTCTCGCAAAAGTCAGGCTGGCTCCAAAACTGTCATTGGGTTTAGGATTAGTGTCTGAGGGGCAATAAAACAGAGGAACTGAAAGTGTGCGGATGTTCTTGCCCCCGGTGTCGTAGAAGTTACGATTCACCGGCGACCAATCAATCAACGAATACTGTGCAGTTTGCTCTATAAAAGGGTAAGTAAACGCAAGCCAAGTGCATTCCATCGGTGTCCGAGGCTTGCCAACTGCCGAGCCAGTGTTCATACCAGAAGCAATACCTGGCGGAAACTTCTTGTGCACATCATGGTGCAAGTGCAAGGACAGGCCAATCTGCTTGAGGTTGTTGCTGCACTGCATCCTGCGGGCGGCTTCGCGAGCGGCTTGAACGGCGGGCAACAACAGACCCACCAAGATTCCAATGATCGCGATGACCACCAGCAATTCAACCAACGTAAAACCGCTCAGACGTTTCGA
>CAMDKL010000279.1 GCA_945900945.1 Pirellula staleyi DSM 6068
CTAATACGAGCGTCGACAAATTCGGGGTCGTCACACCTCGCAAAAGCGGTGGTAGAACTTGAATGCGTTGAAACGCGGCAACGTTATCCCGCAAAGTAATTTGATCCGCTGAGCCGGTGCTGATGTACTCAAACGTTGGACGGGGCAAAATCGATTCCGCCCTCGCTTCGTACTCGGCAACTGCAACTGGCGTGTTGTTCGAGACGTCCTTTATTTCTGGTGCAGCAGCGGTTTTGGGTTCGTCCTCGCCACAAATCACGGTCGATGCGATGTGGGCAATCGCACTGCCACCTGCGGTGGTTCCCACAATCGCTAATTGAGAAAACCTTCTTCGATCCATGCGAGCTACTCCAGAGAAACATGGTGGTGAATACAACATTGCGACAGCGGCAGCGGGTATGCAAGCAGCAACGCGGATAAATTCTGTTTTTCTTCATCAGACCTGGTACTCCTTTTATACCCGATAGAAAAAATGGAGGAGGGCTATCCCACTTGGAATTGCCCAAAACTAGCGAGAAATTGACTTAACAAGTGACTTGGTTTCTCTGTTGTGGTACACTGGATAGAACCCACCTAATTGAATTCCCCTCACCACCCGCTAAATGGCATGCTAACAAAACCTCTTTACACAGGGCGCATCTCAAGCTTACACAGGGCGCAGCTCATGAGTGGTTCGCCTCGGCATCTCAACTTTAACATCGTTGCGAAAAAAAGTGGCGTAGGCTTCCAGCCTGTGGGCTCAAATTCACAGGCTGAAAGCCTATGCCACATTGGAAAATCGACGGTAGTTTTCCAGTCTGTTCTTGGTCTTATTTGCTTATCGTTTTTCACAAGTGTTGCAAACGCTCAAGCGACCATCAGTTCATTGCAGCCCGCATCGTGTCAGCCTGGCGCAACGACCAAACTAACGCTGCGTGGCAGCAAACTGCCAAGCAACTTACGCGTTCTGACCAACCGCACCGACGCCAAAGTCGAGTTTGAAAGTATCTCTGCCGACCAAGCGATCGTTTCAGTCGCCATGTCGAGCGATGCAAAGTTGGGACCCTTGAGCCTTTGGTTTGCTTCTCCAACCGGACCGCTTCCGTCTAAGATCGTACTGGTCGATGACCTACCAACCGTTTTGGATAACGGAAATAATCATTCAGTTGCAACCGCACAATCGGTGGCGACGCTCGGTGCTGTCGACGGTGTTAGCGAAGGTTCGAAGTCTGACTATTACAAGATCAAAGCGGCAGCTGGTCAACGAGTCGCTTTCGAGATTCACACTCAGTCGATTCGCTCTAAGATGGACCCAATCGTTCGATTGCTTGATGCCGATGGTCGAGTATTGCACATTGAAGACGACGATGCGACTGGTCCAGATTGTCGGTTTAGTTATGCGTTTAAGGATGAAGGGGAATACTTCCTGCAGATAGGCGAAAGTCACTATGTAGCAGGGGGTGAATATCATCTTCGAATAGGCGACTTTCCAGTCATCAGCCATGTCTTCCCGATGGCTGCACAGCGCGGTGAGACTGCCAAGCTGACTTTCAAAGGATCCGATTCCGCGTTGGTCGCTGAATCAGTTGCCTCGATTTCTGCTGGTCACACAGACGATGTGCTGTATGTTCCCGCTCGTATTCCGGCTGGACGATCTTCGGCGTTGGGAAAACTGTTGGTTAGCAAGTTACCGCAATTCACTGAACCGTCTAAGACGGGAACCGCTGAAGGGATCGCTAAAAACTTTGTCGACGTTCCTGTCGGGATCAGTGGGCGATTGGAACAGCCTGGTGAACGCGACAGCTACTGGATACGAGGATCGAAAGGGCAGTCCATTCGCTTTGCGTCCAAAGCTCGCAGTCTGGGATGCGCGACCCTGCTCCAAATGCAGCTGTGTAACACCGCCGGAGCAAAGCTGGCCGAAACGACCGTTGGCGATTCGGATGAATGGGCCTTCGAATATACGATTCCGGAAGATGGCGAATATCGACTCGAAGTCGGCGACTTGTTAAAGCGAGGTGGCATCGATTTCGGCTATTGGCTTGAGATCGTTCCTTCAGGGAGTTTTTCGATCTCAATGAAAGCGGATGCAAAAAACCGAAACATGTTTGCGATCGAGGAATCCAACGGTGGCTGTGCATTGGACTTGACGATTTCTCGTTTCGGATTCGACGGTGAAATTGATTTGTCGTTCCATGACAGCGTTGGCGGAATTCGGATATTGAACCCGCGTATTCCGAAGGGAGCAAAAGAACACCGAGCCATTGTTTTGGCAGGCGACGCTTGGAAACCACAGTCGTATTCCTTGCTCAAATTGCATGCCCAAGCTGTCGGTAATAGTGAAATAGCCTGCGATGTTTCCAGTTTTGCGTTATCGCGATTGCAGGAGCCGCACGTCATCGTTCCCAACGCTTGGGATGACGGAGTCCTGTCGATGGTAGGGGCGGACAAGAGCCCAAGTTTGTTTACCCTAGAACCAGCAAACCCAGCGCTATTCGATCGCACGGTTCAAACGCATACTGCTGTGGTCAACCTCAAACGCATCAAAGACGACTTCAAAGCGGGTGTGACCATCCAGGGGGACCTACTTGCCCCTGGTTGGAAGTTAACTACAAAAGCCGACAAGGACCAAACCACACTAACGTTAACTCGGCCTGCTGCTGAAACGCATCCGGAAATCGGGGAACCATCCCAGTTGCCACTTTTGGTTTACGCTGAGTTACCAGATCGAGTTCGTTGGGAAACCATTCAAGTTCCGGTCAAATGGATAGATCGACCACAGCGACTTGAAGCTTATCCGTCCAACATCGATCTCGAGGGTCCTAGCTCACAACAGCAAGTCGTCGTGGCTGGATTTGACGCCACTGGCCAACCTCGAGACTGGACTCATGAAATGACCCTCGTCTCGGCGAATCCGGCAATTGCCAGGGTGCAAAAAAACATGGTCGTTCCCGTTGCAAATGGAACAACCGAGGTGATCGTTCAAATTGGAGAGACGAAACAAACCATTCCGGTTAAGGTTACAAGCTTCGAAAAGAAACGGCCTGTCGAATTCGAGTCCGAAGTCCTAGTGGCTCTGTCCAAGCAGGGATGCAATTCCGGTGCATGCCATGGTTCGCCAAGTGGCAAGGGAAATTTCCGTTTGTCGTTGCGAGCGTTTGATCGCGTATTTGATGAACTGACTTTGATTCGTGAAGACTTCGGTCGCCGCGTGAACCCGATCGATCCCGAGCAGAGTTTGTTGCTGCTCAAACCAATGATGAAATTGACTCACGGCGGCGGCAAACAACTTAGCAAGGACAGTGCCGCTTATGGGATCTTACGAGACTGGATTGCTGAAGGAGCCAAGGCAGACCCTAAAGACACACCGCGTGCTGCAAAGTTGGAAGTATACCCGAGTCAGAAACGCGTATTGAGACGAGTCGACGGCAACCAACAGTTGTCGGCAATGACACATTATGCCGATGGAAAGAAGCGTGACGTTACTCGCTTGGTAAGCTTCGACAGCACGAACACGGAGGTAGCGACCGTCGATAAATTTGGATTGGTTACTCCACATGAACGAGGCGAAACCGTTATCTTGGTTCGGTACTTGGAGCACATCGAATCGGTACCGTTGATGTTTGTGGACGATGTCCCTGGATTTCAGTGGAAAGATCCAACGCCAGGAAGCTACATTGATCAGTTGGTAAACGCCAAGCTGAAGCAGCTTCAATATTTGCCCGCCCCAATTTGCAGCGACCCTGTATTTTTGCGGCGAGCGTTTCTGGATGTGGTCGGCGTCTTACCTACTGTAGATGAGAGCAATACTTTTCTTGCCGACCCAAGTCCTGACAAGCGTGCAAAGTTAATCGATCAACTGTTACTGCGCGACGAGTACCCGAAATTTTGGGCTTTGAAGTGGGGTGATTTGTTGAAGATGACGAGCAAGTTGGTTGGGAGTGATGGCGTCTTTAAATACCATCGATGGTTGGAAGCGGCCATTCGCTCGAATATGCGATACGACGAGTTTGCTCGTGAGTTACTCGCTGCATCGGGTAGCACACTTGCAAATCCGGCAGCCAATTTCTACCGAACGTCGGTTGACATGAACGAGTGCGTTGAAACGGTTTCGCAAGTATTTCTCGGCGCTCGATTGCAGTGCGCCAAGTGCCACAACCATCCGTTCGAGCGATGGACGCAGGACAATTACTATGGATTAGGAGCATTCTTTAACCGCTTGCAAAGAAAAAACACGCAACGGCCCGGCGAAATGTTTGTTTGGACAGCATCCAACGGCGAAGTGACTCAGCCTCGTACCGGAGAAGTCATGAAGCCATGGTTGCCGCAAGTTGGCAGCATTGAAACCACAGCAGAAGACGATCGACGACCCGCCTTTGTAAATTGGCTCGTCGATCCGAAGAATCCGTACTTTGCCAAAATCGAAGCCAACCGCATTTGGAGCCAACTGTTCTCTCGCGGAATTGTCGATCCGATAGACGACTTCCGGGACTCGAATCCTCCGTCAAACGAGCCGCTTCTGGAGGCCCTTGCGAAAGATTTCGTGGAGAGCGGATTTGATCGCAAACATTTGATCAGGACTATCCTCAATAGCCAATCGTATCAAGCAAGTGGCGAAACGTCTGAATGGAATGAAAAAGACAAGATGTATTTTTCGCACCAATCGCCTCGAATGCTGAGCGCCGAACAATTGCTCGATGCAATCAACCAAGTTACAGGATTGACCCAAACATTCACGGGCCTCCCTTCGGACATGAAAGCCACGCAACTGCCAGCCCCAGACGTCGCAAAAGTTGCCTTTCTAAAAGTATTCGGTCAACCGGAACG
>CAMDKL010000280.1 GCA_945900945.1 Pirellula staleyi DSM 6068
CCTGACAGCCACGCACAAGAATCTCCAACGAACGGCCATGATTCGTTGTACGCGGTTCAGCAAACAGTTCGTAGATGTCCGATTCACTATCACAAACGAGCACACATTGTGTCTGAGGACATTGCTCGGCAACCTCGCGAGCAGCACGAGGGACCTTTCCATTCCCACGGTAATCACAAAATGCATTGCCCGTGCCAAAGGCTGGATGAAAGGAGAATTACTGGTTAAAAGACAGGAAGCAGCAAAATCCAAAGGGTTTTTTGCGAAACTATGGTCTGGAGGAAACGCCACTGAGGCCTTGAGAAACTAGGATGCAATCACTTTGAATACGCGGCCAATCCGTTTGAGTCAGTCGTTGACAGGAGATAGGCCATGAAATTGGATATGGCAGCAGCGTATCGGAGGGAAGCGGACGTTGGCAATAGGTATGAGCATCCGTTAGCAACCAACCAATTCAACATCCTATTGCAGAAAGATTCGCGCCAAGCAAACCTACTTTGATTCCGTTCTGCTTCAATACGCTGGTTGCCTTGCCGTTGACGATTAAAAGAACGATTAGTCCGATGCACGGCACGAGTGAGAGAACACCCAGCAGTACTCCAAGAGCAGTCCCGTAAACCTTAATCGCGAGCATGAATACGAAAACACTGCTTACGATTCCAACAACCAGGACTGCAATGCTGATCAAAAGTCGAATTTCGGGCGGTAGTGCCAATTGCCCAATTATCGCGCCTAATTGGAACAGGATACATACGAGAATTCCCTTCTGAAACTTCGCAACGCTAAGAAGATCCTCGCGTGAACCGCTCAATATCCCTTTGACAGCCAGCACTCTGCTAGTCGATGGGGAGTTGATGCCTTCGAATTACCATGGCTACTCGCACCATGGTAATGATCCGAGCAAGATCGCACGATTGCTCGAAATCGAGAGCAGGCACCTTGTGGGGGCCGCACGGTTCTTGAAACAATTGAAAGAGACACCTGATCGCGATGGCGCAAGCATGCTCGATTCGACCATTACGCTGATCGGAAGTGCGATGGGAGATGCATCGAAGCACACGCGCGAAAATTTTCCGTTGCTTGTTTGCGGTGGGGGCTTCAAGCATAGACGTCACCTTTCGTGTGCAACTGCAGAGGCGCCAAATCAAATGGCCTGTGACCTATATGTTTCCGTGTTGCAACAGCTCGGGTTTGAAGTCGACAAATTCAGTACCAGCGAATCCAATCTGAATGAGTTCTTGATATGAGCATTCGACAATCTTTTTTGTGTGTGGTGGGTGTTTTTTTCGTTGCGACAATCGGGCTTCGATGCGTGGTTGCCGGCAACAATTCGAACGAGCTACGGCAACAATTTATCACCAAGTATTGTTTCAACTGTCATAGTGCAGTTGATAATCAAAGTGAATTTCGGATCGATACGCTCAGTCACGATCTGACGGGTCATGAGGCACACAATCGCTGGAAGATCGTCCTCAAATATGTCACCAGTGGGCTCATGCCTCCTAAGGAGGGGAAAGGGCCGGTAAACATGCCTTCTGATGCGAAACGTGACGAGTTTGCGGTGCAACTAAAGGCCGATTTGGATTTGGCCAGCAGCCAATTGGTTGTCGAGCGAGCTCCCATTCGTCGACTGAATCGCATCGAGTATCTCAACTCGCTTCGCGACCTATTCGGATTTAGGCAGATTGATTTGCCGAACACGTTTCCGGATGACCATACCAACATGGCGTTCGATACGATGGCGGATGGATTGCATTTTTCGCCATCGCATCTTGTCGCCTATCTCGAGGTGGCTTCGGATATAACTAGCCGCGTGGTCCCATTGCCCGATCAACGTCGAATCAAGACATGCAAGAATTCGCAAAAAAATAGCGAGAAGCCCGCATCGCAACCCGATGATGCTCCCTTGTTTTCCTTTTCTGGCGTGAACATCTCGGGCCAAGGCGGAGGATATTGGGATTCGATTTTTCGCGCTCCAGCGTGCGGCGTCTACCGAGTACAAATACGAGCGAAGGCAGAAGGTGATGTGGGTGCCGATGGACGCCCATTGCGCCTTGGCTTTTATGCGCTTGACCCAACTCGCTTCTATATCCCGATGCGAGCATTGCGTGCCGAACTTCCCAATGTCGGCGAACTTGTCGTTTCCAATCTCGAACTTGAAACGATCGAATGTGAAATCTCGCTCGAACAAGGGGAAGCTTTTCAGGTATTTTGCGATAATCGTTTCCCTGTCGGTAAATTTCCCGATCGCGGCGTCGATAATAGGAAATTGAAAGAGTTCACTAGTGCAGCTACGATTGCGACCGAGCCGACGATCCTGTTGGAAAGCATGCTGGTCGAGGGACCCGTCGCTCCGTTGCCACGCCAGCTAGAGTTTTTACGAAATCGTGAGCCGACGGGTGACGAGTCCTATCTCCGCGAGGTCCTGTTGCCACTGGCAGAACGCGCATATCGACGACCACTGTACGACAACGAAACAGTGGCATTGATTAAAGATGTACAGCAGCATTTGGCGACTGGGCCCAGTCTGGTGTACGGACTACACTACGGCGTGCGGCGTATTTTGTGTTCCCCTGATTTTCTGTATCGTGAAACGCTATCCGGCAGGCGAGATAACTATACGCTAGCAAGCCACTTATCCTATTTTCTTTGGAGCAGTTTGCCAGACCCTGAGCTATTGCGACTTGCTGCAGATGGCAGCCTCTCGCAGCCCGAGGTTCTGAAGGAACAAAGGGATGGGTCACTTGTCGGACGAATTGGCCGAATAACTCAAGCTTCTTTAGCATGCACACAGGTGGAGCTCAATTTGCCAGGGGAGATGGTAGCGTGGCATTTTTGTCTGATTCTATCGATTTGTCGATTTACCGAAACCTATCAACTGCTTATGGTGGCGAAGTCATCGGAGAATACTGAAGATGGTATCCAACTCAGCAGCCCAATTTTTCAAAACAAGGTGCCTTGTCGTGGGAGCATCTCGTTTTTTGGCTAGGTAGTATCAAGGAAATCATTAGGTTTTCGCCAGAGCCTTTCTTGCGTCCGATTTGCGAGAAGTGGATTCTATCAACGGCGGTTTTGCTTGCTTTCGACTGGCCTGCATGGACAGCTTGATTCGTTTGCGATCTTCGTCCCATCGACCGCTCAATATCGATGCCCTCAAAACCAGGATACATTCCGCTTTGGGTAGTCGCCAAAACGTTCCGTTGTTCTTCATCCGAAGATTGATCACACGACGAATCGCACTCTCGATCGAACCACTACCCAGCGGAAGCCCCATTAGTGAAAACTTTGGGTAGTCCAAGTGTCCTGTCTCGCCATGGTGACGAATGTACTTGATCACACGAACCACTTCGTCTCGGTCCAGTTTCGGGTTGTCTTTCGACTTGCCAAGCGATTCCTCTAGCCTATCAGCCACCTGACTCCAGTTTCCGTCTCGTAACTCGCTACGCAATTCATTGAACTGTAACGCTTCGTCCAACTGCTCCTTACCGTGGTCCGTCTTGTTCTCGATGAAATCTTGCCCAAGAGCCTTGATACCTTTGCTAAGATTTTCCGCCGCGTGATAAACATCCAATACTTGGAATATCAAAACTTCCTTTGAAACCTTGGCTCTGGATAGAATCGAGTCGATTCGGCCCCATATCCATGTTGCTCCGTCGCTGTTAAACGTAATGCTCGCCGCTTGGTTTGCCCCTAAGCGAAACATCTGCATCGCAATGAGTCGCTCCAAGTAATCGGCATCTCCAAAAGAACCGTCGATCAGCTCATTAAACGCTTCGTTTTTTCTACCATCGGATCCGTGAACATAGATCTTAAGTACTTTCGGTTCTCGCCATGTTGCCGTAAAGGTTCCTTTGCGACGTTTCTCTTTTGAACGTCCTTGGCTGGGCACGCCGCTCACCTCAGATTGCGTTTTTCCAAAGTTTTCTAAGGGATCGATCGCAACTAGTTCGGATCGAGTTCGCGTGCGACCGCCATCAATTTGCACTGAAACCTTTTGGCCAGCAAACTCCGTCCCCTGTACCATCGAGCCGCTTTCGAACTCCTCGAGCATTCGTTCTCGTACGGTAAGCATCTCGGAGCCTGATTGGGTTACGATACGATCGATCATGTTTCGTTCCAGCTTGATTCCATCGCGCTGCAATTCTTTGTAGGCTTGATCGAGTGACGTGGACAAAGCAACGGTCCGAGTTACCTTGGACACCAACCAAGGAGATACGTTTCCCGAGAAGCCAAACAAGCTCAGTTCGATATCCAGCCCTGGCGTATGATCCTCTTCCTTTTCGCTTCGATTCTTCGGCTGGCAGTACCGCGTGGTCGCATAACAAGGAAATCCAGATCCCATGTGAACTTCGACTTGGCGATCTTGCCCCGAACTAAGTGGGATGATGTAATTTTCGCGTACAGAGTCACTGCGTTGTGTGTGTTCTTTTGTTTGCATGGTCTTTGCAATCAGTCCCGTCAAGAACAATCCGGTTCCGTAGTCGAAAAGCTCTTTGGCTTCCTGTTCGACTTGCTCAAAGAGCAAAGGGTCTCGATCAAGCATCTCCTGTAGTTCTTTCGCCTTCTCGAACACTTCAGCGATAACCATGCCCATCATTTGCTTTGGATCAGCAACCTTTGTTCCATCACGACCGTTCACGTTCCACCCTCTCATAATAGCCTCCATGTTGAGATGAAAACCTAATCATCACAACATGGCACTGACTGGGAATCAGTATAATGGAAGAAGAAACAAAAAAGCGTTTGCTAGCTATACGCAGCGATTCACAGCATTAGCCATAAAACGGGATGCTCCC
>CAMDKL010000281.1 GCA_945900945.1 Pirellula staleyi DSM 6068
ACGAGCGAGTCGAACGGAGTTTATCGACCCCATTGGATATCCTTTTTGGCGATTCTTTGGGCGCTGGCGTACATGGAAGAGTTTCTTTGGGACGTGGGTGTATGGCATGAACGCGCGTGGCTGTTCGGTACTCCGCAGGAATGGGCCTCGGGCCAACAACTGCTAGTGCCCCTGTTGGTCGTCCCTCAGATCACGCATTACGTGCTAGACGGTTTCATTTGGAAGCGAAGAGTGAACCGCTATTTTGAACGAGGAACTTCCACTGCTGTATCGTCATTGTCAGCGAACCCCGTTACTCCCACTGAACGATAGAACTCCCTGAGCATTACTTGAGTCCAATGGTAAAGGCCCGGACTAATCATGGCCTTCCACAGCCATCCTGCGGAATCTCCTCTGAGCGAAGGCGCTAAATCCAATTCCGGCAAGGCCCCTCCGCGTGGGGTGTTAAAAGTTTGCTATTGCAGCCTATTGTGGCTTGCGCCAGTTTTCTTCCAATGCAAACGGACTGTGTCCGATGAGCGACAATAGAAACGCACCATCGACCTTGTGTCGGTGGACGTATGACTTGCTGGCTAACAAAAGAAACGCACGCGCAGACTACCGCACCACCGATCTTGATCGGTGGACGGAGTGACTTCCTGCTCTGGTTATACCGGGAGGGAGAGGCTCCTGCCGAACCATTGCAAAGCTCGGCAGGAGCCTCGCTCTCCCGTTGGATCCGTTGGCAGGTAGTCTTCAGCCTGCCGATCGCCTAACAAGTCGCGATTCCATCGACATGAGGTCGAAGGAGAGCATTCACCTCGGATCCGACTTCTAGCTGGCAAGTCATCGCTCCACCGACGCAAGGTCGAATGGTGGCGGATAGACGTCTCGGATGCTGTTCGAATCGGAATTTGATGGCAGCGAGTTTGCCCGAGAAAAAACGCCTTTGCTTCTGGGTGAGTCGGCTTCGCTGGCGGCGCTTTCGGACGACCAATCCTGTTTTGTGAAGATTCAGCCCGATGGCACACTTCATCGCTGGAGTCTTGACGGCGATAGAGATTCCGAATCCCGGCTTGATTATCGGTACCAAGGCTCGACCACGATTGACGATTTCTCAAAAGAGGATCTCCCGTTTCTAGCGATGCTACCTAAGCTGGAGCGAATTAGAGTGCCCTATACTGCTTTTCCTCCCCATGTTGCTATTCCCAAAGTGCATTTTCCATTGCTGGCGAAAATCTCAAGCTTGCGTTCGCTTGATTTGGCAATTTCAACCAGGAATGTAGATGATCTGGAACTCATGGCCGATTCTGTCGCAGCTAAAAAAACTAAAACAGCTTAACGTTAGCGGTTCCGTAACCAATTCAAACTTCAAATGGATACAGGAGGCGCTTCCAGAGGTACAGGTTTTGAAAAAGAAGTAGCAACCGCAACGGCCCGACACGTGTTACTTAGCCACTCATCTCGATTTCGTCGTCCGACACGGCTTGGGTGAGGATCTTGCGGATCAAGTTGAGTTTGCGTTCGATGGTGCGTGCCGTGAGACCGCATTTTTCTGCGATTTCGTTGTTGGTGAAGCCTTCGAGTTTCCATTGTGTGAGACACACGAGTTCCTCGCTTTCCAATGCCTGCATCCAGTTATCATATTGCTCAGCTACCTGAGCAGCAATCTCTGGAGTTGGCTCACGAGCGATAATCTGGTCAATCTCATACAGACCGTCTAAGGAGCCCTTAACTTGCGGAATCTGACGAAAATCCCCGCCGCGTTTCTGCCGGCTCTGGTCTCGCTGAATATGCATCCATTTGCGGAGCGTGATGCTAACCAGCAGTTTCCAAAGTCCATCTCGGTCGCTCAGTTCCGGAAAGCGTTGATTCTGAACTCCAAGACAGAAACTGGCGAAGGCGCTCAGGGCGATATCCTCAGCGTCGGCTATACCACGCTGTGATGTCCGCATCCGATGCTGAGCCAACAAAACCAAACGCTCAAAAAACACATCCCATAATCGCTGTGCCGCCTGATCATGCCCAGCCTCCAGTTTGCGTAGCCAGTTCGTTACTGAAGCGTCGGTCGGTGACATTTAGAGATTGGGATCGTCGCGGAATGGAGCGGCTCGGAATATTGGGCATCAAGTCAGGTCTACCACAGAAAAGAGATTTCCTGAAATTGACGCGACCTAATACCCAAGCGGATATAGTCTAATGCCCAGAGGATTCAGAGGCTACAACCGATGCGTTACTCCATAGAGCAAATTTGGATAATCAGCGCTGATCACCACTAGTTTTGGACTCTCGTTCCCAAGCTCTAGCTCGGGAACGAGTGGAAGAATAGTGGTGTTCTGCGAGAAGTATCCAAATTTGCATTAAAATGTCGGGATAGGGACATATTTGGGCATTATTCTAACAAGGCTGCTTCCTGCGGCATGGTTTGCAAACCAGCGAAACCAAGTGGCCTCTAACAATTAAGGACCGTGCCGAAATGGATCACGAAAATTCCGAGTCGTTAGCGGCCGCGCGCTTAATCGATGTCCGCTGCGACGAGTTTCAACGTGCGCTGACGAATGGTACGTCTCCGGAAATCGAAAGCTTTCTCGTCGGCGTAACGCTGCTCGACTCGCAGCAGCTATTGAAAGAATTAATTGGCTTGGAGGTTGATTTCCGAGTTGCACAATATGAGCAACCGTTGGTGAGTGACTATGCCCAGCGATTTCCGAAATTGTCAACGGAGCAAATTGCCTCGATCCTCGGAATTGCAAATGTAAATGGAGATCAATCGACGGTTTGCCTTTCTTCCATCGACAAGGCTCGAGGCGCGGTTCGAAGTGTCATTGAACATAAATTAATTGGACGCAAGCTTCATATCTATCAATGCGTCTCGTTGCTCGGTTCCGGAGCGATGGGGCATGTCTATCTCGCGCTGCATGATGACTTGCAACGCCATTGCGCCCTCAAGATCTTGGCACCCAAAAACGGGGTATATGACAACGAATACGTTGCGCAATTTCATCAAGAAGGTCAAGCGGCTGCAGCGTTGATCCATCCGAATATCGTGGGCTTGCATGCCATAGGTTGCATCGCTGATACTCACTTTTTAGAAATGGAATACGTTCCTGGCATTTCCCTCCAGCAACTCATCAACAATGAAGGTCCGCTGCCAACTGTCAGAGCATTGCGATTGGCAACGATGGTCGCGGACGGACTAGCAGCAGCGCATCGCGCCGGAATCATCCATCGGGATGTCAAGCCCGACAATGTGATTGTGACACCCGAAGGGATCGCCAAGGTAGGTGACTTCGGGCTGGCAAAAAAGTTGGTATCCGATGACGATGATGAGGACGAGGGTTTTGGTAAAGTCCTTTGCGGGACGCCGAATTACATGGCCCCAGAGTTGCTTCAAGGGGGCGAGGCTTCACCGGCGAGCGATGTGTATGCACTTGGACTGTGCCTCTTTCAAATGTTGATCGGTAAGCTGCCTTGGCAAGAAAATTCGTTATCTCAACTCGCCAGGTTCGGCCGCACAGAAACAATTCCAAATGTTCGCGACATGAGACCGGATCTGTCACCGGCCATTGCCGAGTGTGTCGACCTACTGACTGCCTCGTCACTCGCTCGACGGCCAGTCAGTGCGGTGGCGGCGGCAAAACTGTTACACGCCGTCATGGGATCGGAACGAGATATAGAATCGTTGCTAGTCGAAGCCTTCGGAAATGACACAACAATTACATGGATCCGTGAGGGCGAACGCTACTGTCTTACAAGGCGTTTGCCGGGAGATAGAGGACAGATTGTCTTTGTCGAAACGACAGATCACGCTACCCTCGAGAGGATACTGCTGATCTATTCGACCTGTTGCGATGCTAAGGCGAATTACTATGAGCACGCTCTGAGGCAGAACTGGATCGTCTTCCACGGTAGTCTTGCAATCAGGGATATTGACGGGAAACCGATGTTCGTTGTCATCAACGCCTATCTGAGGTCGACCGTTGCGCCCGAGGAGATTCGGCTCAGCGTGATCGATATTGCCGCACAGGCCGACGAAGTCGAACGTCAGCTAACAGGACAGGATCTCTTCTAAAAAGGAGTTTCTAAATCCATAGTCAAAGAAGCAGTGAAACGATGCATCGCATCGAGCATCTGTGACGTTCGTTCACGATGAAGCTGATGGCTTGCACCGATAAACTGGACATGCTGAACAGATGGCAACACCGCGCGGGCCGCGTCGGAATCGGCGTCGGTCAATGCGCCACCAGTCGTCGGGTCAGCCTGTAGCAAAAGGACCGGGCAGCGAATGCGAGACAGAATATCTCTGAAATGGTAGCCATCGAGCCAACGCCCCTCAATGACGGGCGTGAGCACTTCGGGATCGAGTGCAGTGAGACATTTGGCGCTCCATTCAAGCGAGGCCCGATCTCGCAACTCACCGAGGCGCTTAAAGACACCTCCGGAAACAGGAAGCCGAATGTCCGCCAAAAGCGTTGACAATTTCTCGACGGATCCACCACGCCTCGCGGCTTCTCGCATTCCACTGAACAGAGCGTGCCATGCAAAGCCTTCGATACGATTTCCCATCGTGTGAAAGGGTGGGTCTTCCAGCACGACACCGCGAACGAGTTGTGGCACTTCAGCAGCCACGGCAGCAGCTACCATGGCACCGAGCGAATGGCCGAGAATAACAAGTGGAACGGATATCTCGTCGCGCACGAATCGAATGGCGTCCTCCATATAGTCGGTCACCAGATAACTGGATGCCCTCGCAGAGTTGCCGTGGCCGCGATGGTCGAGCGCGACAACCCGCCAGCAGGAAGTC
>CAMDKL010000282.1 GCA_945900945.1 Pirellula staleyi DSM 6068
AGTCTTGTAACGTGACTCCTGCGCGATTGATGAACGCAGCGAACCACTTCTGCGTCAAACCCGATGCTCGCCATCAACAACGATAACTTGCTATTCACCATCATCACATCGATTGGATGCGTTCGCATTCTTTGAATCGAGCGAGCACAGGCAGAAGGATCGGCAGTGATGGAAAAATATTTGGCGAGTAAGTTTTCTGAACCGGTTGGAAAAAGTGTCAACGGTACGTCATGCGGGATCAGGCTTGCAACCTTGGATGCAGTGCCATCTCCACCAGCCGCAACCACGGCTCTAAGCTCCGCTCGTTGAACAAGTTCATTGCACCGATCTGCCATCTGGTCCAAGTCGGTATGGACCTCGCATGCAAATCCCAGCGACTCAACCTCGCGTTTCAGTTCCAGTACCAGAGTGTGGCGACTAAACGATCCCGACTTTGGATTGGCAGAGATGATTACTGTCTGGTTCATGGACATGCAGCTCTCGATAGCTAAGTGTCAGCCCGTTTAGATTCTACATTGATTGAGTGTAGCATGCTCACCAGCATGGCTTTGAACACTCTTTCTAAGCCTTCGAAATCTCGATCTTCCGCTTGGATTTGAATGAGATACGTTTTGCGATCGACGGTGAAAGCCACGAACCTGGAGACCACGAGCAGGTCGAGGTAATAGAAATGTGCATCACCAGCTCGGCTATCGGCCAGCGGCTGGCCATCTAACTCCAACTCCGGATCGATTGCATCGTATTCGATATTATCGTATTCCGACTTCATCACATCCTGAGCTTGTTCTAACGCTTCGCGAGGTGCAACTGTCCACGGATATTCCGTCACGGTCATAAACGCGGAAGTTGGGCTTTCGAGAGTGAAGCCAACAATGCGACCATCCTCGGTGTCTTCCGAGAGACTCCAGTTTTCCGGATACATGCAGGAAAGGCCGAGGCCTTGGTAAATCTTGGTCATAACTACGCAGCTCGGCTGGAGCGTCTTTGGGGTGGTGGTTCACGCCAGCGACGATGAACCCACCAATACTGTTCGGGAAAAGCTCGAATAATCTGTTCCAGGCATTGATTGTACCACCGGGTCAACGATGGGACGCTACTGAGATGCTCGCCCCCGTCCATAGGATCAGCGATTCCCAATACCGAAAGCTCGAAATTCATTGGGCGGCCCGTTCGAACGCTGCAAACAACGATCATCGGTGCACCGCTGGAAAGTGTGAACAGAGCAAGTCCCTTGTGGCACGAAGCCGGTTTGCCCAGAAAATCGACCCAACATCCTTTTGGTCCCGCATACTGATCGGCGAGCAGCGTCAGATTGCCACCTCTGCTTAACAACTGTTGAATCTGCAGTGAACTACCCTCTTTTGCTAGAAAGTACTGGCCGCCAAGCGAACGAAAATTGGTGATGTAATTATGCAAAAAACCGTTGTCGAGCGGCCTTGCGACTGTCGTCGTTGCAACTCCGAATAGCCCGGTAAGAAAGCCAGCCAACTCGAAATTTCCAAAGTGAGCGGACACCAAAACAGTTGGGCGATCGTCCATGACGATTTTGAGCATCGATTGACGGTCGGGAATGTGAAAATGCTCATGCCAATTTTCACGGTGAATTTTTCGTGGCGCTTGTGCAACTTCACATCCCATCAATAACAAATGGTGCCACATCTTTTCTGTGACTTGCTCGGAGTGCTCTGGTTTCCAATCCGGAAAGATCAGCTTCAAATTTTCACGAATCAATGATTGCCGCAGCGGGATCCACTTAGACAAAACCTGAGCGAGCAATCGGCAAAGGCGATCGCATTCATCGAGTGACATGATTTGAACGCCACAAATCACCACTCGGAAAAAAAAGTACGAGAGCCGGTCAGCTAAACCGTACTTTTGATTCTGATGGGATTGTGAATTTGCTTCGAGCGACATAGCGACCCATCCTTTGGTCGTGGTTTTATTTTGCTGAGCATCTTATTGTGCCTCACTCGGACACTTTGGCCAATACCAGATAATGTGACTGATATGTTCCATCGCTAAGATGAGCGCCATTGGGTTCGAGTCGTTCAGAATGCTAGCGAACAGGCGGTAGTCCATGCATGCGGCGAAGAATTCCAATTTGCCCAGCATGGATCGATTCATGCAGGGGGCAAAAAAGGAGTGCACCAAGCTTGATCGGATGGACCGCGTACGGCATTTCCGTCGTCTCCACCAACTGTTCTACAGTGAAATTCGGGAGAGCTGCCATGGATGCGTTATGAATTTTTTCAAGGCATTTAAGTAAAGTGGCTTTGGCAGGAATCTCGCTGGCGTCCAAGGGGGGGACACTTCCACGCCCAAATCGTTTCCGGAGCCAGCCGGGCATCAGCTCCAAGTCGCCTTCTGCACGTCCTCGTTGTCGAAAAAGCATCAAGCCATATTGCGAGACGGCCAAATGCCCCACTTGCCAAGCAATATGCGTGCTTGCACCCGTTGGAACGATCGGCCAGAGTTCTTCCGCAACATTTTCCAAAAGTCCGAGTGTGTACTGGCGTGCAAAATGGACTTGCCCCAGCACAGCATCTCGCATTGCAAGTACGCTTTCTCGCGGCAAAATCGTGGCGGATGTGATGTTCTGCTCCATGCAAGCATTAGATCGAAGATTGTCATTTTGGTCAATCTCTAGCACCCCGTTGGCGATCTCTCAGTCTACTTGCTCGGATTGCTTTGTAGCGTGACAATACGAGCCGTCGCTTGAAACTCCCTCATACCAAAAGTCTTGCAATAACGTGTCCAACGCGCCCACAGGAAAACCGGCCAAGAGTATCGGGGATTTGTTGCGTGAGTTTCGCGAGCATCGAGATCAAATGCGGAGCGAGTTGGGAAAAATGATCGTTGGCCAAGACGAGGTCATCGAACAGCTTTTTGCCGCTATCTTCACCAAGGGCCATTGTTTGCTCGAAGGTGTTCCTGGGCTTGCAAAAACCCTGATGGTTTCCTCGCTCGCCAAGATTCTCGACGTCAATTTTAAACGAATCCAATTCACCCCTGATTTGATGCCATCGGACATCACTGGGACCAATGTCCTCGAAGAAGATTCACAAGGGAAACGCGAGTTTCGATTTGTCGAGGGGCCAATCTTTACCAACATATTGTTGGCAGACGAAATCAATCGTACGCCGCCCAAGACACAGGCCGCGTTGTTGCAGGCGATGCAGGAACGGGAGATCACCGTCGGCAGGAACACTTACCAGCTGCCCGAACCGTTCTTTGCGATTGCGACTCAGAATCCGATCGAACAGGAGGGAACCTACCCGCTGCCAGAGGCGCAACTGGACCGGTTTATGTTCAATATC
The DNA here is from genome assembly GCA_945900945.1 of Pirellula staleyi DSM 6068. Taxonomy (GTDB): domain Bacteria; phylum Planctomycetota; class Planctomycetia; order Pirellulales; family Pirellulaceae; genus JBKCUI01. The sequence goes on from CAMDKL010000282.1 coordinate 3,318, forward strand.
AAGGTTGGATATCCGAGCGCCGAAGAGGAAGAAAAGATTTTGACAACGACGACTCGGAGCGAACGATCTGAGGTGAGTAAGGTTCTTTCGGCGCGTGCGATTATGAATATTCAGAAACTGGTGATGAGTGTGGCGGTCAGTCCATTCATTGTGAAATATGTCGTCGCGTTGGTTCGAGCAACTCGACCAGGCGAACCAGAAGCTCCCGAAGTCGTGCAGGAGTTACTGGATTTTGGTGCCGGTCCTCGCGCTGGCCAATTCCTCATTCATGCCGGTAAAGCCATCGCAGCGATGGACGGACGATTCAGCGTCGGCATCGAGGACATTCGCAAAATTGCAATCCCAGTGCTACGCCATCGCTTGAGCACCAATTTTCAAGCACAAGCAGAGGGAATGACAACGGACAAAATCGTCACGCGACTGCTCAAGGACATTAAAGAACCAAGCGTTCCGAAATACGGCGGTATCGACCCCAAGCAACTCTGAACAGACACTTAGGCGAGCGGCGGCCTGAAAACTACCTGAAATGGTCAGTTCGATTTGACGAGCATTCATACTCGTACTCGATGACAAGCGATCGAGTACGAGTACCGATTCGCGGAGTACGATATCGAGTACGAACGGAGCTGTGTGCATGATCTTTCGCGAGGCGACTCCCCTGCGGACTTCACGTGGGCGCTGCTTTCATCGAGAATCGATGAATATTGCTCTTTGTGAAAAAGCCAGGATATGTCAGGCTGGATTTATTCTGAATCCGTTTTTCAAGGAGGATTTTTTCCATGGATGTAACGTTCGACGAGTTCAGTGATTGGTCAGGCTTAGAGATTCGACTAGTTTACTATCCACTCGTATCACAGCAAATACCATCCAATCGAGCGATGCTGGTCATCGTTGCAGAAAAAATGGAATGGCGTCTTGCTAACATGTTGGCAGGTCGTTCGAGTGTGCGCTTCGCGTATGACCTGGAAAGGCCAACATCCAAGCATTTTTTTCGTGGAAGGAAACTACCCGACAGGTGTCATCGTGCCAAGACAAGAAATGAAGGAAATCAACAAGCGACTCATTCGCTCGGAAAAACTGCCGTCTTACGATATACTCATCTTGCCAAAACGCCCACGCGGCAGGAAGGCTTTAGCCTGTCGATCGCCTAACTACGCGAGAATTTGAATGAGTATCGGTTTAGCTTCCTTTGGGCCGTTGAACGTAAGGTTACGGAAAAGCTGTTACTCTTTGTCCACGGCTACTACAACGGAGCGATCCTCTACCAGCAAGGCAGCGGAGATGTGATCGGGGGTGGATTTTTCAGGAAATGCTCGAAAAGCGTGGTTGTCTTCGGCTCGTGTAACGCTGGTTTGAATCAAAATGTGCCGCCCATCTCGGGGTTAACAGGGATCGCATTGGCTTTTTAGTCTCTAGGCTTGCAAAATTTCGTGGACCACGCGA
>CAMDKL010000283.1 GCA_945900945.1 Pirellula staleyi DSM 6068
TTGTTGAGTTGCTTCAGCAATAAAACCCTCAACTCTGCATCTTCCTGAACGGCGTTAACCAATTCGCACCACTGGGATTAATCACTTCTAACCGTTTCCCTTAACCGTCGGAGGTTGGTAAGAATTTCCGGTTCCTCCTTGAGTTCGGACAGTATTTTCAGAACGGTTTCGATCAAATTCCAATCGAGCTCCATTGCACTGCGGATCAAAATGCTGCGGATATCTTGCCAATCTCGTACCCGATTGGCGAAAGCTTTGAGGATAACTAAGTCGCTTGCTCCGCAAATCTGAATGGATTTGCCGGTCAAGTATTCACGACGCTGGGAACGTTGGATAAGCTCGGTTTCGTAGGGCATTCCCGATAGGGACACGTCGATCGGCACTCCGTGGCAGTCTTGACCAAGCAGGACGCGATTTAGTTTGGCAAATCTGACAGCGTCGGAAATTCGCGGGGTCAGCGTCATCAGCAGTTGTTCTATTAGGAGCTGCTCATTCCCAAAACCGGTTAACACGGTCGCATCGATATCCTGCGTCATTCGGACTTCGCCCCAATGTTGAACGGCGAGTCCACCGATAAAACAAAACCGAATTCCCTGGGCTTCCCACGCGGATTGTAAACCAATCGCAGCGTCTACCAGAAAAGAGTAATCAAAGGTCGTCACGATTCATCGCCATCGCCGATATTTGAACGCTCGGTCTTGCGATCACGCTGACTTAAGAGTAGCTGATGCCTCATGAACCACGCTTGCATAGATACCATTCCGTTGAGATGAGGATTCGTTTCGTACACGGTTGAACCGCCAACCATTCGAACGCCCTTATTACTTTTTTGACGCAGCTCTTCGTCACGGATCTGTTGCAGTTTTGGCCCCGCACTTTTCCAGGCAGCAACCCAAGCTATTTCGTTTTCAGTAGGCATTTTTAGGATTTAAGTGGCGTTTAGCGGCGTTGCTGCTCCTGCTGACGCTCTTCGATCGCCTCGCAGCCAAATGCGTAAACTCGGAATGGTATTGGACGTGGACGCTCGCGAGATGCTGGTCAATCCTCGCAATCGTGTTGGCGTCCGACTTTTTTAACACTTCTACGATGTGTGCCCGATCCTTTTGCCTACCCGAGCTGATCTTTAATTCAACCCAGCCTTCAATCGCTGCATATTGCAAACCACGATGGACTCCCAACTGGATTGGCCCAGGTATCTCCGTCGGTGATGTGTCTCGGGCTTTACCCCCTTCTGGAACAACATTGATCTCGACATCGCCATGCATCAGCGTATGCCAACCCGACTTGGATTCCGAAGCAACCTTAAAACCATATCGAGGTGCAGCCAATATCAGTATCCCTAACTGATCAATACCAACCGCTATTTCGACGTCTTGCGTTGCTGCCGGGTATCCATAACGAATGGCGGCTAAACCACCGACAATCGCAATCGGAATATCCAACTCAAGTGAAAGTCTTTGCAAGCTCTCAAGTGCTCTGCTAAATCGATTTTCTTCGAGGTTGGTATTCATTGCAGTTTCAATCCCCTCGCAGCCACGACTCAACGTGATCAAAGCAGTCTCGATATCAATTGGCAGGGAAGTCACAGGACGGGGAGAGATGTGGGGAGCGTGAAGCGAATTGCGAGAGGCAAGTTAGTGCGTGTATTGCCCCTACGTTGCTAAGCTTAACTTGTAACTACTGTAACAATTCCTGAATAGCGAAATATTCGCCGGAGCTAGGAGCGGCAAGGACCGAGCGCGGGGTGTTAAAAATTCGGTATTGACCCGACTTTTTGATATGCTGTTTTTGTTCCCGTAATTTTGTCTTGCCCCCAGTCGGCTTGTTCGATTGGAACGCAAGGTTCGTTAGCTAATGAACCTGATTCACACGTGACGCGAGGTCACGAGGGTCTTTCCAATCGGTCGGTTTTCTTTTCTAGCATACAAACCTTGTTCACCAAGCGGCACGAGGCCGCTGGGGTTGAATTAAGGTAGTGGAACCTCGTTAGAGTTCCCAGAACTGCAAGTGTTTTAAAGAAGTTTAACAACTTCCACTACGAGGTCTGGCCTAATTCAACACCAAGCGTCAGGAGGCCGCTGGGGTGGCCTGATGAAATCGCAGCCAATAGTTGAACTAACGGCTTCAATACAAGCCCGACGCGCAAGCGAGGGATGGTTCCGCCCCCTCGCTTGCGCGTCGGGCTTGTATTTTCATCAAGCCACCGCTGGGGTCTCTCACGGAACAAAAGTTGCGCAAGCTAAGGAATAGCCACAACCCCAGTTTTTTAACACCCCAGGCTAGCGCCCACCGGTTCACGAAATCGCAAAGCGAGCGCCATTCGGCTAACGAACTGCGGCTGATGAATAATCCAGGCAAGGAAGATTGGAAGCCGGCGCTCGACTTACTGTCGTGTTTTTATAACTCTGGCGGGTACGCCAGCGGATATTGTTCTTTCAGGCAGGGGTTTTGTTACTACGCTGCCGGCACCGAGGATCGATTGGTTGCCAATATCGGCCATCACGACCGAATTCGCCCCTAGCCAACAGTCGTCGCCTATGGTCACCCGCTGCGATGCTCCTGATTGCATCCGGATCGGGATGTCGAGTCGGTCGAATGAATGTGTGTTCGGACCCGATGGGATCTGGACGCCTGGCCCAAGCAAGGTGTCGCATCCGATCGTTACTAATCCGAGTTGGCAATAGGGTCCAATGTATGCATGCGAACCAAACCGTGCACCGACCTTGGACAAGATCGTACCAAAGCAAATTGTCACCGTGCTTTCACATCGTTCCAGCACGCGTACATAAAAAGCCACTCGCAGCAGATTGCCACAACGACCGGGTAGCAACGACAGCATTTGACTGATGCCCTCCAATGCCGAATCTCGACCGACGACCTGACTCATCAGGTAATACCAACCAATCACAGGCAGCATCAAAATGGTTGCAACCGAAAATACGGTGTGACGAATCAAATTAGATTCACTTTAGCATCGTGTGGAAAATTACGGTCCGTTTTTTAATGTGGCATAGGCGTCCAGCCTTTATACCCCTCAACATTTTCGTACGACTCCCACGAGCTTGTCTCGTGGGTGAGAGAGTTTGGGAACCAGATCGTGCCTACCCAGAATTCCTATTTTAAAAATTGCTGGCCGCCGGCGGCGGTCAGCAATTTTGAAAATAGAGGGAAGACACGCGGTTGGGTAATATCGGGTTACTAAGCTTCGCTTCCTGCCAGGAGAGCGGTATCAGCTGATTTGTGGGGTATTACATGGCTGGAAGCCTATGCCACTTATATTCCGCACGATGCTTAGTAACAAGACCTAGACGCTGGCGACCAATGCCTCGAGAGGTCAAAGTGAGGACAGACAATTCCCAAGACTTGCTGCGACTCTTGCTCATCCAACGCAATCTCTGCAGCGCTCGCCTCTCCTCGTCGCCGGGGCCCACTAATTGAGTAGTACTCTCCGCGTTTGCCAAGCAACTGACGTACGTTCCAGTTTGGTTTGGATGTCTTCGAAATATAGTCGGCTACGGAAGGCTCGAAGGGGATCCCCAACCAGTCAAAAGTCTCCTTCCATTGAACGATTGGTGATTCCAACATGTGCTCGTAAACCAACGTCTTGGTTCGAAATTGTTTTGCAAGTTTTTCGGAGAGTAGTGTTTCACAAAGCCAACGCAAGGCGAGCAATTCCGCAACGGTAAATGTTTCGACCTGATCCTGCGTGAAACCCAATTGAGTTAGAGAATCGCTGTATCCATTCCAAACTGCGTTGGCATTCGGTACGGACATCAGCCCGAGATCAATCCCCCGTTTCAAAGATCGTACGACAGCACATGGATGCCGCAACAGAACAACGATGTCCGAGACAATGCCCGAAAGCATTACGTCCATTTTTGGAAATATGCTGTTCTTGATCACCAAAAAATCATCTTCATGAAGTTTAGGGGCTGATACCGTTCTGTAAATATCCTCGGTGAACGGCACCAACTTGGCCGTCATCCACACGAGCCATCTGGTCCATTTCGAATAGCGATAAAATGACTTCTGAGTAAATGGCGGTTTATGGGTCTCTGGATAAGCGACCTTGATCCACTCTAGTAATCGTCCTTTATCTACAGCAGTGTGGCAACCCTTTTTTAATCGCTCCATGCAACGAGCCATGGTTCTGTCCTCGCCCATGTACTTGAACGGCTCGTGACAACCCAGTACCTTTGGATGCGAATTGAGAATGCTCAAGGACCAACTGGTTCCGCTACGGGCGCTGCCTATTAACAGAATCGTTCTTCGAGGATTTTCGCCAGATCCTTGTCTGTGCCTCGTCCTGCCTGCGAGTCCTGTTGACTCGTTTGCAACCGAAGTCAACGGCTCTAAAACGTCGCTTAGAACGCTTTTTTGCAAATTGAGATTTACTGGAATTGAACTCATTGCTGGAATTGAACTCATTGCTGGAATTGAACTCATTGCTGGAATTTCTAAGAAATCGATCTCAACAAGGATAGGTTTAATTTTCTACGAAGTTCTGATTTTTTCGAAAAATACTTAGAGGTTTATGACGCGACGCTTTGGCCGCCATTCGCCAAGGATTCATAAAGCTCTGCGTAACGGGCGATCGCATTCTCTAAACGAAATTGC
>CAMDKL010000284.1 GCA_945900945.1 Pirellula staleyi DSM 6068
AACGGGAATCAGCCGAGGCCTTCATCAAGAGCCAACAAAATGAAGGCTGGATCTGCAATCCAGAACAATACGATGATGGTGGATTCTCTGGTGGTAGCCTAGATCGACCAGCGCTCAATCGATTGCTTGCAGATATTGAATCCGGCAAAGTCGACTGCGTTGTGGTCTACAAAGTGGATCGACTCAGTCGCTCTCTAATGGATTTTTCGAGAATCATGGAGACATTCGATAAGTTCAACGCTTCATTTGTATCCGTGACGCAACAGTTTAATACAACCCATTCCATGGGACGCCTGACGCTGAATATTCTACTATCCTTTGCGCAGTTTGAACGCGAGATCATCGGAGAGCGGATCCGAGATAAGATCGCAGCACAACGGCGCAAGGGAAAATGGGCTGGTGGTCATCCAGTTCTTGGCTACGATGTGGATCGATCGACTCCCAATTCGAAACTAGTCATCAATGCTAAGGAAGCAACGAGGGTTCGAGCGATATACGAGTTGTATCTGACGCTCAAGTCGCTGACTCCGGTTTTAAAGGAAGTGGTTGGGCGCGGTTGGCTGAATAAATCCTGGATTACTAAGAGCGGAGTCAAGCGTGGCGGATGTCCGTTCGATAAAGCGTCCCTGCATATGCTCCTTACCAATTCGATCTACGCCGGGAAAATCAAACACAAGGAGCTAGTATTCGTCGGAGAACACGAAGCCATTGTGGACAGTACGACATTCTCTGCTGTCCAGAAACTCCTCAAATCGCACAGTCGCGGCAAGGGGAATGGCGTTAACAATAAATACGGCGCCCTGCTCAAAGGCTTGCTCTACTGTGGCGCCTGCAACAAAGCCATGGTCCACACGATGTCTAGTCGGGGAAGCAAGCGATACCGCTATTATACTTGCCTAAAAGCCGTCAAATGTGGCTGGGATACTTGTCCGTCGAAGGCGCTTCCGGCAGCGGAATTGGAAGCCGCAGTTGTCGACCAGATTCGATCCATTTCCACAGACGATGGTCTAATGCAGGAAGTACTACGCCAATCTCGTAAGAAGGTTGACAATGGTCTCAAAGAATTACAGCAACAGCAGAAGCAATACGAAAAGCAACTGGCTCGCGATCATGCCGAGATAAAACGTATCGCAGCCATGTCGAAACCGAATGATCCAACGTTAGCTCGACTGGCGGAATTGAACGAACGAACAGCGCAGTCGGAATTGGAACTCCACCAGTTGCACAATCGCATAAGCCAGTTAGCTTCATCGGAACTAGCGGACGCAGAAATAAAAGCCGCATTCGGTGATTTCGACACTCTGTGGAAATCCGTCTCTCAACGGGAACAAGGCAAGCTAATGGAAGTGCTAGTAGAGCGGGTGGAGTACGATCCACACGATGTGGCTATTTCGGTATCGTTCCACAGATCGGGAATTAAGAAACTGGCCGCAGAAGCTACTGAGGTGCCATTATGATCAAAGTAAAACGCAAAGTCGCATTCCAAGGGGAAGTACATATGCGTCGCGATGCGGCCAAAGCTGTGCGAGAGAAGGCCGTTCAATCTGGTCGTGTTCCAAGAATCTCCAAACTGGTGGCATTGGCCAGTCGATTGCATTCGATGATTGATTCGGGAGAAGTAGTAAGCTTCCAGCAGCTTGCAGAATTAGGCAGAATCAGTCAGCCGAGGATGACGCAGATCATGAGCTTGCTGAATTTGGCGCCGGATAGAGCTAATGGCGAGGAATTCGCCATTGGATTGATGACTTAACATGCCTTAGGGACAATATTTAGAGACCTAGACTGAAGATGGCCGCACCCGTCGCTGCGGGTGGTAGACCAGCAATGTTGTCCCTTGCAAGAAAAGTGACCGTTTTTAATCGGCAGCTAGTCCGCTGGCGTTCTTGTTCGTCTTGCGATGCCGCGAATGCGAGCATGCGTTTAAGGTTTCTTCTTCGAGGCAATATCGAATTCGAACTTTTTCGAGCTGTCTGAAACTGTCTGTTTCAAGGGAGTTGTTTCTAGCGTGTTGTACTCAATGGGCACGATATGGATCAGTACACCCGCTGCCATGCTCATCTCGTCCTTCACCCCCATTTTCGTGGCTAGCGCATCTTCACGCGCCTTCGCCTGCGGATTCTCTTTCCAAACGTCGGAGACAATCGTTACTTTGTACTCTCCTGGGGGCAATCCATCACCAGGCTTCAAGTAGGACAGCTCAAACGTACCGTCGGGCTGGACTTCGGCCATTGAAGGTCTGCCTTGAACTACGGGATAAAAACCTACCGTCCCTTGATCAATGGGCTTGCCATCCACTTTAACAATGCCTCCTGCCTTATGCAGCTTTGGACCGCACCCAGACTGGCTCACGCAAGCAATCACACATAGAGCAAATACGAGGATTTTTTGAACAGTCATACTTACAACTCTCTCGATTAATTCTCCGGCGACGCAACCTCTCCGCCGTTGAAAGTGCCTAGGTTTCGGTACACAAGGATGTCGGCATTGGCGCTAACGAATTGAACGTGGCCATCGCAGAATCCGAAATTTGCGCCTCCCGTATGATTGCTCGAAAAGGGATGGTTATGGGCGCGAGCAGCTAGATTATGATTGGCCCCGCCACGAAAAAAGGTGGGGTCATTGATCGGACTGTTGAGCGTTAACACGTGTCGAGTCGGATTAGAAGGAATTCGTCCGCGGTCGCTTGCCGTGCTCGGCAAGAAACCACCACCCCACCACCAAGGAGCATAGCCGCCCTCCGGTCGTGTGGCTGCGGGAGCTGTGCTAGCGGGTACGCCAACCAACCCCTGAATTCCGCTATTGGTACCATCAACGACGCCGAAAACAATCTTAATCGAATTCTCTCCAATGGCCATGGTATTGGAACTTCCATCTGACATGTCTCCGAACCTGCGCCCTTTGTAGACGCCCAATACCCCATCATCGTGAATATCACCCCGTGCGATACTGAAGTTAGCGTTAAAGGCCCGGTCTTTCGCTCCTTGAATTCCCATATAGTCGCGAGCCCAGCTCGGCGAAGAATTCGACGGACACCTTGCAAAGGGAAGCGTCCGAACCAGTCCACGAATGATGTTCGTTCCAGGCTCGGCAAGATCAAAGTAGGTAAACGTCCAATTAGGATTGGGAAGTGGAGGAGTCGTTGGGGCAACCGTATAACTGAAGCCGTTGAGAACGTTACTTCCTTCGATAAACGGAAGTATTTGAAGGAACCAGTTGTTACCGCGAGCAACACCACAGTTTCCCAGGGGACAATTTGCTGGTGCCGGATTTGGGAAGATCTCAACTCGATCCCCTGACGGAAAAGCTTTCGTCGCAGACTCGTGATTGTGCATGGCCAGCGACATCTGCTTGAGGTTATTCGTGCATTGCATTCTTCTCGCCGCCTCGCGAGCAGCTTGAACAGCCGGCAGCAATAGCCCCACCAAGATTCCAATGATGGCGATGACCACTAAAAGCTCAACCAACGTGAAGGCTACCCTCCGTCGAGGGCGTCGAAGTAATGGTTGCATTTCAACTCTCCAGAAATGTATTAAAAAACGAACGCGATCCAGATATTGATAAAATGAAAAACCTAATCTAAACCAAGAACATAACTGGATATCGAGAGTATCGACGCTAAGCGCCAAAGTCAACAGTAAGTCGCTTTTAAACCACCGTAAGTGACAATAAAGGCTCCTGTGTGTCCTTGGCGGCTCGAGGTTCGTGAGCGGAAGGCAGGGTTTTCGATCCTCATTATCGAGATGCTGAATCCCATTTAACGAACCAAGAACAGGGCCTGGCGAGAGGGTGTACACACATATTCGACGTAATTATGCCTACATTATTACCGACTATTTGCAATCCTGTTGCCCATGTCCAAGGGCTACGTTGGGTCGGGCAACCTCGTCGTTCAGTACAGGCAATTGCAATTCGTTGCTTTTCAACTTAGCTCGTTTTGTAGCTAACTACACAGATGGTTCGAACTCTGGTGCAAGCTTTCGATTCCCTCCAGCACGTTTCTTCGATTTCAGCAAAGGATGTGCCTAGCTGCTAGATTCTCAAATTCGGCTGGATTCACTACTAACTCAACAACTGTGAAAGCGTCGTACTCCTGCAGGATCGGACTAGCCAGCAACCTAGAAGCTGCCGCTTCCACAGGTTGGACTGAGGCGGGATTCCAGCCTAGCTCATCAACTGTGGAAAGCGTCGTACTCCTGCAGGATCGGCCTAGCCAGTAACCTAGCAGCTACCACTTCCACAAGTTGGATTGAGGCTGGATCCTGGCCATCCAATTTGAATAATTTCGCTTCCCTTCCGACAGGCTTCTGCGATTTCCACAAGTTTGTGCCTAGCTGCGATCCATGTTAACTCATCAACTGTGGACAGCGTCGTACTCCTGCAGGATCGGACTAGCCAGCAACCTAGCAGCAACCGAATCAATTGCGAATCCCATCCTTTGTGAAGGCGTCCGATTCCTTCCAAGACGCTTCTGCGATTTCCACA
>CAMDKL010000285.1 GCA_945900945.1 Pirellula staleyi DSM 6068
AGCATTTGAACAGCGTCCCGTTTGAATTCGTCCGTGAACTGTCTCCGTTTTGTCGATGCCAGCTTCGTGCTCTTTGCGCTCATCCTGAAAGTCTCCTTGACCGTTCATTCTAAGCTCTGAGCGCGCCCGGAATTACGGCACCACCTCACCTGCCCGACTTATGATCGAGGCCGAGAAAACATGGCAAGACGAATTGTATGGATACGTCGGTGGAGTCATTCGTGAGAACAAAGGGACGTTGTTGTGCATGGGAGGCGTAAACGATCATGTTCATTTGTTAGCGAGGTTCAGTCCGACAATTGCCATCTCTGATATGTTGCGTTTGATCAAAGCGAATTCATCCAAGATGGTAAATGAAAAGGTCAAGCCGCGAATTCAGTTCGAGTGGCAATCGGGATACAGTGCATTTTCCGTAAGTGAGTCGCAGTCCGAGAAGGTTCGAGCGTACATTTCGAATCAAGAAGTCCACCATCGTAAGCGAACGTTTGAAGAAGAGTTCATTGCCATGTTGGAACGCCACAAGATCACCTACGACCTACGCTATGTATTCGAGCAAGAGCTCATCCAATGAAATCACAACCTCATTTATCCGCCGCAAGGTGGCGAACCATCGCAGCCACGAAGTGGCGATATGATGTAGCCATGGGCGCGAGCCCATGGAAATGGAACACGTGTCCCAAACGCCCAACAAGTCCCGAAGGGACGACAGGAACGTCGTCTCATGTCGCCCCCTTGGGGCTTCTGGCGCTTGGTTCGTATCGTCACCACGGGCTCACGCCCGTGGCTACAACATGCCGTCCCGGTGGGACTAAACGCGGAAGCCAGTTCGCCCGGTCCGCCGAACTGGAGCAGGCCATCCAAGCAAACCTGAGGGGGTTGGGTTATGGCGGGTGAATGGCCAACGAGAACTATTGATGAGCTGAATCGGGCGTTTTGATAAGTGCGTAGATGCGGAACTTGCGGAGCAACTACTCAAACACTTTCTTGGCGATTCCTAACAACGCATTGATGAATTTCAACGAAAAACAGATTGGAATAATCGCAAATGACTCATGAACTAACCACAGTTAATCAATCTCGATTCGACGTAATTCGCAAAAAGATCGACTTGATGCGAACCAGTCTTATGCAGGACCAAGTTGTTCGAGCTGCAGCTGAATTTCCAGAATGTGAGGCTGTGATAAAGCGATGGAGAATCACTCTTGGTGGCATCGAAGAAAAGTTGAGCAAGTTGCCAACAATTGATGTCGCAGTGCTGGGACCAAGCCGACATGGTAAAAGTACTCTTCTGAATTCCTTGGTGGCAAATGACTTGCTCCCAACTTCGGATGTGAAACCGTGCACAGCCTCAGTTCTGAAAATGGCTTGGTCTCCACAGTGGTCGGTTAGGGTCAAATTCGCGAGTTATGACCAACTCAATAATGATTGGCGGCAAGCGTTACAAGACGCCAATGATGAGTTGAATCACCAACGGGAAGGAGACCAATCACAAGTCAACGAAGATACTCGATTTGTTCGAAATGTCTTGCAGAGGTTTATACAACTGTTTCGAGTCAATCCGGACCTGCCACCGGTCGAGCTAGTGGAAGAGATTCGCCGCGCGACCATTCCACGTGCGATAAAAAGCTACTTGGTCAAGATGCAGTTGTTCGCGCAACAGATGTCGAGGGTATGCGGGCGGCACTTGCTAAGTACCTGTCTACCTCCGATGTTTATTGGACAATCGTAGAAGACTGTGAAATAAACGGACCGTTTGAGAATTGGCATCACAGCCTTAGTCTTGTTGATTTGCCTGGTACGAATGATTCAGATCCTCAACGGACACTGGTAACCAATAGTGTTCGCGAAAGCGCTACCGCAGTTGCGATTGTAACGAGCGACAGCAATATCGGCCCCGACATCGAAGAGTGGCTTAGGAATTCCTCTGTCTTAGCTAATTTCCTTGAGTCAACGAATAAACGAAAGCAGCGGTTGTTCATTATTCGTACCAAGCTGGATAGTTACCATCCAGAGATAAGTTTAACCAACGCTGAGATTTCCGACGAGGAAGAGTCGCAGCTTTATCTGGATGCAATTCAACGATACAAAACTGAACAGAGCAATGCGTATCACTCAATGCTTCGCGACATTGCCAGTCCAAAACTACCTTTGGGAGACGATGCTGTTTCGCGAGAAAAGCGGTCTGAGCTGTTGTCGCGGATTGATGACATTCCTGTTTTCTTTGTTTCCGCTTTAGCACATGAAGCATTTGCCGGTAGGTTTTCGACCAGCAAGAAAACCATGCGCCAGTTCAATGAGTACTTCGATAACGATATTGGCAAGACGGGTATTCCTCACCTTCGAAGCTTCCTGCTGGATGTTGCAATTGAGTATCTTGCGGTTAATTTCTTTGATGATATTGAGCAAAAACTCGAAAGCGAGGCCCGCCTTTTGGCGGGAGTGTTTCGTAAATCGATCTCGATGCTTAAAGCTGAAGGTGCTGGAGGAAAAAATGCTATCAGCAAAGTTGTAAAATCCGTCCAATCCGATGTCTTGCCGTGGTTACGCAAGGAAACAGAACGTATTGTAGACAAATTCAAAAACCAGACAGTCAGTGGAGATCGCGGTATTCAGGCGCGTTTAGATCAGGTCAAGGCTATGTCCGAGAGGCGTTTGCAGGACAAGATGAAGCTCTGGTCGCACTATCACTGGTCGAGTCTGCGTGCTGCCGCTAGGAAAAATGGGACCCATGTGACGGGACGTGGCCAATGCATAGATCTCGCAGAGGATGTTACTTCCGTTTTGGTGGACGACATAATTCTGGCTTGGACTCACTTCCGTGACGATCTGATTTCAATCCAAATCGACCATGTTACGAGCAAGCTGGTTGAAGATCTGAGTAACAAGCTAAAGGCTTTTCAACAGATAAGTGATGTGCCTGAAGTTTCCAACGCAATTGGGGAAATTGTTAAGCAGCTTTATGGTATTACCCACCAGCAGAGGCTGGAACTATTGCAAATAGTAAACGACCAAATAAAGACCGTCGAATCCATTCGGAAGCCAGCGTACAAAATTGCTCAGGACGAATTCGCTGGCATGTACGGCCGTATTAGTCAGGAAATGGGTACAGGTTGTTCCCGGCGAATGTACGCGCATGTTGAGGATTATGCCCCTGCTGCTATTAGACAAACCCTTAGTCGAGTGACGAAACTGATCTCGGGAGCTGTAAATACGTTAGCACAATCCTGTAGTTCCGCTCTGACTAATTTCGGCTCAATTGCTGCTAACCGTATCGATACTGCAATCACGCACGTATCGCAAGAGTTGACTCAGCGAGACGATAAAATTTTGACGACGAAAATAAATATCGCAAACGACGCTCTTATCAAATTGCCGACGATTTAATCAACAACGACGATAGAAATACTATGAGCTTGAACAGCCTCGGCCGATTGCAAAAAGTTGACCTCCGCAACGTGTGAAAAAGTGAAGCCCTCGATTTTACGCTGTTCAGCCAGAAGCTCAAGAAGACGCTTAATGCCTATCACAATCGAGCGATCGCCACTCTGGAAGTGATCGAGGAGCTGATCAAGCTAGCCAAAGAAATGGACGCAGCAACCAAGCGAGGCGAAAACCTGGGTCTCACAGACGACGAGATCGCGTTTTACGACGCACTAACCGCAAATGAGTCAGCCGTACAAGCGATGGGGGACGACAAACTCAAACTGATCGCAGTTGAGTTGATTACACAGGTCCGTAGGAGCGTCACGATCGATTGGACTCTTCGCGAGAGTACAAGAGCGAGGATTCGAGTTATGGTAAAGCGAATTCTGAACCGTTATGGCTATCCACCGGATTTACAGGAGGAGGCGGTGAAAACTGTTTTGCTGCAAGCTGAGTTGCTTTGCGTGGATTGGGCTGTCGATTCGATATGAGTCTCCAGAGCCGCTGGGCTGCTAGGCAAAACCTAGGGACAAACGGTTGTTACCAAAAAGTACGCTTCTCGAACTCCGTTCTTTTGCACACTGTCGAAACAATTTGGTTACAACGAGAGATCCTGCCTGACCCTTTCCCACCTCACAACTTGAGCTTCGTGATGCGGCTGTTTATTTGGCCAATTGCGATGCTGGCAAGCTCAGCAATAATGAGCTTCGCGAGTGAAGCCATAGATGCATACGATCGATTGGTGGAGGAGTTGTTGGCCTCACCGGAGTACGGGAAACGCTGGGCGCGACACTGGTTGAATCCAGCGGGGTATGCAGATAGCGATGGTTACACAGAGAACGATCGTGAACGACCATGGGCCTTTCGCTATCGTGACTACGTGATCCGTGCACTGAATCGAGATAAGCCTTTTGATGAGTTTGTTGTCGAGCAAATTGCTGGCGATAAA
>CAMDKL010000286.1 GCA_945900945.1 Pirellula staleyi DSM 6068
TCGTTGGCTGATTCGGCACTTTGCCGATCACGAGGAACAAATTCACGCGATTTTGGAAGCGAAATTCGTAGTCAGACTCGGTCCCCACACCAGATGACATTTTCGGGAATAAAATTTCGGGATCGACCGACCGACTGCGGAATTACTAAAATGGATGGCCCACGTTTTCGGATGCACGTTTTTGGATGGATGGCCCACGTGTTGCCCGCCCACGTTTTGCCCACGTTTTGTTCGGATGGATGGCCCACGTTTTGACACGTTTTGGCCCAGATGGCCCACGTTTTGGCCCAGATGGCCCACGTTTTCGGCCCACGTTTTCGCCCCGAAGGTTCAGGCTTTTTGGCTACCACCAGAAGCCATATTTCCGTTGGACAATCTCTTATAACCGAGTTCGCATGCTCACGGGATCGTATCTATACTTCGTTGGATCGACAGCATCCATCGATTCAGATCGGGATCATACGGTTGCTGGAGAGTAACAAGCTCGCGACAATTCGAGAGATTTGTATTTGCACCTTCGCGATTGCCCGATTCGCAATCGAGTAACGCTAAGACACCAAAGTCTCGCCCCGATCGTTCAGGTTTTCCGGCGAAGCCGCACTATCTAATACTACTTGCTAACGCACCCTTGATCTGCTTGTGTCGTTAACGCGGCGAAGTCGGCAAGATATCCTCTGGGATGTGCAACGCGGATCGGAATAGCGAGTCGTTGCGAGAAATCAACATCCGCATGGATGGTTCCTTGCTTAAGATCAAAAAAGACACGATCACCATCTTGAATCTTTCCAATAGGTCCCCCCAAGGCAGCTTCAGGAGCACAATGAACGCCGATTGCTCCGCTCGACACACCCGAAACGCGCGTGTCCGAAATGATCGCCACTTTTCCTTTCAATGCTGGCATAGACAACGCTGCCGCGGCCACATGCACCTCGGGCATACCAGCCGCCACCGGGCCTAGTCCTCTCAAGACGACCACATCACCTGGGCGAATTCGATTCTCTACCGCCGCATCCGTCACACTCTTTCCGGATTCGAAGCAGATTGCGTTCCCAGAAAATCGATATCCGTCCGACGCAGAGACCTTAAAGACAATTCCGTCGGGAGCCACATTGCCATAACAGACTTGAATATCAGCGTAGTCCTTCCATGGTTGTCCGAGCGGTGCAATGAGCCCATTGTCCAATGAAACCTCTGGGGCTGCGTTCAGGTTCACTTCAAGTGTTTCGCCGGTTACCGTCATGCAGTCGCCATTTAATACGCCCGCTTTCAGCAAATGGCGAAGCAGCATGGTTGTTCCGCCTAAACGATGCAAGTCAACCATGGTTCCTGTGCCTCGCGGTGCAAAATTGCAATACACTGGCGTTCGTCGGCATATCGATTGGATATCGCGAAGTCCGAACTCAACGTTTGCTTCGTGCGCCAAAGCAAGCAAGTGAAGTACACCATTGGTCGAGCCGCCTACCGCCGCGATTGCAGACATCGCGTTCTGAAACGCCTGACGGGTTAAGATGTTTCGTGGACGAATATCACCTTCGAGCAACTTGCGAATAGCAGCACCTGTTCGAAAGCCGTCCAATGATTTTGCCTCGTCGATGGCTGGGATGGAGGATGTGTTTGGCAAACTTAGGCCGATCGCTTCCATGGCGATACCCCACGTATTGAATGACGCTGCGATCCCGCATCCTCCTGGACCAGGGCAGGCCGTTCGAAGAACCGCTTCCGCCTCGTCCGCATCCATTTGCCCTGCACGAAGACGAGCCTGTGCATCATAGACATCCAAGATTGTTGTTGGACGACCTTGATAGCAGCCAGGCATAATCGAACCGCCGTTGACAATCAGGCCTGGCAAATTGGTTCTGGCAAGCGCCATCGCGAAGCCTGGTCCATTCTTGTCGCAATGGTGCAATCCAATGAGCGCGTCATAACGATGCGCGGTACAGACCATCTCTGCAGCGTTGGCGATTTGATTGCGACTTGCGAGCGATGCCCCTCCGTCGGGACCACCTTGCACGAGATTGTCGCTGACAGCAGGCACGCCAAACGGAAATCCGATCAAGCCTGCATCGGTGCAACCCGATTGGATGCTCTTTGCCAAGGCATAACTGTGGACATTGCACAGATTGCCCTCTAAGAGAGGAGTACCGATTCCTATTTGAGCTTTATCGAAGTCAGTAGGCTGAAAACCCAGACCCCAGAAAAATGCATTGACGCCTCGTTGCCATCCATTCGTCAGATGCCGAGAGTTCCAATTCAAGTTTATCGTCATAGAGTGCTAATGTCCGCGAGGCGGGCTTCCGCATTCCTACGGAAACCCATTGGGGGAAAAGTCTAAGCTCGAATGAGAAGCTATGATAGACGATCCGCGCCACAAAGATGAGGCACTCCGCCGAGTTAAATTGCACTCCGCCGACGCGTCCGCTTGAGCGATTCGGGCTGCGTGTCCTCTTCGTAGCCAGCGAAGTAAGCGTCAACATTGCGTTGTTGCTCGGACGCACCCGCATCGAAGGAATCCGCTGTCGCTGGGTCCGAATCGGATTCACCCGATCCACCTCCATTCGACCGGTTAAACCAGTTGACCAACACCAGCACATCCAACGGGGCAAGGAATCCATCGTTGTCCGGATCTAGGTAGTAGTTGGCGCTATCCGGAGAACCCAGCATCCGCCCTGATCCTCCCTTGTTGATCTCATTGATCAAGATCAACACATCGAACGGGGAGATCTGTCCGTCGCGATCCACATCCATCGGCAACCTCGGATTGCTCCATCCTTGATGGACTCCATTGAGCCAGATGTCATTGATACCACCGGCGGCGAGAATCGTGTCGTCGGCATTCGCGTGATAGATCTGATCGTTTTGATCGCCGGTAAAGATCGTATTCAAACCACCGTCGTCGGTGATGTTGTTACGCCCAGCCCCAGCGTCGATTTCGTCATCGCCGGCGCCTGTGTGAATCGTATCATCACCACCAGCGGTCGATATGAAATTGTTGCCGTGCAGATCCGTGATCGTTGCTGATGCGCTCTGGACACTGATCCAATCGTCATCGCGGCCAGTCTGTAGATTCAACAGCAAGGATGCCGACCTAAGGATCGTCACGAAATCGCTACCTCCGAGCGTGAACAACTGCACTTCGGAAATCTGTCCACTCGCAAAGGTGCGCCGTTCGGTCGTCTGCCCATTCCAGACCGTGTTGATTCGCCATCCGGTCGCTTGTTCATTCAGTGCGACAGAATCCGCCCCTGAGGTACCCAGGATCAAAAGCCGATTGGCTGGGAAATCCTCCTGCAGCAGGCTAATCGAAGGGAGAGAACCCACTCCCAAATCGTCCTCAAAATTCGATAAATTCCGATTCTCAATTCCTGTATGTTGGATCGTGCCGGTCGCGGTGCTGATCGAGTCTGCCGTGACCCAAGCTCCTAGGGTTCGCAAATCGACCAAAAGCGTGTCGACACCAGCTTGCCCGTTGATGTTCATGGATGGAATCTTCCACGCATCGCGACCCAGCGAGTATCGGTCGGCTCCCTCATTGCCTTCGATGCCCAAGCTTTTGAGCCCCGAAGCATCCAGCACATTTACCGAATCGTCCCCGCCACCGAGCGATATCGTGAGCTGCCGGATATCACCCAGCGTTACCCTCGAGGTTTGGGTATCCAAGAGCCCTTGAGCGACCTGAATACTGCGACCGAGCGCATTCGCCACATCGTTGATTCTGAGATTCGCAAAACCACCCAACGAGATCGGCAGCGGCCCACCCAAGCTATGGCTCAACTGTCCAATCGCCAACTCAAGGTCTCGATTGGCTACCGCAGATCGGAACCAAGCGTTTTGGGCGACGATTTGGCCATCGACGGAAAGATGACTATTGCTGGTGAATTGAATCACACCGCCTGCAATGAGTTTCAGGAGCGATGCAGTTGTGTCGCCGCTAAACGCATCGTGACGTATCACCATATCGTTTAATCGCGTTTCGCCGGAAAGCCGATCTGTAAACACTTCGAGCGGTTTTGAACTCACGCCGATTCCTTGCAATGCCGTGATCGTAACAGCGGGTGCGACCAATCCAACCCTGGATGGTTCCCCATCCTCGCTCGATCCGGTGTTCGAAGGCACCTGGTAGGAAACGACCGCTCCAAACGGTGCGGTCAGTTCGATCGACGACTGCGACTGAATGGTACCGATCTCAACATCTCCAAGAACCTGCTCGGCAGCAATACCTGCGTTAGCGGAAATCTGCACCTCTCCATTGATCAACATCAGGATCGGCTGCGAAACAGGGACTGTCGTTTGGCTCTTGAGCGAGAAATTGCTCACCGTCTGAATCGATGTGG
>CAMDKL010000287.1 GCA_945900945.1 Pirellula staleyi DSM 6068
TTTCCCGACGCGCACTAGCTAGGGACTCACACGAGCGGAGATCATCTTTATGCGACGAAGACTACTGTGGCAGTTGTTACTGGCTGCCTTCTTGCTTTTCTCGCTCGCTGAAGCAGGCAGAGCGGACGAATTCTCGGCCGTCGAGCACCAGCGGCAGACGATCTATCACTCGCCGCAAACGCCGGGTTACACCTGTTGGGTCGGAGCGTGGATCATGCCTGACGGTGACCTGATGACCTGTTTCACTCAGGCGACCGGCCCGGTCGAAGGCAGACCGAAGGCTCCCAGGGAAGTGATGGACCTGTTGAGCTGGTATCCCCAGTACGACATGACGGGGCTCGATCTGCATAACGTGCATCTCCGTTCGTCCGATGCCGGCCAGACCTGGAAGCAAGTGAGCGCCGACCCGTTCAAGACCTGCATGAACGGCGTTACTGGAGAAGCGCAATCGGTCCTGCCCGATGGCACCGTTGTTCGCGGAGTTTTTGGATTGTACCTGCCCTTCGATAAAGACCTGCCCAAAACCGGCTTTCTGCAGCGATCGACCGACGGAGCGAAGACGTGGGGCAAACCCGAAGTGCTTCTCGACCCCGAAAAGACTACAGTCTGGCCTCGACGAATACGAACCCTCCGCGACGGCCGAGTGCTCTTGCTGTTGGGAGTCTCGCCGCTCCCGGCCGGCAAACATACACGTCGGGAATTCAGCAATCGCCTTGAGCCGACAATCTTGATTTCGTCCGACAAGGGGCAAACCTGGAGCAAGCCGCTGCGGGCAGCGCCAGATGACCAAATCGCGGGCTTCACCGAGGAATTCGATGTGGCGGAACTCGATAACGGCGACTTGTTGACCATCTATCGACGCACCGATGACACCAAACGGTGGCAGGGAGTTCTTAAGAAAGCTGAAGGAACCTGGATTCCTGGCAAAGTCGGACCGATCGCACTCCCGCATAGCGGACAACCGGAACTATTGAAGACGCTGCAAGGTCCCGTACTTCACATTGCGACCAGCGGCATCCACTGGACGAGCGACGCGGGCCAGACTTGGAACAAGCTCAATGTCCCGGGCACGGCCTATTATCCTCGTTCGGTGCAGGCCAAAGACGGCGGGATCTTCGTCTTCGGTCACGTGGGCGGCGACAATGCCTACGGCGCGGTCGATCAGTCGATCGTTATGGACTCGTTCCGATTGTCCGCGGCCGACATCGGCGTGACCAATCGAAAGTCATTGACGGCAGACAAACTCGTCGCCGAGCGAATCCCGCTGGGCGAACCGGACGACTACAAGCCCTGCATCGCGAAGTTGCCCAGCGGCGAACTAATTCTGACGGCCTTTCATCAGCACAAGCGCGACGGCAACAAGGTAATGGAGCAGACGCTGCTGTTTCGTTCGCCCGATGGTGGCAAGACTTGGTCGCAGGCTGAGAAACAGGACCTTCTCGGCCGCGAACCGTATCTGACTGTGCTCAAGAACGGTACTGTCTTCATCACCGGCCATTTGCTGGCGCAGGACGTGCGTAACGAATGGGGCTATACGACCGGCTTCCTGCATCGCTCGACGGACGGCGGACGGACGTGGCAATCGACGCGGGTCGAATCGGAACAGATCAAGCCGAAGGCCAGCAATCACACGACTCGCAACGTGCTGGAACTGGCCGACGGGACGCTGCTGCTGGGCGTCGACTACGACGGTGGGGGCGGACCGTATCTGGTCTGGCGATCAACCGATGGCGGCCAAACCTGGGACAAGTCGCAGAAGTGCGAACCGAAGGATTTCAAGAGCAAGTACGGGTTCTTCGGTGGTGAGACGTGGCTATGGCAGGCTCGCTCGGGCAAAGTCTGGGCGCTGGTTCGTGTCGACAGCAACGAATTGCCGATCAAGGACCGGCCGATCAAAGCAGGCAACGATCAGGCCGATCACTTCAAATTGTTTTCGTCATCCGACGGGGCGAAGACGTTCGAGCGCATCCGCGATTTCGGTGACTACGGCGAGATGTACATGTCGCTGCTGCGGCTGCAAGACAAGCGGCTGCTGCTAACGTTCACGGTTCGCGACCTCAAACCGCCGCTCGGCGTGCGAGCCGTCATTGGGACCGAATCCGAGCACGGCGTCGAGTTCGACCTCGCTCACGACCGCATCATGCTCGACACGAAAACGCCAGTGGGCAAGTACCAAGGGGGCGGCTTCGGCCCGACGGTACAGCTCGTCGACGGCACACTTGTCACGTCGTACTCGCATCGCGGCGCGGACGACAAAACGCATCTGGAGGTCGTCCGCTGGAAGGCACCGTCGAACGAGTAAGAGGGCAAATTAGACATGCCCGCCGTCAAGTTCCCGATGGTTGGCAACGCGCGAACTTGAAGGTACAATAAATTCTCGGGTATACTGGAGATCCACGGCCCGCCAACCTCGCTTGACCGAACGAGATAGTTCCAGAAGCCCCCCGCCTCAACACCGTACTTTCATTGTGGACACGAGCTATGAAGCAGCATTACGCATGTGGATCATTGGAGCATGTTGTCAATCGGCGGATGTTTGTCAACGGTCTTTGGAGTGGAGCAGGTTGCCTGGCGATGAGCCTGGGCGGCTTGCTAACGGGAAACAACGCTTACGGGCAACAACTAAGGGCCAGCCATAAACGGATACTGAACATTTTCCTGCACGGGGGCGTCAGCCAACTCGAATCCTGGGACCCCAAGCCAAATACCGATACAGGCGGCCCTTTTCGAGCCATTCCGACTTCGGTGCCGGGAATTCACATTTCAGAACTACTGCCATTTACCGCCCAGCAAATGCATCGGCTTTCGATTATTCGCAGCCTCGATACGAAGAACAGCGATCACGCGCGCGGCGTCGTTGAAATGACTACAGGTCGGAAACAGGCACCAGGAACAGAGTATCCACACCTAGGCGCGGTGGCCGCCAAGTCACTCCTGCCCGAAAATTTTCCGCTGCCAGCCCATATCTTGGTTCGCAGTTCGCCGGGCGGGCGCAACGTCGAATCCGAGTTTCACAAAGCGGCCTATTTGGGGCCTAAATTTGCGAGCGTGGCGATGTACGATGGCAATCCACCTCCCTTTACGCAGCGCCCCGATACATTGACGCCTGAAGCGGACTTGCGTCGCAACGCGATGCGAGCCAAGTTCGACGCTCGATTTGCCGGTCGTCGCCGGACAGCGGAAACGGACGCTTATCACTTTTCCTACGATCAAGCGCGCGAATTGCTTGAGCAGCGCCAAGTATTCGATATTGCTCGCGAGTCGAACAAGGATCGAGAGCGCTATGGCACGAGCGAATTTGGCAAGCATTGCCTGCTGGCCCGCAGATTAATCGAGCACGGCGTGCCCTACGTTCAAGTGAATCACGCAGACTATGACACGCATCACGAAAATTTCGATTTCCATATCGAACAACTTGGCGAATTCGATCAGCCCTTTGCCATGCTCGTTCACGACTTGGCCGAGCGTGGTCTGCTTGGGGAAACGCTAATCTGTGTTATGAGCGAATTCGGACGGACTCCGACGATCAACAAAACCTATGGACGCGATCACTGGGGAACTGCTTGGAGTGTAGTGCTGGGAGGAGCTGGCATCCAGAGCGGAGCGGTGATTGGCAAAACGAATGCAAATGGAACAGCAGTCGTTGATCGAGAAGTTGACCACGGTCACGTTTTTCACACGATCTTGCAAGCTGCTGGAGTCAACTCGACGTCCGATTTCGATATCGCGGGCCGTAAGTTTCCGATAGCCGACCCCGCCAAATCCGCAATCAAGGAGTTATTGGCTTAGTATTCGTTATGACTGACAGCGCCACTACTTCTCTGGATTGTTTTATAGCACTGCGGGTAGCGACAATGAGGGCCGTACCTTGGCGGCTGGAATCCATGAGGCAACATTGGCCGGTGGCATGGCAATGGGCACTCTAATCGGCGGTGTTCTTGGAACCTTTGTCAGCGCTCGCAGCCCTTATTGGTTGGCAGCAACATGTGTCTTGATCTTGATTGTTTTTCAGACGGCGGCTTGGCGAATGTGGATGCGTCTCTCAGCCCGGTGACTTGCTTGCAACAATCAGTTATGATCTCGGCATCGACTATCAAATTACCTTGCGCGTCCGTGCGGCTTCTCAGTTTGATGTGGTGATTAATACGTGGATACGTCCTTTACCAACTCTCGCGCGAGCATCGCTGCGGCTCGACGAGCCGATACGGATTGGACATCGCTGACCATAGATCAGAGGATTCGTTCGATCGAGTTGGATGGCTACCTCGTCATCCCTCATCTGCTGTCGGCGA
>CAMDKL010000288.1 GCA_945900945.1 Pirellula staleyi DSM 6068
GTCCATCTCGTGCAAAGATGCATTCGTCGCGCCTACCTGGCAGGTTGCGATGCCGCCTCAGGGAAAAACTACGAACATCGTCGTGAGTGGATCCGCTGCCGCATGGAACGTCTCGCTTCTGTTTTCGGCGTCGATGTCCTAACTTACGCGATCCTCTCCAATCACTTGCATGTCGTCGTCCGCACCCGACCCGACGTTATCGCTCTCTGGTCCGATTCAGAAGTCGCTCTCCGGTGGCTCCGTATTTTTCCAGGCCGAAGAATCGACGAACAACTCGCCCAACCAACCACAAACGATGTCGAAACACTTGCTAATAACTCAGAACGGATCCAATCCATCCGCATCCGCCTTTCAAATCCGTCCTGGTTTATGAAGGCGCTATGCGAACCCATCGCTCGACTTGCCAATAAACAAGAGGAGGCCACCGGCCATTTTTGGGAGGGACGCTTCAAAGCTCAAGCTATCACCGACGAGGCCGGATTGCTAGCTTGTAGCATGTATGTCGATTTGAACCCGATACGAGCCGCAATGGCCCAAACCCCCGAAGAATCACTGCACACTTCGGCCTACGATCGTATCCAGTCGCTCCAAGGAGCAACGATTCCCTCGGCAGCCGCCGATTTGGTTGCAATCAAAACTTCAGAGGCCGGTCATATCCTGCGAACCTCGACGCCCGATCAACTACGAAAAAAGAACGCGGCTGCAAAGAAGCACAGAGGGCCCTCGATACTAAGAGACGCTTGGCTGTCCCCTTTGACACTCAACGAACGAGGTCATGCGGGTCCTCAGTCCAGCAAGACCGGTGTACGCGCAAGCGACAAGGGTTTTCTGTCGCTCGATCTTAGAGACTATTTAATGCTGCTGGACTGGACGGGTCGCCAACGTGGTCGCGTCCAGAAAGCGGACATTCCAACGGATCTGGATCCGATCTTGAAACGTATTGGAATCGATGGCCGGATGTGGGTAGACTTGGTCTGGAATTTCAAAAAGTACTTTGGTGGCGGTGGCGCCGCCGGCTCACCTCAAAGCCTCAAGGAATCAGCAGCCCGTCGAGATCGGAAATTCGCCAGAGGCCAAAACGCAGCCGCCTGCTGCTTTGTCGTTGGCTAATTCGCGGATCGAGAAAAGAAGGGGGCTTGGTTCATTTCGTTGAGGACTCATTGATTGCAAACTTTGTTGACAAGAATGGTTTACATCCATCAGTCGCAGTAGAAACGGCTCCTTGGATCTTACACCAAGTAACCTTTGCATCATCCATCGGACCTTAAAGACTTAAGTAGCGGCCATTGCATGGCGCCCCACGCAGCGAAAATGCTGCAAAAAAACCCCGACAAAATCACCACAGCCATCATCAAACTCGGCCATGCCAATCCGCTAAATGGCTGACCACGGATTAGGGATGGCAGGGTCGCCAATGCTGCAGAAACCACGCCAATCCCAATTCCACGCAATAATTGCCAACCATTCTCCAATGTCAAGAGCCAGACGAGTCGCGATTTGGTAAACCCAATGGCTCTCATCGCCGCTAGCTCCCCTCGGCGTTCCATTGCGCTCCGCAACTGCGAGACCCCAAGTCCAATGGTACCCAACAGTAGACCTAATGCCCCCAAAACTTGAAACGCCCCCAAATACGTGTTTTGCACTGCTAACAATTGCCGCAGAACCGAATCGCTCGACGCTAGACTCAATCCTGAATCAGACCATCCATCCTCCAATACCGTCCTGGCTTGTTTTATCATCTCCAGTTTCGGTAAGGACGCTGGGCCCTCGATGGATTTGACCAAAAACATTCGATAACCCGTGATGCTTGGGAACAACTTTTCAAAGTTCGATTCGCCGACGATGAGACTGCCTTGCAGTATCGTATTCTGCAAGACTCCAACGGTTCGAAAGTGGATTTTGTGATCATCGAAAGTGTACGAAAACGTCTCACCCACGTAGCCTCCCAAATGCAACGCCCAAAGTGCAGTGTTTTGATCGATCACAACAGGCACCGGAGACTCTGCTGTGCCATCTGCCGTCAGATCAAGTCGATGCCACGGCGTGTCGCCTTTCGAATTTTGCGTCGCAAACCAAGCAAAAGCCGAACGTCCATCCGGCTTTTGATCAATCGACTCCATGCGAGTTGAGATTCCTAGTATCTGAGGCTCACTGGCTTGATATAAATTGTTGCAACTCGCGTCGTCTCCGCTTCGTACACGCAAAGGAACAAAATCGAACTCACTCAAACCACTCGCTTTCGCTCCCAAGATCTCGCGCTGTCGATCGCGGTTGGCTAAGTCATAGTGAATAGCTTGGGAACTTTTGCCTATGTATGCAAACCGTCCAGTACCCGCTTCATTCGGAGAGGCTTGAAATAGGCTCATCGACAAGATCAAGAAGGACGCGATGGCAACCAACCCGATTGCCAAGATGCTGCGCATCGGTGCCCGTTTCGCATTGCTGCTGGCAAGCGAAGACGCGTTCAGCATCGAAGCCGACGCGGAGGCACTTGCGGTACGATTCGTCGAAACGCTTTTCAGTTTGTTCAAAGTCCAAGACAATCCGCCGACCAAGAACAACATGCCAGCTCCGACAAATGCGCCAGCCTGTGCTTGTCCTTGCAGAAACTGGCCAACACCAAGTATCGCTATCGCCAAAATGACGCTGCTAATTGCTAAATAGGGTCGTCTGCTGGCCGACTGTGGAACACCAAAATTCGTCTCCATCTGTCGCTTCAAAAGTTTGGCTATCGGTATCGATCTTAACTGCCTCGTCGAAATCAGAATGGTTCCAAGGGCCGCCAGCCAACTGAGGCCCCAACCCAACACTAAACTTAATGGTCTAACGTGGTATTCCAAAAAGGAAACCGTGATTGCACCGACCCACCAAGTGTGGAGGCCGGCGATCATGGCGTATGCGTAACCTAGTCCCAAAAAAATGCCGAGCGTTGCTCCAACCGTACAAACAACGGATCCCTCGAGCAGCAGCAATCGGCGTACTGCTGACCGCGTCCAACCCGACGCCAACAGGAGTCCCCAATGGTCGGCCCTTTGTTCAATCGCAAGACGGAAAAGGAGTGCCACTAACAACAAGGCCGCCACGATCACAAACAGGCTGAGTGAAAGAAACAAAGCGTCGAAAGGAGTGGTGCCGCTAGAAGCCATCAGTTGCTGCCGCCTAAGTGGAATTTCTCGCCAGCCTAGGTCGGGCATCTTCGTTATTGATACTTCGGAAATCTGCGTTTCAATTTCGATCGCTTCATCAGGTTTCAAGTTGTCAAAGCGAATGTTACTGACTCTTCCGAATCGTGAGCCAAAATGCTGGCGTCCTAGCTCCTTGGAAATGTACAGCTTGGGTGTCAACCGATGATCGTAGAAGTATTTATCGTCTTGAGGTTCTCTTTTTCGAGTTAACGGAAAGGGAGTATCCCAATCGTCGATCGACTCTTGATCCGTGATTCCTGGAACGACTGGTGTCCACGCTGGATCATTGAATGGAGTCGGGGAAATGGAAAATGAGGCCGCCCGATTCCGTTGGTAGGCTCTATTGGGTTGGGTGAGTGGAGCAATTGCAATAACGATTGCGTCAAAACTCTTTTCGACCTCTAAGCCTTCTACCGTTTCTGGCAGAAAGTAGTCAATCTGAATTGCGTCCCCCAGTTTGATCGATAGCTCTTGCGCGAGCCAACTCGTTACAACAACCCAATCACTTATCAATTCCGTATTCGGTTGACCAGGACGCATTTCAGGTTCCAGCATCGATGTCAGGACAGGCAAATCAACAGCCGCGATAGTTGAATAAGGAATGCTTCGCCCAATCAATTTACCGTTTTTTTTGTGTTGAACCCCGTTGGCCAGGTAAGTCAAAACGCTGGCCGGACGATGTGGTGAGGTACGCTTCATAATTCCGTCTGAAAGACCATCCGCAATGAGCATTTGGTCGGTAGTGAGCTGATAGTAGTCCAATACCTTCGCCTCAATTTGATTGCCATCGTCTTGCGATGCAGATTCACCAAGCGCAGTATCCGGAAACGAACGTTGGACATGTTGCCAGCGCAGTCCAAGATCCGAAAGCGCAGGCGACAGTTTTTCGAGCAATGCAGGCTTGCCACCCGAGGTGTTGTTGCGAAGATCCTCGCTGGAACGGGCAATGAAAATCGCGTTCACTTTGCTATCGATTTCCAATGCCTTTTGCAGCCAACGCTTACCTGCAAAAGCGTTCATGATCGGCCTCTGGTCCGAGCGAAGTGAAAATCGAGCGAGGCTTTGGTCCGGAAGGATTTCAATTACTTTCCATCG
>CAMDKL010000289.1 GCA_945900945.1 Pirellula staleyi DSM 6068
CGCCCTTCAATAAAGGAAGATGAATCGATGCCTATTGATCCAAGAAAACTCCGACCAAGCGAACTATGCCGCTTACTGAACTCGACGCCGTTGGGCGAAGTGATTAGCGAGCGGCAACTGTATCGGCACCGCCAACGAGCTGGCAATCGCATCGGCGATGGCAAGACAGTCGACCTATTGCGATACTGTGCTTGGATGCATAGTGTTCGACATACGCCGAAGCCAATATCGGATGTTGATCCGTATGAACGCATGAAGGAATCGGCTCGCGCTCGCAATGCTGCACTTGCACTAGCCGGTAGAGACATCGGGGAGCTACCCGCTGTGGAAAACCCGGATCGCAAGGAGAGGGCGTCGAGAGATTTTCAGTACTTCTGTGAATCGTATTTTCCGTTAACGTTCCATTTGAAGTGGTCTCCGGATCATATCAAGGTCATTCGTAAGATTGAGCAAGCAGTTGTTCATGGTGGCCTGTTTGCATTGGCAATGGCTCGCGCGTCAGGGAAGAGCTCAATCGCGGAAAGTGCGTGCATTTGGTCCATCCTCTACGGCCATCGGGAGTTCGTTTGCTTGATCGGTAGTGACGAAGGCCACGCTTGCGACATGCTCGAATCGATCAAGACCGAGCTCGATAGTAACGATCAACTATTGGCTGACTTTCCTGAGGTGTGCTTTCCGATCCAAGCGCTCGATGGCATCTCCAATCGAGCGAACGGCCAGTTATTCAAAGGCAACCGTACTCACATCGGTTGGACAGCGAAAGAGATTGTGTTTCCGACCATCGCA
The DNA here is from genome assembly GCA_945900945.1 of Pirellula staleyi DSM 6068. Lineage (GTDB taxonomy): Bacteria > Planctomycetota > Planctomycetia > Pirellulales > Pirellulaceae > JBKCUI01. The sequence goes on from CAMDKL010000289.1 coordinate 787, forward strand.
GATAGTCCCGCAAGCGGAGCAATCATCAAAGTTGCGGGGATTACTGGTCGTATACGCGGAATGAAATTTAAACGCTCCGACGGTCGATCGGTTCGGCCTTCCCTGGTAGTTCTCGACGATCCTCAAACTGATGATAGTTCGAGATCACTTTCTCAATGTGCAAACCGTGAAAGTATCCTTGCTGGTGCGGTTCTCGGTCTCGCTGGACCAGGTAAAAAGATCTCAGGCATCATGCCTTGCACGGTAATTCGACCTGGCGACATGGCGGATACTATTCTCGACCGCGATAAGCATCCAGAATGGAATGGCGAACGGACTCGAATGGTCTACTCGTTTCCAACAAATGAATCCCTGTGGCAACGCTACGCAGAGATTCGAGCTGAAGGATTTCGAAACGGTGACGGCGGATCTTCGGCAACTGAATTCTACCGCCAAAATAAAGTTGCGATGGACGAGGGATCTATTATCGGCTGGCCAGAGCGATACAACTACGACGAGCTTTCCGCCCTCCAACACGCCATGAATCTGAAGCTACAAGACGAAGCAGCATTCTTTGCGGAATACCAAAATGAACCGTTGCCAACTAAGGTCGTGACCGAAGGCGTTCTATCGGCCGACGAGATCGCTCGCAAAATCAATCGCATGGAGCGAGGCGTACTATCGATTGGTTGCAATCATCTAACAGCCTTCGTCGACATCCAACAGAAGTTGCTCTACTACATGGTCGTCGGATGGGAAGATGATTTTACCGGGTATGTGGTCGACTATGGAGCGTACCCTGACCAGAAGCGATCGTATTTTACCCTGCGAGATGCGAGGCTCACACTCTCCACATCGGCAGAAGGAACCGGACTTGAGGGATCGATCTATTCAGGGCTGGATTCGCTAACAAAAGATCTGCTCGATCGAGAGTGGATCCGCGATGACGGAGCGGCAATGAAGATTAGTCGATGTTTGATCGATGCCAACTGGGGCCATTCGACCGACGTGGTCTATCAATTCTGCCGCCAGTCGAAACACTCGGCGATTGTCATGCCAAGCCACGGACGGTTTGTGGGTGCGTCGAGCATGCCGTTCAGCGAATACAAACGCCGACCGGGCGATCGAGTTGGACAGAACTGGCGAATCCCAAGCGTTCACGGCAAGCGAGCGATTCGGCATGTAATCTTCGATACGAATTGGTGGAAGTCCTTCATCCATGCTCGACTTGCTGTCGCAATCGGTGATAGAGGTTGCCTGTCAATCTTTGGCAACAATCCCGAGCCGCACCGGATGCTTGCAGAGCAGTTGACAGCCGAATACTACGTCAAGACGGAAGGCCGCGGCCGCATTGTGGACGAATGGAAGTCTCGACCTGATCAACCCGACAACCACTGGCTGGACTGCCTTGTGGGAGCTGCGATGGCCGCATCCATGCAAGGATGCGTGCTGTTTGGAACCGATGGTGGCCGGCAAGTAAAGCGAAATGATCGTGTGAGTTTTAAGGAGCTTCAGAAAAAGAAACAATCATGAAAGTGGCGGTTCGGCATGACGTTTTCGTTTTTCAGTGCGGGACTTTGCAAACGACTTGCGCCAGCGTCTTAGAACGTGCGGTTTGCATAGCTCATTCAGCCCACTTGACGCAGTACACAGTGAGAAACTGATTAAGTTTCGCAAGTGACGACCGTTTTTGGAAATGCTTTTTCCATTCTCCAATGTATTCCCCAAAAAACTCGGCTGGTATGTCAATCGCCCAATCTTTGAACTCATTCTTAGAATACCAATGGAAATCATAAACGCCTTTTATTATCCCCAAGCATGTAGCCTCAGCCTGCTCAAGCATCGACAACTGCTGGTACTTTAGCATGTCCGCATGAAAGGACTCCAATGCGGCTTCAAACATTTGCTCTGCCGTCTCTCCGGTGCTAACATAGCCGTCTCGTCGTGAACCAGATCGATCCCAGATGTCCTCGACACTAAGGGAATCCAGCTGTGCACGTACGCAATTCGCTACTTCGTCGATAGTGATATCCGCCAGAAGCTCTCTAGCAATTACATCAATTTTCATGGATAGTTCCTTGTCTTGGTTAGCAAGGATACGCAAAACTTCAATTGCGTCCGATCCCGTGATCGCGTCCAGCGTATTAGTCTTACGGCGTGTATTCTTCGCCATTTTTGTCACCTTAAGTTGCTTTTGAATTCCATCGTTTTCGTTGAAGAATTGATTGCTGGGAGCGAGATCAAAAAATCATACCGTGAAATCATATCGATTAGCTCCGCCAATACCCAGCGTCATCACAAAGATGACGAATGGGAACCTTTGTCATGACGGTTCCGTTTGGAAACCTAAGCGTTGCTAGTTCGCCATCGATCGATACCAGAGTCGGTTTCGCGCCTCGCACATAGTGATGACTCAACGGTACTTCCTGACCGATGCTTGAATGTAGTTTTGCCAACTGCAGTTCGTACTCTGCCTCGAAGTCAATTTCTTTTGGCTTATTACCCATGATGAATCCTTCCTCCTATCAGGATTCTGACCGTCTGTTTTGACACGTTTGGTCATGCTTCATCCTCTACGAACATAACTATGGGAATTTTTCCCGAAATATTTCCGTCACTTTGACGTCCGACCGGGAAGTAGTACATGTAGAGGATTCATCACTGAAAAATAATTCCGCGCGGAATCCGTCAACTCAACGTCTTTTCGCGTAACCCTATAGGTAGGGGACCATTTCATTACCCGATTCACGTTGGAACCATGGCAGACGATCTAGAAGACAACATTCGAGACAACGCCAAGTCGCCAGCCAAAGCATCCGGTGATGCCGGAAGCGTCGAGCAACACAACCTCAAGGATCAAATCGAAGCCGACAAATACCTCGCCTCCAAACAAGCGACCAAAACGAAGAATCGTGGATTGCGATTCAACAAGATCGTGCCACCCGGCGCGGACTAGCCAAGAATTTGAATTTTCGGAAATAGGCTGTCGGAACAGCGACACTCAAGGAAAGACACGGATGTTCCAATACTTGTCAGGGATCTTTAGCAATAGACCTCGTCGGGCCGTCCGTCCGTCGCATGGTGGAAGCTTGTTCCGACAGCCTTTCTCATTCAAACCTCGCGTGAATGCCCGCTACGATGCGGCGGTAACCAACGATGACAACCGCAGGCATTGGTCGGCTGCTGATGGCTTGTCGGCCAAATCTGCTAACGGAGCTAGTATTCGGCGGACTCTCCGCAATCGTGCCCGATATGAGATCGCCAATAACAGCTACGCACGTGGCATTTCACTGACGTTGGCCAATGATATTGTTGGTACCGGTCCTCGCCTCCAAATGCTGACCGACGATCCGGCAGCCAATCGCATCATCGAAATTGAGTTCAGCCGCTGGTCGAATGCCGTCGGTCTGGCTGAAAAACTGCGAACGATGAAACTGGCTTGCTGTGGAGACGGGGAAGCATTCGGAATTATGACCAGCAACCCAAGTGTGCAAACGCCTGTTCAATTG
>CAMDKL010000290.1 GCA_945900945.1 Pirellula staleyi DSM 6068
ATCCAGCGGGGTATGCAGATAGCGATGGTTACACAGAGAACGATCGTGAACGACCATGGGCCTTTCGCTATCGTGACTACGTGATCCGTGCACTGAATCGAGATAAGCCTTTTGATGAGTTTGTTGTCGAGCAAATTGCTGGCGATAAACTTGTTGTTCAGCCATATCAAAATTTGAATGAGCAAGACATCGACCGACTGACTGCGTCGGGTTTTTTACGCACAGCCCCGGACGGGACCGGCGACATAGGTGACCAGAATGTTGCTCGCAATGACGTAATGGCGGAGACTATCAAGATTGTATCGACCACGATGTTGGGGATGACGGTTGGTTGTGCTCAATGCCATTCGCACCGCTACGATCCGATTTCGCATCATGATTACCATCGCATTCGCGCCGTTTTTGAGCCGGCGCTCGACTGGAAAAACTGGCGAGATCACGCGGCTCAACAAGTCAATCTGTGGACGGCTGAGGAACACGCCGCTGCCGCGCAAGTCGACCTAGCTCTGAAAGAAATGAATGGACAACGTTCTGCGGCTCTCGATGAAATAGTCAGCGACATTTTTGAAACAGTGGTCGTTGCCCTCGAGGTGGATCAACAGTCTTTGGCACGTGAAGCGAAAGCAACTGCAGCCGACAAACGAACCGTGTCGCACCAGCAGATCCTCAAAGACCACCCACGTTTAAATGTGGATCGAGGCAGCGCCACCTTGTACGAACCAAAACGTATCGCGGAACACAACAAGAAGTTTGAAGAGATCATTACGGCTGCCAAAACCAAGCGACCGCCGGACAATTTCATTGCTTGTCTAACCGAGGTTCCAGGAAACAAGCCGGTCACCTATCGCTTTTCGCGCGGCGATATTCTGCAACCGCGAGATGAGGTTGCAGCCGGTGACTTGAGCGTACTGCCAGCCTATGCGTTGCCAGACGACGACCCGCAAGTCCCAACCACTGGCCGTAGATTGGCATTTGCAAAGCATCTCACCAGTGGTCAACATCCGCTGGTCGCGAGAACGCTCGTCAATCGATTTTGGATGCATCACTTCGGGCGTGGTATTGTGCCAACGCCTGGCGATTTCGGACGCTTGGGTGAACCACCCAGCCATCCGGAGTTGCTCGATTGGTTGGCCGATGAATTCGTTCGCAGCGGTTGGAGTTTGAAAACCATGCATCGCTTGATTGTACGTTCCGAAGCGTACCGACAAACGTCGATCCGGTCCGAAAGCGAAACGGATTCAGAGAATCGCTTTTTGGGGCGCATGTCAGTGCGGCGCCTTGAGGCCGAAGCGATTCGTGACGCCATGTTGGAAGTTTCCGGGATGCGCACCAACGTCCTATTTGGACCACCTTCTCCAGTCAATCCGGATGAAGTGGGACAGATCGTCGTCGGCTCCGCTACGCGAGACGGCAATGGCATCAAAGTTTCGAAGAGTGAAGATACGCCTGAAAAATTTCGGCGAGGCATCTACATTCAAGTTCGCCGATCGATGCCGCTGGGGATGCTCGAGCCATTTGACTTGGCCGGCATGAGCCCCAATTGCGATCGTCGCGCTTCGTCGACCGTTGCTCCTCAATCGCTGTTGATGATGAATAACGAGGTGATCTTGACCTTGGCCGAGCGATTTGCCAATCGTGTGTTGCGAGATACCGGTAGCGATCCCGCGGCGCAGATGGCTCATGCGTGGACGCTGGCGTTGGGTACTCCGCCGGATAGCGACGAATGGAAAGCCGGTGTGACTCTATTGGTAGCTCAACGAGAACATTTTCAGCAAGCCGCTGAAACGGCGGCAGCGAATGCCAAGCCGGCAGATAAACCTGTCGTTTCGGCTACCCCGGAACTTCAAGCGTTGTCGCTGTTATGTCAGGCGCTCTTTTCGTCGAACCGTTTCCTGTATGTGGACTGAATCGATGCCAAAAAAAAACGATCCCGTGAAAAGCGATTCCGAGAACCGACGAGACTTCGATGCGTCGCGCCGTCATTTTTTGGCGGCGCAGGGGTACGGTCTGTCTTCGATTGCGTTGTCTTATTTGACTGCGCACGACGCGCGTGCGGAACCGGACAAACCGATCCTTCAGCAAAAGGTTTTCGATCTCACTCCCAAAAAGCCGCCGCGTGAGCCACAGTGCAAAGCGATGATCTCGCTGTTCATGCAGGGTGGTCCTTCGCATATCGACCTTTGCGATCGCAAACCCGAAATCGCCAAGCGTCATATGGAGAACTTTCCCGGTGATATCAAGTACGATAATGCAGCGGAATCGTCTGCGAAGCTATGGAATGGGCCTTGGAAATGGTCTCGGCACGGTGAGTCAGGGCTTGAGTTGAGCGAGCTATTGCCACAATTGGGAACCATCGCGGACGATATTACATTGGTGCGTTCGATGCAGACTGGTGTGAACAATCATGGTCAGTCGATCTACTCTCTGCACAATGGGCGCGTTACGGGTGGCCGTCCGACGCTGGGTGCATGGTTGACATATGCGCTCGGGAGCGAATCCGATAATCTGCCCGCGTACATGGTGCTGACAGATCCTGGTGGATTGCCGGTGCTGGGAACCGACTGTTGGCAAAACGGTTGGCTGCCATCGACCTATCAAGGGACGGTTGTGCGTCCCAAGGAGCCTCGCATCCTCAATCTCGATGCTCCGGCGCGTTTTGCGGGAGAGCCACAGCGACGGTACCTTGAATACCTGCAGGGCATCAACACACGCCATCTCGCCCAGCGGCCAGGTGAATTGGATCTGGCAGCAAGAATTGCGACCTATGAACTAGCGGCGAGAATGCAGACTTCTGCCAAAGAAGCCCTTGACTTGAATCAGGAGACGGCGGCCACGCGCCGCGAGTATGGGCTAGAGGAGGATGAGACACGGGAGTTCGGCTCGCGCTGTCTGATTGCTCGACGGCTTGTCGAACGAGGTGTGCGTTTCGTCCAACTGTATACTTCAACGCAACAGTGGGATCATCATGGAGGCATCGAAAAGGCACTACCCAAGTCCTGTCGCAAGATCGATCGACCCTCTGCCGCGTTGGTGCGTGATTTGAAAGAGAGAGGCTTACTCGACACTACGTTAGTGCATTGGGGGGGTGAAATGGGGCGTTTACCAGTGATTCAGAATGAGAAGAACATCGGTCGTGATCACAACACCTTCGGTTTCAGTTCCTGGTTTGCTGGCGGCGGTATTAAGGCCGGCTACGTTCATGGTGAGACAGATGAGTTTGGCCATAAAGCGATTAAGGACATCGTCCGTCACTCTGATTTTCATGCGACGGTAATGCACTTGTTTGGACTCAATGCCACGGAAGTGACTTATTCACGCCCCAACGGCTCAGGCTCGTTGCTCGACGGTCAGCCCGGTCGCGTGGTCCACGAAATTTTGCAAGCCTAGAGACTAAAAAGCCAATGCGATCCCTGTTAACCCCGAGATGGGCGGCACATTTTGATTCAAACCAGCGTTACACGAGCCGAAGACAACCACGCTTTTCGAGCATTTCCTGAAAAATCCGCCCCCGATCACATCTCCGCTGCCTTGCTGGTAGAGGATCGCTCCGTTGTAGTAGCCGTGGACAAAGAGTAACAGCTTTTCCGTAACCTTACGTTCAACGGCCCAAAGGAAGCTAAACCGATACTCATTCAAATTCTCGCGTAGTAATAGCGGATCGTTATTATTGAGCGTGGGAGTGAAGCGTTGCCCGGTGGCTACATCCACGACATCTTGAACGCCTGAATAAGCGATCGTCCATTCCAAATTGAGCTTTTTCGAGAGCGGTAGGTCGAAGTTCAAGGCGAGTCCAGGCTGCGTTCCACCTCGAAAGGCGGAGCTGGCCCAATCGGTTTGAATGTAGACCTCCAATGATGCTGCTGGTCGAAGTATTTCGACCTTGTCATCCCAAAGATGAACCTTCATATCAAATGCAAGAGGGCTAAATCCAGTCGTAGCATTGTCACCTAAATTACTCGTCAAGCCATTTCCAAAGAGGCGGAATTCCAATGCGTCGGTGACGCCTGTCAATCGCAACTAAGAATCAGCCATTTTCGCAGGGTGGTTGGAGTGGTTGCGGTTTCTTGATCGCAACTTGTGGGCTGGCTGACTAGAGTTGGAATATCCATTTCCAATTTCAGAAAACGCCTCGCTGTGAAGTCATCACCTTCGA
>CAMDKL010000291.1 GCA_945900945.1 Pirellula staleyi DSM 6068
GCAATTGCTACGGTCGCTGCTAGGTTGCTGGCTAGGCCGATCCTGCAGGAGTACGACGCTTTCCACAATGGATGAGCTAGGCTGGAATCCCGCCTCAGTCCAATCTGTGGAAGCGGTAGACGCTATGTTGCTGGCTAGGCCGATCCTGCCGGAGTACGACGCTTCCACAGTGGATGAACGCGACAGGAATCCAAGCAACCAATTCAAGAAACGACAACACGCGAGCGGCCCGGCACGTCGGTGATGCGCTCTGGCCGCGAGCGGAAGATGGCAGTGAAGTCGATTCCCTCAGAGCGGCTGGGAAGCTAGCAGCTAATTGGCAAGCTAGCCAGTGCATGAAGTTTTCATCCAATACGGTCCACCATTTTGGGGCTGCAAAATAAAAGCGAATCTCAGAAGCAGAATCGCGCATCGTTACTCTAGAATAGCCAGAAATCGCCAAATCAAGAAAAGCCCACTTCCGCTCTACCTCGCCTCAGTCAGGTAGGCCCTTGAGATCCTCGGGAAGAACTTGGTTGTCCTTGGCGAGTTCGGCAGCGAGCAGAACGTTCAACTCGGAGAGACGTTGAAGTTCCTTGTCGGCGAGGTTTGTCTTCTCGTAGGGATCCTTGATGATGTTGAAGAGCTGTTCCTTTCCATTCTTCATCGCGATCAGTTTCCAATCGCCATGGCGGAGCGAGTATCCATCCGAGTGGGCGATATAGATCGAGCGCGGTGCCGGGGTGGCGTCCTCGCCTGTGATGACTTTCCAGCGGTCGAGTCCGTCCCACTTGAGGTCCTCGGTTGGCTTGAAGCCGGTGAGTCCAGCTAGGGTAGGAAACCAGTCGCCAACATAATGCGGATCGGTGACCTTGGACGGCTTGAGTGTTCCGGTCCAGTTGACGAAGGCACAGACGCGCGTGCCCCCCTCAAAAAGAGTATTCTTCTGGCCACGCAGTGGGTCGTTCTCGCTGTTGAAGGGCGAGTCGAGGACGTTGCCAATATATGCGTTCGTTAAGCCTTCGATGCCACCGTTATCCGAGGTGAAGATGATGAGCGTATTCTCGCGTTGGCCGGTGCGATCTATCGCTTCGACAAACGCGCCGACCTTGGCGTCGAGCTGCGCGACCATCGCAGCCATGCGCAAGCGAGATTCGTGCTTCACGGGATCGTCATGGAACTTCACGCCGTCGTAGAGTTTTTTGTACTCAGCCGGAGTGTCCACGGGAGTGTGCACGGCGTGGAACGGAACATACATGAACCAAGGCTGGTCACCACCCTGGGTAATGCGTGTCAGCGATTCAGCAGCAATGAGCTCGGTGACGTTGCCCTCCTCATTGAAGAGTTTGCCATCCCGATGCCAAGTATCCTCGTAGGGGCCTTTGCGATATTTATGGGTCCATGGATCGGCGGCACCTGTGAGCGTGCCATAGCTGGTGTCGAAGCCGTAGGCGTTCGGGCTCCATTCCGGCCGCGAGCCGAGATGCCACTTGCCCGCGAGATGCGTACGGTAACCTAAGATCTTCAAAGCCGAGGCCAACGTCATTGTTCCCGCCGGCATTGCCCGCAGATTGCTTGCGTGCAGCGCCTGCGGCCCGAAGCGTCCAGGGCAGCGCCCGCTCATGAGCGCAGTACGGGTCGGCGTGCAGACGGGTTGGACATAATGCTGGTCCAGTTCGACGCCGGTGCGGACGAGCTCGTCGAGGTTCGGCGTCTTGCCGAAGCCGCCGTGCCAGCCGACATCGGCCCAACCAAGGTCGTCGGCGACGATGAGCAGGATGTTGGGCTTAGTGGTGGGTCTCGGAGCATCAGCCGCGACGAACGTGACCAACGAAGTGAACAGCAAGATAGTGATGAGTACGATGGAGTGTTTCATTTGGACGTTTTCCCTTTTCTAATGATGAGATTGCCGAGTGCACTCCACCGACGGATTCCGCCGAAAAAACTCTTGTTGAAAGAGAAGTGTCATCGGACATGGATCGGAACTTTCACTGCCGAGACGATTCTCGGCGAAACATTGCAGAGCTAACCAAGTCTAGCGTCGGACTGCCCGGGATACTCTCAGTCTATTTTTTGTCTGCGTCCGACTTGAGCTGAAAATCATATGTTTTCGCCTTCGACGAAAAATCGACTTCCAACGGTGATTGCTCGGTCTGATAAATCTTTGGCAATCCCTCCTTACGCACTGGATAGACGTCACCGGAATCTCGATCGACGTATGTCTTGCCGGTGTCCTTTTCCCAAAAACAGAGAACACGATGTTTACCTGCGACCGGTCCCTTTTCTGCGGGAATGTCATACTTTCCGCCTACTATGGGCCCACCTGTTTTGATCGATTCGCCGTCAAGAGGCAAAAACATGATGGAGCCTTTATCGATCGGCTGCCCATCAATGGTTACTTGCCCCGTTGCAGATTGACGTCCGGTATTCTTGGAGCACGATACGCATGCCGCGAGCATGCATAAAAATAAAGTGAGAATCCAACTTTTTCGACTTCGTGTTGTCACGTCAAAATCTCTCGTTCTCTTAAGTTGACACAGGATTATCGTTCACCAACTACAAATCCATCTGCCGGAAAATACAACTTTCGGAAGACAAAGTTATTGATCAAAGGGGTCATCGTATTCCAATTGTTTCCGGTGACAGGACTGTTTTCGATTGAATTGGAAATAAACGAAACCGAGCCATCGCAAAATGCAAACTGGACGCCACCTGGGTGTAGGCCGATCGTATTACCACGAGTCGCATCAGGATCATTATTGCAGCAGGGCCATGACCCTACATAAGGTACGTTCGGTGAAAATCGAGCAGTGATTCCGTTGGCCGCGGAAGAATTGATTCGTCCCACCCATATAGCGCCCACCGATCGTAACTTCGTCGGGGTTTCTGCCAAGACTTTTTCGCCGAACATAAATGTGTTGCTCAACCCGTCCGTAATCGCGCCAAACTTTCCGGACGGTAACTCCTCGACGCGATCTCGGCCAACTCCAAGGCTCATTCCGTAACTAGAAGCTCCATAAGGATTCGCGGCATTTAAAAAATTAACATTTGTTTTCCCACCTGCATCAGTCGGACACTTGTAAGCTGGAATCGTGGATTGAAGGAGGTCGCGAAGTTGCGTTGTCAATCCGGGAGTTGTCAGCGTAAGCATCGTTGATGTACGAGAAACACCGAGTTGTTCGTAAAGAGCCGTCTGCTCGATATACGGTAGGATGAGAGCTGACCAAGCCCAGCGGTTATTAACGTCTTGTACTGCAAACGGCGGAATCCTTCTCAAGGCGCTTTCGTAATTGTGCACCGCTAACGCCATCTGCTTGAGATTGTTACTGCATTGCATGCGTCTAGCAGCTTCGCGAGCAGCCTGCACGGCCGGTAAAAGCAATCCCACCAAAATGCCGATGATGGCAATCACCACCAACAGCTCAACCAGAGTAAATCCTCGACGTGTTTTGCGTGCACAATGAATTAGCATGACTCAACCTCAACCATCAAAAGGAAACAGAAATGCAGACAGAGGTGCAAATTTTATCATAAACGCGAATTAGCGGCGTTGTAATCTGTGTTTTTTAAGATTGAAATTCATTGCCGCTTCCTAATCCTCCCCCACATCCTCCTCTGCACCTTCCAATCAATCTCCGTCGTCAGCGGCCTCAATAACCGCTCATGGATCCCCGCTTTCCCCTTGATTACTTCCGGTAAGTAAAGCAGCTCCTCCTGAATATCCGGCGCTAGATTCAGCAAGCTCATAATCTGCGTCATTCTTGGCTGACTGATTCTGCCTAATTCTGCAAGCTGCTGGAAGCTTTCTACTTCTCCCGACTCTAGCATCGACTGCATCCGATTGGCCAGTGACACTAGCTTAGCGATCCTTGGAATCCGACCAGATTGAGCAAGCGTAACCCTCGCTGCTTTAGCTGCATCTCGACGCTTGTGAGCTTCGCCTTGGAATGCGACTTTGCGTTTTACTTTGATCATAATGGCACCTCAGTAGCTTCTGCGGCCAGTTTCTTAATTCCCGATCTGTGGAATGATACCGAAATCGCAACATCATGTGGATCGTACTCCACCCGCTCAACTAACACTTCCATGAGCTTGCCTTGTTCCCGTTGCGACACGGATTTCCACAGGGTGTCGAAGTCACCGAAGGCTGCTCGAATCTC
>CAMDKL010000292.1 GCA_945900945.1 Pirellula staleyi DSM 6068
TCTTTATAAAGATCAACTCGACAGACGGCGAATCGATCCCTACCCCGCCGGCCTTCCTTTACGCCGAACAACTTGAACGCCTCAATCGGCATTCGCTTATCCTGACAAGTCGCCGTGATAATGTCCACCGGAGCCGCCGTTGGTTCGCCATTCAAACCGAGTCGATCAGCGATCCATTTTGCCGCCTTACTGTTCGTTGTCTTCATCAACCAAGCTACCGTCGCGACTCCATCACCCGGTTTGATCGGCGAAGACTTGTGGAAGCATTGACGGCAGAACACGGCCCCAGTTTCGTTGACATTTTTCGCAGCGTTGAAGCGATCATCACCTCCGCAAAATGGGCAGGGATGCCCGCCCGGTTCTAGACACTCCGCTGGGAGACCTGCATCCATAAAAATACCAGCCCACTGCCCACTCGCAGCGGCTTTGACTTCGCGAATCGAGACGCTCATGACTTGCCCCCTTTCGCAACATTGCGAACATTGGGGCATACGATACACCACGGCGAAGAGATTGCAGCCCACGAGAAAGATGGAAACGCAAAGGATCACGAGGCGCTCGAAAAGGAGCATGCAGCTTTCAAAGCCGAGCATGAGAAGATGGCAAAGAAGCACGATGCAGTTCAAGCGTCGCATGAGGAGCTTCACAAGCTCCTAGGCAAATTGATCGATCTCATGAAGAACCAAAAATAAAGCGACTGCATCGTCATAATCGAGCAGGTCGATCGCGCGTCGAGTTCGCTGTCGTGTCGCATGTTCTGTACATGCTGCTCGCCGAGAGCTTGACGTTCGGTCCCTTTTCCGCTGTCTGCATCGCCGCTACCCAGGGGCCGCTGACTTCGTGCAATCCAACTGTATCAATGTTGTTCACGCATATCTACAATGTCGAACAATTTCCGATTCCGAGCAACTTACGCTCATCCCTTGTGAAGGCGTCCGTTTCCCTCCGACAAGCTTCTTCGATTTCCACAAGATTGGACCATTCCCAATGTGGGCGTTGGCGCTGGTTGCTTGCTGGAGGATGGATGCGTCGGATAGACTGAAGTCTGCTATGGGAGTGGTCCACAGTGGACGGCGCCCAATAATTCAATGCCCAGAACTGGCGGACCTATCGAATCCACTCTAACCGCCGAACAAGGCGTTTGGAAATGGAAGCAATACTTCAGCGGCCCTGTCTTGTTTGATGTTCTCTGCATAAATACCTTTCAAAGACTGATCATGGCTACGATTCAAGTCGCCCTCGCCAACACTCGCATACCCTTGAACCGTCAAGAGTCGCTCGAAATCGTTCTCGAAACAATGAAGGCGGCTTCCAGTGGGGCTGCTACCCTCGTTTGCTTTCCTGAGTGTTTCCTGCCGGGGTATCGAATCGGGACCAAGGACCAAATGCCGGATCAAGAGTGGTTGAACGGGGCTTGGAAAATCATTGATGCCCTGGCAGGGAAATTGGGAATCAGCGTGATTCTTGGCACCGAGCGGATCGACGAAGATCGGCTAATGATCACAGCGCGAGTTACGAACTCAGACGGAACATTCGCAGGGTTTCAAGACAAGGTGCAGCTGGACCCTTCCGAAGAGTTGACCTATGCACCCGGGTTTGGGCGACGTCTATTCCATTCCGGCGAGCTAATCTTCGGAGTCGTTATCTGCCACGAGGGTTGGCGTTATCCAGAGACCGTTCGCTGGGCAGCACGCAATGGAGCTCATGCCGTTTTTCACCCTCATTTTGATGTGGTGGAAAATGACCAGTACATTCCCGTACAATTTGCAGATCCCACAAATACTTTTCATGAAAAGGCGTCTCTTTGCCGAGCGGCAGAAAACACCTGCTACTTCGCGACGGTCAACTGCGCAATCCGAGGTTCCTCGACGACGTCGGCACTTGTCGATCCTCAAGGAATCCTTGTAGCGCATCAACCATACGGTAAGGAAGGCATTCTATTCGGGGAAATCAATACCGAAAAAGCGACTGGACTTTTGGCCAAGCGTTTTAAACCGGAATCCGTCTATGAATGAAGACCAGCAACACATAATTTACAGAGAACTCGGGTAAGGATGCACGTTGCCCGTTAGCGCGATGCTTGTCGAAGCCCATTCCTCAGGTTGGAGCCTAGCACCGATTCCCAAGAACCAGCCCACCCACTGTGGACATTGACGCTGGTTGCTTGCTCGACGCCCGTTACATCGGATAGACTGGGGCGGATAGCGGCTAGGAAAGCGTGTTGCCTTGGAGTAATAATTCCCTCCGTTCCGCTTCGCTCCAGTTGGGATAGATTGCTATTCGTTACACCACGTCGCTTACGAGGGAGTTACCTTGATTGGTTGGCAGTTTTCTCTGCGATCTCTGATCGTGACCATGTCGCTCGTTGCGTTTTACTTTTTTGCGAACATGCTTTATGGTGGCTGGTTCAGATCTGCCTACCCGTCCTACGCATGGGCCGAGAACCGCGCGAGTCTTGAAAATGGCCAATCGCTTAATAGTGTTTCCCCACTCTTCGAAACCAATCAGAAGATTGACCCGTCCGATCTTGTTGATCTTGGCCCAACGCAGAGTGGCAAGATATTGCGACCAGGTGGCTTCACTTATGCAAGTCCGTCTGTGATCAGGGAAATGCGGGAGATATTTGAGAAAGGTCACGAGCTTTATTCTTTTACCGATCGATATGGAAGTGGGGTTCATCTCCAGTTCAGAAATGGAAAACTCGTCAACCACCCTCGAGAAGCTTCATTCGGCGCAATACACCTCGCACAGACGCATAATTTCCCGATTCCAATTGCTGCCCTGCGTTTCGGTATACTGCCATACTATGTTCCTATCGCGATTCTGCTAATCCTGGTTGATTATCGTTTGCAACAACGCAAGATCCAACACCGTCTCGAGTTGCCAAATCAATCAATACGGGAGAAGGTGTAACAGATAAAGGATTTGATTCTGCGTCCTTGTTCTAGGGACGTACGTGGGCTGGACTGCGGTCGACTGCCGAATCGCGAATCCCGCAGGAACCTTGCCTACGCCGATTTCCACAGGTTGGTGTGTAGTCCGAAGTACCGATTTCCTTAAGCGAAACACTGTGGGCGCTGGCGCTGGCTGCTTGCTGTAGGACTGCGACATCGGTTAGACTGGAGTGGTAAGCGACGGGGAAGCGTGTTGGGGTGGAGTAAGCAATCATTCCAGTACCGCGTCGATCCTGTTGGAAATGTTTGCTATTCGTTCTCCTAGCGGTCAAGCAACGGAGACACCGAGTTAGACACTTCGATTCCATTGAGTTATTTCAAGTGCTTTTGTTAAACGAATCGCAAATTGACTTTCTAGTTCGCCATCGGCGTGTGATCATGATTACTGGTCTAGTAATCATGGTACTACCGTTTGCGTTGGGACTGCGTTTTGGTCTCTTGTCGGGGTTCATGCTTTTTTCCCTGGGAGTATACTGCCTCTGTTTCCGGAATTGGCGGAGCGAGCCTGGCGTATGGATGCTTGCCTGTTTGCTAACGGTCACACTTGGCCCCTGTTGGGTATTCTTCGAGTATCTTCAATGGCAAGCGATTTTTGCACCTGCTGCAAATAAGCCGGGTCGTGTTGTTACATGGAATCAAATACGACTGTCCGTGGACGCAGGTTTCGCGCTTCTGATATTCGCAAAAACGATGAGACTTGTGGTAACCGTGGCTATCGAGAACTGGAAGCGAACTCAAACAAGACGACAGCATTCCAGGATCTAAATACGAGTTCGTGTTCGTTGCAAGTAACGAGTCATTCGTCCGCCATCCAGGTAAGTCCGCCCGTTGCCAGCAGGCTAAGCAACTCAGCCCCTACGCCATTTCCACAGGTTGGTGCGTAGTCCGTAGTCCAATTTTCAAGCTAGTCAACCCACTGTGGACATTGAAACTGGTCGCTTGCTGGAGGACTGCTACATCGGATAGACTGAAGTGGCTGGAAGCAACAGCATTTTTTCGCTGTATCGGAGTTTGAAACCGCGCTCTTTTTGAGGTAAAGGAAATGATGCAGAATAGAATCGACAATCGACTGACACGGCGTACAATTCTCGGCGGGACAGCTGTCCTTGCGACACACGCGATTTTGCCGCGTGATTTCTTTGGCGCTGATGATCCTAAGCCGAATTCCGTATTCAATGGT
>CAMDKL010000293.1 GCA_945900945.1 Pirellula staleyi DSM 6068
TGTTCAGGAGTCGCGACCGTCAGCAACTGGGACAACTTCGAAATATCGCTGACAGCGTAATCAGCGAATGCATTGGCCGCACTCAGTCGCTGAGCCTCGGTACTCTTCGCGTCGCCGAAGATTTTTTCTAGATCGGCAAGCAGTCGTCCTGAAATCGGTCGTAGATTCTCTCGAAGTAGCGGTTGGACTTCGGAATTGGCCATGACCAGTTGCTCAGCCACAAACAGCAGGTCCGCATCAGTCCACGAGGCCGCCTCGGATTCTGGAATGTAATCCGATAACGCAGTAGCCGCACGGAAGCGCCGATTGGCTTCGGCCTTGTCATCCCGCAGAATAGCTCGTAACTTTTCTTTCATTTCGTCCAAATACGAACGCAGTTGCTGCCGAATCGGAGCGATGTATTTAACCCTGTTCGTGAATAACTCTTCCAATAGCGGTTCGATGAGTGACTTATCATGCGAGACCGACGCCAGTCGAGCATGCAGCAGCGAGCGATTTTCGTCGACCGATGTTCCTTTGGTTGCCAGTAACGGTGCCAGATGAGTTTTCGAAACCTCTGGATTCTTGTCCAGTTCCTTTATAATATCGGTCAATTGGCTCGGCTCAGCACTAACCAAGCGCCCAACGAGGCCTTCGATCTTAGTCTCTTCCTGCTCTTTGGCGTTTTGCGCTAACAGATTACGCCTGTTTAGGTCGACTCGATTCCAGGTCCACAAGCCTCCAGCCATGATCAGTCCGACAATCAACGCGGCGGTTGCTAACCGCGACAGATGGAACGAACCGGCTCGTTGCATCATCGCCCGCTGATCATCCGTCCACTTGTTTCTTTCGGTGAGCCTGCGGATGCCGAGCCATTCCCTCGCCGTTGGCAACTGTTTGTTTTCGCGCTTCGCATTCCACGTAGAAGCACGCTCCGCAAGCCATATCTCAGCTCGCCCCCGTTTGGTCTCTCGCTGTTTGCGAGTTAGCCATTCGCGAAGTGACGGAACCAAGTAGTCATGGGTCAACTGATAGTAGCGAGTGGCGAGAGACGAGTGACGATCAGAATTGCTCAGGCTTTCGCCCTCGGGGTCTGTGGGCGTGATAAGACGCAATTCGCCATCCAGGATTCTCAGCAGATCGTTGAAATCAGAAGGCCGGTCTTGATAGCCTGACACATCTAGTAGCTCTGCCTGCGAGTGCAAGTGACCCTTGATATCACTGCCTAGTTCCGGTAACAGGTCTTTCAATACACTTCGGGCGGCAACGGAATGCAAGCGATGTCGAGGATTCGCGTGTGGGGAACTGAATGTCTCTTCTAGAAAATTGACTCCGATACCATCAGTACCCCCAACCTGTTGCAGCGTTGTCGGCGCCCACGGCTTGCCTTTCACCATTTCAGCAAACAAAGACAATCGCACAGAAACAACTTTGCCGTCGCGAGCCAGTTCCTGGGACACTTCGCTAACGAACTGTTGTTCTTCGAGCGACAGATTACCTGCGTTTGCGGGCAGTTTGCCGAACGCCTGACCGAACTGAATGATCACCTTTGCCGCATGGTGGACGTCGAACAAATCCACCGTCGCGAAATTTACGCCCTGCACGATTGGAATATCCAGTGCGTTCATGAACCGTGCACCAGCCATCCCAAAGTCGTCGCGAATCATGACAATGGATTGCAGACGCCCACCATCGCATTGCCGTAATGCCGCTACCAATTCAGTGTCGATCTCTGCGCGATGCGCATGAAGCCATTGTTCGAACTGGTCGACAATAATGACTACTTTACGGCCCTGGCCGCGTCGAAGAGCAGCCAAAGTGTCAGTGAGTCCCAGTTCTTCGGACAGTTCAGGCAATCGCTTTCGTAACCCTCTAAGAATACGGGTCTCAGTATCTTCAGGCGTGGCTTCGACGTACACCGCCACGACATCGTCATCCAAATGCGGTATCAGCCCAGCTTTGACCAGCGATGATTTCCCGCAACCGCTTGGACCATAGATCACCCCCACCGTGAAAGTCTGCTCAGGATCCGTTTGTTCGATACGCTGTTTCCAAAACGCGATACTCTCGGGCAAGCCCTCGCGATTGCGAATTCCAGGCAATAGATTTAGAAAATAGCTTGCATCGCTTGCGTCAAATGAGCGTAAGCCTTTGGGCACGATCTGCTCGTCGCGCTGCGATTTGGTTGGCTGGGTCGCTTTGGGCTGTAACCAAGCCGCCAAATCTTCCGCAAATGCCGCGGCGCTGGCATAGCGATCAGAAACTCGTTTGTTCAGCGACTTGAGGCAGATGCGTTCAAGCTCGGCTGGGATATCCTCGCGAAGACTTCGCAGAGCGCGCGGCTCGACCGAAACGATTTGATGAAACAGTTCGTTAAGTGTACTTCCGCGAAACGGCCGCTCGCCTACTAACGCTTCGTACATGATCACACCCAATGAAAAAACATCGCTCCGGCCATCCAGGCGATGTCCCTCACCGCGAGCTTGTTCCGGACTCATGTAAATGGGCGTGCCCGCCAGCCCAGCTTGTCTGGAGTAGTCGTCCTCCCGTATGGCAAATCCAAAGTCGGCAACGAACGGCGTACCTGAACTCTCCTCGATCAGAATATTTGCAGGTTTTACATCGCGATGGATCAGACGAAGCCCGTGCGAATAGTGCAAAGCTTCGGCGACGGTTTTTAGCAAAACGGCTAAATCGTTCGCAGGCAGATTATTTAATTTCAGTCTGTCTTCCAGTGTCGTTCCCTCGATAAAACGGGAGACGACAAAGACGGCCCCCTCAGGCGTTCGCCCCATGTCATAAACAGGTACGATATGCGGATGATTCAAACTGGCAACTGTACGAGCCTCGGCCAAGTAGATATCTACATCACCTGCGTTCTGAAAGCGTTCGGTGAGTGGCACCTTGATTGCTACTTGTCGTTTCAGTTCGATATCAAGTGCCAAAAAGACTCGCCCGAAAGCTCCTTGACCGAGCAAACGCATCATTCGGTAACGCGAGGCCAGCACTACCGCATTGGATGAATTACCATCTCGACTAATTGTTTGAAACGGATCTGGCGCTTTGTGAGACTCCGGGGACTTTGAATCGATCCTGTTCAAATGCTCGAGCAAGCGACTAATATGTGGAAACCGCATTGCAATCTCGGATAGCTCTGGGGTCGTATCGATGCCGAACTGAGCTTGCTGTTCTGTTTTCACCAATGCCACAATGGCTTGAGGATCATTGGCCAAATCGGGAATTCGCTCCAGATACTCCTCAAGCTTTAGCGACTTGCCGTTTTTCCAACGTTCTTTGAGATCGTGCAGGACGACCGTTAGTTTGGCGCCCGACGACGAGTTCGATTTGGAGGATAGAAATGCAAACAGATCAACAGGGCCATCACTGTTTAGCTTTTGATACTCTCGGAGTAACTCTTCGGGCATGAAAAACGTACTTTCGCAATCAATCGAGGCGGGTTTCAATATGTTGTTAGAACAACACGTAGGCCACAACGCGCTGCCGACTTCGGCGGTTGTTCATGGCAGCCATTGTAACAACTTCTTTCGGTTCCTAGCTGCATTTGGGGCCGAATTGAGCCGCAGGCGCTAGCCGTGACAACCTTAATTACCGATGAATGCGTAACGCGGTTAGCCTGGATATTGCATAAGTCGTTTTGGCGTAGGCCACGGTTCACACGACATCCATTAACCGGGGCTAGCGCCCAACGGCTGATTACTAAAGATCGCGTGCAATACCCAGGCTAGCGCCCAATGGCACTCCCTTTGTTAGCGGAACGGCGCAAGCCGTCCGGCAAAGCAAAAAGGGCAAAGCAAAAAGGGGACGCAGCTCATTTTTTCGGTTTGCCGGACAACAATGGCTTTTTCGGACGGCCCTTCGGTCGAAGCGTATGCTTCAGTTGAAGTCGGGCCGCAGATTGTGTTGCCCAAGTCTCGGAACCATAGGGTGTACCGCGAATGACACTCCGACGAATTGCCTCAAGCTCACTTTCCGACTGGGCCTCATTGACGTAAGCAGTGTACAAACAACCTCAAGCAATTGGCGTTGGCGTTCCACAACCACCACGACACATTCAGGTCCTTTCCAACCGGTGGACAGGAAAAGACGGGTTCGCTGTATTGCA
>CAMDKL010000294.1 GCA_945900945.1 Pirellula staleyi DSM 6068
GATAGCTGGCGAAAACGGTTCATTCACCGTCAAGGAAATTTATGGACTTAATACAAAGCTAGATAACCGGCACGGTGGAGTCGTATTAATCGGCGATTATCTCTACGGAGATTCCGACGATCGAGGGAATCCATACTGTGCCGAACTAATGACCGGTGAGATCAAGTGGAAGGGACGTGGGCCAGGCAAGGGTTCAGCCGTCGTCATCGGTGGTGGTGACATGCTATACATGCAATTCCAGGACGGCGAGTTAGCGCTCGTCAAAGCCGATCCGGAAAAGTACACGGTGGTAAGCCATTTCAAGATTCCAGGAAGCGGCAAACGTCCAAGTTGGGCTCACCCCGCAATCGTCGATGGAAAGCTCTATGTGAGATCTCAAGATCAAATATTTTGCTACGACATTTCGAATTAGCTGCGTGTACAACAAAAACTCCTAAGGATCAACCAATGCAAACTTCCGAGTCCGAAAGTAAAAATAGCACATCGGCAAACCATGCATCGAGGCGCGGGTTCATCAAGGCCGCTGGCCTTACTGGTTCCGCAATCATGGTGGCTCCGTACTTTGTGCCTGCTCACGTATTGGGTGGGTCACGTTCGGGTTCGCCCAACGATCGAATCCGAGTAGGGGCAATCGGGACTAGCATCTATGTCAATCGGTACACCGGCGGCGGTAATCATCCAGGCCGCGGTGCGCTCGTCGGACATCAGGCAGGAGTGTTGGGAGACATGGTCGCCGTCGCGGACGTTAATCGTCACAACGCAGAATTTTTTGCCGAGCGATACAAAAACAACTGCAAAATCTATAACGACTACCAAGAACTCATTTCTCGAGATGACATCGACGCCGTGACCATTGGCACACCCGACCATTGGCACGCCAAGATAGCGATTGATTCGATGCGTGCCGGGAAACATGTCTATTGTGAAAAACCACTTTCGCTAACGATTCGCGAAGGTCAACAGATTTGCAAGGTCGCCAAAGAGACAGGAAAAGTCTTCCAAGTCGGAACGCAGCAGCGTAGCGAATTCGAACAGGTCTTTCTCAAGGCAGTCGCCATCGCACAAAGCGGTTTGCTGGGCGACAAATTGCATTGCCTCATCGGCATTGGCAAAGGCGAGAAGGGTGGCCCGTTTGTGAACAAGCCCAAGCCGGATCATATCGACTGGAACCGATGGCTGGGCCAAGCTCCCGAGGTGCCGTACTGTCCTGAGCGTGGCGATTTTGACTACCGTTGGTGGCTCGAATATGGTGGCGGACAGGTCACCGACTGGGGTGCGCATCACGGCGACATCGCCCTATGGGCTTTGGGAATGTCAAATTCCGGACCGACTTCGATCGAAGGCAAAGGGATGTTTGGGAAAGTCGATAATGGATTCAATTCGGCGTTTGAATTCGATTGTAATTTCGAGTTTCCTGACGGACATACCGCGAAACTTAGCTCAGGCAACAATGAATTGATCATCAGTGGCGACAAGGGTCGTATTCGCGTCAATCGAGGTGGCCTGACAGGTAAGCCCGCCGAAGAACTGGGCGTCGCTCATAAGATCAGCAAGAACGATTGGGGGAATGATGCCGCTCCTAAGGACGGACCGAAAGGCGGGGACGGGCCGCAGTGGCTCCAAGCTGCGATCGACAAATTATATCACGGAAAGAAACCGGGCAATCACATGGGGAATTTCTTCGATTGCATCCGAGATGGCGGTACGCCCGTCAGCGATGTCGTATCGCAGCATCGAAGCGCAAGCTTTTGCCATCTCGCCAACATCGCCATGCGGTTGGAGCGAAAGCTGCATTGGGATCCGAAGAAAGAAACGTTTGCCAATGATGATGAGGCGAATTCGATGGTTAGCCGCCAGCAACGCGAAGGTTATCGCATCGATGTGGATGTTTAGTATTGCGCGGAAAAAAATCGCTATGGGCTTCAATCCTGTTTATACCCATACGCCGTCAAAGTCTCGTTACCAAATAAACTTCAACAACCACAACCAGATGGGACCGGACAAAACACGTGACTACATCGCCTGACAACTACTTAGGAAACTTTTCCAATACTGACGTTGGCTCGCCTCAATGGGCGGGCTCTGCGAAGCCGGTTGAAACCGGTTGGGACCTCATCGGGGGCGGGGTGGATATTTGGGAAAAAGCAGACCAGTTTCATTTTGTCTTTAAAGACATGTTAGGCGACTTCGATGTCGCAGTCCGAGTCGAAAGTTTCACGCCAGCACACCTGTACTCCAAGGCCGGCCTAATGATTCGAGAGAGTCTAGATTCCCAGAGCGCCCACCTAATGTTTGTTGTGTTCGCAGACAATGAGCCACGGAATAACAACCTCGGGGCGTATGAAATGCAATTTCGCGCAACATCAGGAGTTGATTGCCAGGCGATCTATCCTGCTATTCTGCCAACGGCCTCGCCTGAGTTTCCCGCTGCCTATCCTGATTCCTGGCTGCGAGTGATACGGAGTGGGAATCAGTTCTCGGCTTTAGCATCCACTGACGGAATAACTTGGAAGCTATATGCCGAGAAAGTTCTAGCGCTGGACTTCGCGGTCAAGGTTGGCCCCGCCCTGACATCACACAATCCAGACGTCGCAGCCAAGGCCGCGTTTCGCGACTACACCGAAACCAATTAAGCCAACGAATACAATATGAAACGAATAAAACTCGCTAAGCATGGCCCGGAATTTTCTCGCATGGTGTACGGTACTTGGCGACTGCTCGACACGAACCCGACACCACAGGAGATCAACGGCCGGCTTCACGCTTGCCTAGACCTCGGCATCACGACTATTGATACGGCTGAGATTTACGGCCTCTACGAAGTGGAGCAACAACTCGGCGCGGCGCTCGCACTATCGCCAGGACTAAAGAATAAACTCGAGCTTGTAACGAAGGCAGGCATTTACGTGCCTTGTTCCAATCATCCCGAACGACGCACGGCACATTACAACTCCAGTGGCCCGCGCCTGGTCAAAAGCCTCGAAAAATCTTTGCGACTGCTTGGTATCGACCATGTCGAATTATTTCTGGTTCATCGCCCCGACTGGCTTACGCGCGCCGACGACACGGCAGCGGGATTGAACGAGTTGTTGCGAGCCGGCAAGATCCTTGCGGCGGGTGTGTCCAACTACACTCCTTCCCAGTTTGATCTGCTGAACACGCACATGGACCAACCGCTCGTGACGAACCAAATTGAGTTCCACTTGCTGCACCCGGAGCCAATCAACGACGGCACATTGCATCAGTGCGAGAAACTTGGCGTGCTGCCGATGGCTTGGAGTCCGTTGGCTGGTGGGCGAATATTTGGTCCAGACAATTCCGCCGCAAAGCGCCTCTCTGCGGCCGCAAACGACATGTCGTTCCGTTACAATACTGCGACGTTGGAACAGCTTGCATATGCTTGGATTCTTACTCACCCGAGTCATCCACTGCCGGTCATCGGCACCAACAAACTCGAACGCCTTCAATCTGCTGCGCAGGCCGAAGCCATCAGGATGGAATATGAAGATTGGTATGCGCTCTGGGAGGCGGCGCAAGGCCGCAAGATCCCATGAGTCATGAAAGGCATCTGCGTCGAACCAAATCGATATTTTGACAACCAACCCTTTTCGACCTCAACGAATCCTAGATTTCCCCACAACTTCACCACGAAATTCCCAAAATTATGATGG
This sequence comes from Pirellula staleyi DSM 6068, assembly GCA_945900945.1. Classification (GTDB taxonomy): domain Bacteria; phylum Planctomycetota; class Planctomycetia; order Pirellulales; family Pirellulaceae; genus JBKCUI01. The sequence goes on from CAMDKL010000294.1 coordinate 3,672, forward strand.
CATCGCTAGAACCGAAAACCAAGTATTTTTCACTGATTGCGATCACCTTGTTTGCAATCAGCTCAGCTATTGTCCTCGCAGATTCCGGCACCGATGCCACGACTGTCTCACCATCGAAGTCGACTGCAGCCACTAAAAGAGTTGTGGTCTGGGACGGTGAAAAAACAAGCAAGGGCGCAGGCTGGGCTAACGCAAATTCCATCCAACCACAGAAGGTTGAAGCTCACAGTGGCGATACGGCGCTTGAGTTTAAGTTCAAAGGCAGCGGGGATGAATGGCAAGGAATGGGTTGGAACTGGTGCGCTTTCGAAACTGGGCCCTTTGGCACTGACATTACGGAAATGAAGAACTTTAGTTTCTGGATGAAATCCAAGGGCAAAGGCGCTGACGTCCAACTCAA
>CAMDKL010000295.1 GCA_945900945.1 Pirellula staleyi DSM 6068
ACGTCGGACACGGCGTCGGTGCAACACCGCGTCGTCTCCGGCAGCCATCGCGTCCTGACCAATACAGATGGTGCTCATCCTAAGCTACCACTTCGGGAAACTTCGTCTCTCAAGCCTTGCGTAAATCGCACGCAGTGTAGCGGCTGTTAGTTTAACAAAAAAACACTCTGCGTTCTTCGCGTCTCAGTGGTTCAATGGCTGAGTGTGGATCATTGGGATTGAACCAGTCGGTTTTGGAAATAGTCGAGCGTTGCTTTATCCGCTTTCTCAGCGTCCACTCCTTTGAAACCATGGCCAGCACCCTCCATAGTAAGCAATTCGGCCTCGACACCAGCCGCTTTTAGTTTGTCGACGATCCATACCGCTTGCTCGTGGGCAACATATTTGTCTTCGGTTCCATGAATGCACAGTGTGGGTGCTGCGTCAGGTGTTACCCAAAAGAGAGGACTGCCAACGATATGACGCTGACGATGTGTTTCAAGATTGCCACCAAACCACAACGGCAGTACTTCGTGTGCATCGACGCTCTTGCCATACGATTTCGTGAAATCGCTTGGTCCGTAAACATTGACCACGCAATTTACATGGCTGGGCTGTCCAGGGTTGCCGCCGGTGCCTTCAAACTCAGGTACATTGGCTGTCACACCTAAGAACTGTGCCAAGTGACCACCAGCGCTGCCGCCAGTAACACCGATCTTTGTCGGATCGATATTGTATTTGGCTGCGTTGGCACGTAGCCATCGAACCGCTGCCTTGCAATCGTGAACCGCAGCAGGAAACTGATGTTTGGGCGCTAGGCGATACGTGATTGTGACAGCGACGAAGCCTTTTGACGCCAATTTCTTGCATTGGTTATCATAACTCTCTCGCTTGCCGGCACGGAACCCACCACCGTGAATGCACAGAATAGCTGGTCGCAAACCGCTATCCGGTTTTGGTCGCGCCATGTTTAGAGCCAACGCTTCACCGTTAGGAGTCGAGTAAACAATTCCTTCTTCCCAGATCAAACTATCAGGCTCCCTTTGTGCGGAAGCCGTTCTAATGATACAGGTAAGCGAGAGGAGAAATCCAACGCAGGTAATTAATTGCAATTTGCGAATCAAAATAGGTCTCCAAGAGTATGGGGGGCTTTTCTCAAATTCTTCCATGGAAGGTTGTGTTCCAAAACATGGATTCTAGCATGTCCGGAACGTTCGGCAGCGAGTGGGAATCAGTAGAATCTAGTCACAGATGTAGTTCATTGCCGTTCGAAACATGGGGTAGCGACACAACTACTTCTTGACTTTCCAAGACTGGCGGAGTGTGCCCCAATCGGGATCATCGGCGGGGAGTGAGGCGAGCAAAGTTGACCGCTGCTCAACAGCCACAAACATATCGGCGATGGCTTCTGTAAGCTGCGCCAACATGCCACGTATCCCGGCAACTTCGGCGGCATGCATCATTCCCTCGTAAGGCATTCCAACCAAACGGCGAATGGGCTCGCTGCATTCGCCATCCTCCAGACGCGTGTCGACTAAGATATCGCTAATGTGATATGGTAGCCAACGGCGGTTCTCAACCAAAATGGCGTGAAGCGTTTTCGACTGCGATGCGGCCCAGCCGTCAGAAAACAAGCTCGCCAGTTTGCCGCGTGGCTGAGAGCATCGCATCGCGTGCAATTGCAAATTCTCGACCGGTGTTTCCGATAAATCTTGAAAAATTGCAGGCCAATTCAATCGCAGTTCCTCCTTCCCGATCTTATGAAACTCGAACAAATCTTGAATGGGGCGATTGCGAGGCGTGTACAAGCCGTCGATTAGGTTCAAGGTCAAGCCAGGCTGTTTCGATTTAATCAAACTGTCGCTCACAATGTGAACAATCCAACCTAACATGTAGGCGACGGGCCGCAGTCCCACTCCGCTGATCAATTCCGCGTCGTCGATCACAGCAGCAAGATAGTCGGGCAAGTGATCCCAAGGTACGGCGAGTTCGAGATCGGCTCGATCCCAACCAAAAATCAAATGCGCTCGACCGTAGAACCTACGATGGACTTCACGAGGCGTCGTCGGTCCTGAAGGTGTCTCCAAAGTGAACGGGCGAACAGCACCGCCAGTAAATGGACTTCGTTCCACTGGTACAGTCCCGTAACCGCATTCTCGCCCCGTGTCGATGCACACCGCCTCGGGCATCGTTTGAATGTCGCTGCCCAGGTAAGCACCAGCCAAGTAGCTTGCGAAATATCGCCGAGCGACCGCTGCCAACGGCAGCCGACGTTGCTCCGCCGCCTTTAACCCCAAGATGGCATATAGAGAATGACCCACCAAGCCGCTCATGTCACCTCGATTGCCTTGCACTCATGTAATACATCCATTTGGCCGACGGTTACCTTTCATTCTACTGCAGGTCACCTTGAAGTCAAACCAAAACAGTAAAATGGATCAGTGACGCGGTCTAAACTGAACGCATCACGACAACCACATTTTTTAGGAGACTGGATCGTGCTTCGATTGTTAGCCGTAGTGTTCGTCGCGTCTTTCTATCAGCAAGCGGCAAAACTGTATGCGCAGGACGACGGCGAGATTCGTGCGGTACTATTCGGGTCGCGTTTGGATAAAACTGAGCACGCGATGCTCGACCAGACGCTCAAACTACCCAAGGATCTATTCCTGTTTTTGGGCGATAATATATATGCAGATACGAGTGACATGCACGTCATGAAACAGAAATACAATGCGCTGAAATCGAGTCGCTTTTTTCAGACCCTACGCCAGCAAACAACCATTCTGGCTACATGGGATTATCATGATTTTGGTCCAAACGACGGTGGCGCCGATTTCACAAAGCGTCGCGAGTCCCAACAGCAATTTCTCGACTGGCTCGATGTCCCGAACGACTCTCCCCGACGCAGTCAAGCAGGAGTGTACTCATCAAAAACGCTTGGTCCGCGCGACCGCCGAGTACAGATCGTGCTCTTGGACACGCGATACTTTCGCAGCCCACTTAAGAAGGGCGAGCACACTATTGTTCCTAGCGGGGGAAGTTACGTTTCCAACTACGATCCAGAAGCAACCGTACTAGGAGACGAACAATGGCGGTGGCTCGAAGAACGGCTAAGCGAACCCGCGCGCTTACGGTTGATCGTTTCAAGCATTCAATTCATCCCGACCGCGCACGGCGGCGAGTGTTGGGCTAATTTTCCACGAGAACGCCAACGTATGCTCGATCTCATCCATCAAACCAAAGCGTCGGGAGTTGTTTTCTTGAGTGGTGATCGCCATTGGTGCGAGTTTTCTCGCATGGAAGGTCCCAACGATTACTCGTTATTTGACTTTACTGCAAGCTCCATGACACAGGTTCATCCACGTGGTTCGCCTACACCCAATAGCCTGCGACTTATTCCCAAGACCTACCACAATCCCAATGTCGGCCGACTGAATATTGATTGGAAACCTGTCGATCCTCAATTGCAGTTTCAAATTCTCGACGAAAGAGGTGAAGTGCAACTCGAATACTCCCTTCGTCTTAGCGAACTTTATCCGAAGTGAATGCAGGCACTCGATCTTTGTCGATATCGCGCAACACGATAATGCCTGCCATGAATAGAACCGTAGAGGCACGAGGTACGCAGAGTAAAATCGCAAAACCCGAAAAAGATCTCTGTGTTCTTTCTGTCTCTGTGGTTTACAAATCGATCCTTGTCGATGTCGAGCTACAGCAGCTCATATTGCGGGAAAATGACGCAATCTCGTTAAGCTTCCAAAACACTCGCCTAAAAAAGCAAAATACTTTTGTTTTCTGTGCCTCCACCTCTTGACAAGAGAGAGAGAGAGTGTGTGTGTGTGTGTGAAATTGCAAAGCAATTTGTTTGTTGTTGTGGTTCTTCGTGGAATTTAGTGGCTGGGTGTAAAAAAACCAGGGATTCGCTATCCTTTTGGGATGAACGAATTAACAACAGAACATTATAGAGCTTTATTGGGTCTTGATGCAGATTGGCTAGTGACGAAAGTCGACTTTATGCCTGAGGCAAAACTAGTTGATATACGCATTGAGTATTG
>CAMDKL010000296.1 GCA_945900945.1 Pirellula staleyi DSM 6068
GAGGAATGTCATGGAGCGGTCTCGGATGCGTCTACGCGGGTTTACGCTGATTGAACTCCTGGTCGTTATAGCGATCATTGCAATCTTGATCGCCCTGCTCTTGCCGGCTGTCCAGCAGGCGCGTGAGGCCGCCCGGCGCACGCAGTGCAAGAATAACCTGAAGCAGCTTGGTTTGGCGGTGCATAACTACATTGACAACTCCCAAATGTTGCCGTCGGGGTTTAATTCGTCCTGGGGTGCACCGAACTACAAGGGGAACCAGTTCGTGTATTTGCTCCCGTTTAGAGATCAGGCTCCGCTGTACAAGTCGTTGGACTTCACGAATCTCGCCGGAATCGACTGGTGGCGGGTTCCCAAGAGTAATTTGGCGCCGGGAACAGGGGGAAATGCTGGATTTGACAATGACGGTGCCTCTTGGGTCGCCAGGAAACAGATGTCGGCTTTGCGTTGTCCTTCGTACAGTCAAACCACGGTGGGTAGTTGGGATATGGCCAACTCAAACTATGCATTTTCGATGGGGGCGCAGCAGATGGATTCCCCGCATGGGGCGTGTCAAACAACACAATTCTCTTGGTATCCAGGTGGGTTTCTCGGCGATGGTCCGTGGGGTCACGGAAATGCGCTTCGCGGTGACTGGGTCTCGGGAGTCGTCAGTCGGCAAGGGTGGGGTGCAAAAATCGCGGAAATTTCGGATGGTTTATCGTCCACGATCATGATCGGTGAAACTCTTCCGGCTTGCTCCGATCATAATCGGGATTATGGCTGGTCGACGCCCAACAGTGTTTGGTTTGCGACCAATGCTCCGATTAACTATCCAACGTGCCCAGGAGACGCTGCCAAATTTCCTTCCGACCCGCCTCAATGCCATGACCCCAACAATTGGACTTTGTCGATGGGTTACAAGTCTAAGCATAAGGGGGGCGCGCATTTCTTGATGTCGGATGGTGCCGTGCGGATGATCAGTGATACCGTTTCGTACCGGACGTATCAACAACTCGGCAGTCGCCGTGATGGAAAAGCCGTAACAGAGTTCTAAAGCCCGCCGGGGCGCGTTGATGATTTTGGGTTTATGCGCTGCGCGGTTAGTGGTTTTTTTGGGCGATTAGCGTGCAAGCTGAATTTTATTGACATGTGCGGCTTGCTGCCAAATGATGGAGTTAGCAGGCTCGGCGAAACTTGTGATAGGTTTTGCGCGACGACTTTTGATTTGGTTTTAAATCTGCTGATCATAGATTTTGAGTATTCATCATTAGGAGTAAACATGCGACTTCGCACTTCTGCCGTGGTGTTCAGTTTCTCAATTGTCGTTTTAGGTTTGATCTTAGGTTGCTCCGGTTCGGATCGGCCTCGAATGGTTCCTGTTTCTGGAATTGTGACCTACAACGGAAAACCAGTTGAGGGGGCTGTTATTACTTTTTCGTCTCCAGACTCATCGAGACCCGCAGGCGGAAAGACCGATGTCGAAGGTAGGTATAAATTGTATACATTCGAGGAATTCGACGGGGCGGTTTTGGGGCAGCATGAAGTTACCATCAGCAAGCCTGATCCTTCCCAGAAGGGTTCCTCAGAGATTAAGGAGGTCGAAGTCGGCGGCTCGGCAGGTGGCTCAGATGCTCCGTCCGGAGCCGGTGCGTTTAAAGCTAAGTCCACTATGCCGACGCAAATTTCGCCACCAGGTCCAGGAACGAAGCTTTCTTCGGTGAATTCTCTGTTGCCAGTAAAATACGCCGTTGCGAAGACGTCCGGTTTGACCGCCAAGGTCGAAGCAGGTAAGGAGAACAAGTTTGACTTTTCTCTAACTGACGAATGACAAAGATTTGCGACGCTTAAATTTTGTGCGGTATCGGTGGTATTGTCGATGCGTGAACTTGTGTCATTGTGGAATGGCTGGGCATTAACGAGTGTGGCCGCGAATTTCTCGACGACGAATGCGCTGTTTGATTGGGCTGTGCGTAACAATCGGTACGGTACTGGTTGGTTATTGGGTTTGGTATTCCCGCCCACAGCAACGTTTTTTTCGTGCGCTTGCGGCCATCGAAAGACGCGATTTTCGAGAGGCTGAAGTTGAGCTATCGCGATTCAGGGCTGAGGAGGACTGCGAAAAGTATTTTGATTTTCTAATGGGAGCGATGTTGCTTCGGCATGACAGGCACGAGGCTGCGATTCGCTATTTTTCGCGGACGCAGCCTGAAGGGAAAATGCGTGAGGTGGTATTGTTGTGGACTGGCGAGTGTCTGTATCGAATGGGGCGACTCGTTGAGGCTCAATGGGCTCTGTCACAGATGACAGAAGAGTTTCCAAAGAATTATTTAGGTCATCGCTGGCTCGGTACAGTTTACTACGACTTAGGGATGACCAATGCTGCAGCCGTAGAGCTTGGCCGTGCGTTGGAGTTAAACCCGGCTGATTTCCGCCCGCATGCTCTCTTAGCGGTGCTGCACTACGACGTGGGGCAGTACGCAGCAGCCGTTTCGCACTATCGTGCATTGTCAGCGGAGCGTCCCAACTCCGATGCGAGTTCGAATATGGCAATCGCACTGATCCAGCTCCACGAGTACAGGGAGGCGTTGGATGTCTTGGAGGCCCTGCCAGCCGGTGTTGATGAATTGATTTTGCAAGCCGAGTGCCACCTCGAGATGGGTGCCCCAGATCGCGCCGCCGAAATGCTAGAGAAAGCCCGTGCAATCGGCCCAAAATCTCGACCAGTTCTCATCTTCACCGCGCAAAGACTGCTCGACGCGAATAAACCCGCTGAAGCGGCGCCATTGTTGAAACAGGCAGTAGATCAGGATCCGCACGACTTTAGATCGCGTTATAAATTGGCGATGACCTACCGTGATTTAGGAGCCCTAGACGATTACTCGCGCGAAATGAGTAGGAGTGAGGAGTCGCGAAAACTGCATGATCGTTACAGCGAACTTACTCAAAAGCTACGAAAACAACCCAACGATGCAGAAATTCGATACGAATTGAGCGTGGTCGCCGGTGAACTCGGATTTGGCGAGATCGCGGCACTTTGGAGGCGGGGAGCGGATGCCTTTCGTCCTCTGCCTTGAACTTTGCAGCATTGAGTTGTTCACAGTGTAGAACGTCAGTATTTCTATGGCGTTCCGTTTCTCGTTAGTTCTCTCGCCGATGATTTGGTGGTCCGACGTAAGTGCAAAACGCGATTCGGCAGGTGCGCGGTCCTGGAAATTAACGGCACAGTGACGGTTCGGGCATACGGCGAGGGGCGATTTCAAAATGCAACCGCCTGAACACTCCGGGGTTTCAGGCGAAAAATGGGACCATGAGTCGAGTACGCTGAGGAAATGATGCGATTGGGAGATGTCACGAAAGCTTTTTGAACAAAACATGGAGCTTAGTCGCCAGTTAAGACAAGATCACAGCGACAGTTAAGCTCTGGGAATTGGCTCTAAAGCTTGGCGAACGTGAAATTGCTCGACCTTGGAAACGTGCCGCTGATGCGTTCCGTCGGATCTTCGACTCGCACTTATCTAGGTAAGTGATGAATCGAAGTTGAAGTTTATGGGCATTGTGATGTTTTACCCGGCGATTGCATTGCTACTTTCGATCGTGATTATTGTCGTCGGATGCGCTCCTCCCGATAGGGATTCGGGATCTTCCCGAAGTCCCATCGATGCGTCTCCCCAAGAACAAACGGCATTTCAACCCAAGTCGCTTTCTACCGCTCTGATCGAATCAGACGGAAACTCGTCCACACATGGATGGTTTGAGGAAATCCGAGGGGAAAAGCAGCTCGACTTTACCTATCGAAGCGGAAGACACAGCGGCTGCTACTACATTTTGGAAGGAATGGGTGGTGGGGTGGCCATGATCGATTTCGACGCTGATGATGACCTTGATTTGTTCTTTACGGGAGGAGGATCGATCAGCGCCCCTCCCGAAGGCATTCAGGGTCTTCC
>CAMDKL010000297.1 GCA_945900945.1 Pirellula staleyi DSM 6068
GATCTCTCAAGAATCAAGCTCAGCCTCTTAATCAAGCGTTTATCACCCAATTCTGCCGAAGCCACTTCCAATTCCAAAGTCATCTATCCACCCTCCGTGTCGCGTATCGGGAACTCCATTGACCGTGATGTCACTCACCACGATCCGCAATAATTACAACCTCCAACAAGAAGTCCAGCCCCGAATTCCAAACGCAAATGCTGTCATTTAAAATGGTCCCAATGACTTGTGTGGTACGATGAGTCCGTTGGGCTGGGCTAGGTAAACAACCGGGGCATTGCCCCTAAATCGAATAGCGCAATTTCAAAACTAGCGCCTCAGGCTCAACGAACACATGCAAAAACGATATCCGAAAGTGGGAAAGCCTCGTAGCCCTTTGTGGGCTCCGGTTTGCCTCTGCAGTCACCGGTAGGATCGACGAAAGATCACTCTCGCGGAGCCAAGGAGAACGCGGAGACAAAAAATAGTTGCTAGTTCAAGCCATCATTATTTCTTCGTGTCCTTTTCCAAACGAGGGGCCGAGCTGCCGCTTTCCTTACCCTCCTTGGCCCACTTCGTGAGATACTCTTGGGCTTTGGGTGTGCCGTAGTCAGACAGTTTGCCACCGCCAGTAACGGCAGTTGCGATCCGATAAATCTCACGTCGTACTGCCTCGTCGTCTTTCATTGCCTTTTCGATCTTTTCTGCAAGCTGCGTCACTTGTTCTTCGGATGCACTCTTCTGAATGAGCGGTCGAACCATGCCGCTTAGGTCAGGGGCGCCGGTTGTGCCTTTGCTTTCGCCCTGTACCATTCTCATTCCCTCCTTGCCGACCAATTCTTCTAGGGAAGGAACTGTCCCGCCGATCAGATCCGTAATCGACTTCACAATCTTTGGAAGATCGACTTGTAGACTCGGTTGGACCAATGCGTAGTTCGCTACAACTTTATCGTCTTTGCTGAGCAGGATAGTCAGCGTAACCAAACGATTCAGGCCATAGCTCCCTGGTCCTTCGCGTCCCTCAAGCGAGATTCCGGTGGGAGTACCTGAATGAAGTGCGTGCTGCATACGTTGAAAATTCTTTTCTGCTTCGCTCGCGTCGTCGCTCAACAGGATGACGCCGGTCTGCAGGCCGTCGTTTGCCCGTTTAGCAGAATAAGTAGTGAGAATACGGAGCAGTGAAATCGATGGTCGGTTGACATCGTGCACGAAGACCAGCAACAATGGCTTGCCCTTGGCGTTGGAAACGTAGTCGACTTGTTTACCTGCGTCAGAAACCGATACGCTCCGAACTTGAAATGGAACAATCGCTTCATTGGTTTGCGGTCCTGAGAAAACTACTTCTTGAGCCGGAAGCCAGGTAGTACAAAACAACCCAACGAGCAGAGGTTTCCAAAGCATGTTGATTCGAAACAATGAGGTCGCGCAACGCATAAAACTTGCTCCACAAGAAAAGGTTTGACCGGCGATTCGGATCATCCATGTTAGCAGTTTAGCATCAATGGGGTGAAATTAACCATGGGAAAAGGCTTAAGTCCATACCATTCCCTCTTCGCATATCGTATTTAATGTACGTAGACAAGTTTGACAACAACTAGAAGCCGTTCCCGCAATCGACTATAAAACTGTTCTCCAATTTGCGAATCCACTGCTCATTTCAACGCCATGACCCTACAGTCCTTTCCGTTACCATTCGCGTTTCTGCTTTTTGTTCTCAAAAGGTCAGCCATGGCGAGGGCGAATTCATGAAGCTCAATGAATTGCTTGGCGACCCGGCGTGGTTATTTGATCTGGGTTTCCCCATTCATCGACTTCGAAGTCCCATTGCTCATCCAGAACGCTTGGACTGGCGGTTAGACGACGAGTACAAGATTCCTGCCCTGAGCTCCCTCAATGGGGGAAAGCGATTTGCTGAAATGTTGATCGCATGGAATTCGGACGGACTTTTTTTTCATTCGCTATTGCAGGCTCCCGTTGGCAAGGCGGCTAGTCTTGCGGCGGGTAGTTTGCCCTCGAAATCGTTATTGCTATCGGTGTATATCGATACGCGCTGGAGTCCTGGCGTTCATCGTGCAACGTCTTTTTGCCACCGTTTCGATTTCATTCTTAATCGTCCGACAGAATCAAAGCCAATGGCTAGGGGGCATGGCGAGTTGAACCCCATCCAACGCGCTCGCGCCGCCCCAGCCGCTATCCATCCCAATGACATTTCTGTCGCCATGTGTTTTATACCTGATGGATATGAGATCAAGGCGTACTTGCGAGGGGACACGTTGACTGGATTTTCCCCAGAGGAATTTCAAGAAATTGGGATCTTCTACACGATCAACGATTCCGTATTTGGCAACCAGACCATAGCCAGAACGCTACAGAGTCCCTATTTCGAAGACCCAAGCGTATGGTGTCGCGGTAATCTTCTCCAATCACCCGATTAGACTCAATGCTTTTACTTCAGCGGACTCGCAATTATTTCGGAGCGATTGACGGCTCCTCTATTCGTCCAGATGTTTTTGTGGGATTGTCTTTAGAACAGATCAATGCAACGGTCCTTTCCACCGAAAGCGGAGACGTCGCGCTGAGTAACGTCTTTGAACTATCATCAGATCACATGGCCTCAGAACCATCTCTCGTGATTGCGGGGGATTGTGAAACGATCGACGGCTTAGGGTCTCAGATGCAAAATGGAACGATGTGCATCCTTGGCGACGTAGGTGACAATACGGGAAAGTGCATGGGTGGTGGCTCACTCGTGGTCTCAGGCAACGCACGCGACCATTTGGGGGCGGGTATGACGGATGGATTCATCTACCTCTTCGGGAATTGCCGAAATGGATTGGCGTCACCATTGGCTGGGAAAAAATCTGGCATGCGGGGCGGAGATATTTTGATTTCAGGAAACGTAGGAGACCGCGCTTGCGAACGCATGCGCCGCGGAACCGTTTTCGTTGCTGGCGATGCCGGCGACTATTGCGCTCCACAATTGATTGCTGGAACATTAGTGGTCATGGGAAACCTTGGCTGCCAGTGGGCGGGTGGCATGCGACGAGGCAGCCTCATCCTTGGTAGAGACTTTTCAGCTCATCCCTCAGCCTCCCTTTCAGAAGCGAGAGATTTCGAATTAAGCTTCTTGCCGCTTATTTGGCGACATATAGACAAGCTTCAAAACGACGCGATTGCCCTATTGAGCTTAGCGCTTGCGTTGACGCCAGCGGCCCTACATCCTGCGACGCGGGAGGTCCCTCGTCCGATAAAAATCCCACGCACCCGATGGGTTCAAAGACAGATAGGCGACTTGAATTGCAAAGGGCGCGGTGAAGTGTTGGTGTTGAGACGCATCTCTTCGCCAGCGTACATCGCGAGCTAGCACCGTGCGACAAATCAGCCCCTAATGGGGAGCCATTCTACGTCGACCCTTGCTACCACTCGATTCGCAAGATTCCAGAGTTCGGATTTCGGATGACGGCATCCATATTCGGTCCATTATGTTTGACAGGTCCAACCTCTCGCCCAGGCAGAAGATTGCTGTTTGCCGGTTGCGTTGGCTATACGAATTTCATGGGCTACACCGACGAACGACTACCAAGCGAACGAACCCTTCGCGATATTCTTAACCGCATGAACTATCGGCTAAAGCGGATTCAGAAAGGAAAACCATTGAAAAAGACGGAGAACACGACTCCCATTTTTGAAAACCTCGATGCGGCCCGCAATTTAGAGATTCGACTAGTTTACTATCCACCGTATCACAGCAAATACCATCCAATCGAGCGATGCTGGTCATCGTTGCAGAAAAAATGGAATGAAGGAAATCAACACG
>CAMDKL010000298.1 GCA_945900945.1 Pirellula staleyi DSM 6068
GAAATCGACCAAAATCTAGTCGGGAAATTTAGTTGTCGCTAATGCGGATATCTAGTTGTCGCCGAACAGCCACTTGCCGTTCAGGAAGAAAGAAACACACTTCGCCTGGGGTGTGGCCGGGGACGTGGAGCACTTGTGGGCGCCCCGGAACTTCGAGAATGTCACCATGTTCAAATACAGTGACCTTTGAAACCGAGGGTAGCTGAAAAACGCCGTTCCAGGTTGCATGTACCAACATCGAACGAGTGTACGTTCGCCATGCGTTTGAAAGCAGACCATACCAAGGCAGGTTTAGAGGACGCGTTACTCCTGCCTTGTCATCGCGATGAATATAGACCGTCGCGTTCGACTCGCGCCGCAAACGCTCCGCGAAGCCGGTGTGGTCAGCATGGGCATGTGTGAGAATGATCGCATCGACGTCCTCAATCGACTTTCCAATCTCCTTGAGTCCGGCAATGAAGATCGAATAGTGGCCAGGAAACCCTGCATCGATCAAGGTAATTCGCCCTGCTTCCTCCAATATATACCAGTTGAATGGGCCCGTATCGAATTTGAAAATGCCTGGTAAAATCTTCATGAGTTGCCTTTGCCTGAATTGTATTGCGAAATCTTTTCCTCGATCTCGTATCCTAGTGCAACTAGGTTTCGCTTCAAGAACGCACTTTCCGGATAGATAGTTACCAAACTGATACTGGGGACAAGAATTGCCAATAAAACGCGAATGTGAATATGATGGGTGTCCCGTCGAAGCTGCGATTGATCTGATCGGCGGCCGCTGGAAGACGATGATCGTGGCACTGTTACTGGAAAAAACTCTTCGCTTCAACGAGCTTCAGCGTCAGCTCAAAGGCGTGACGCATCGAGTTTTGAGCGCACAGTTGCGTGATCTTGAACACTGCGGTCTGATTGGCAGGCAAGTTTTCGCAGAAGTGCCACCCAAGGTTGAATACTCAATTACTGAATTAGGGACTTCACTTCGTCCGCTCATCGCTGAACTGCGGAAATGGGGCACCGATTTCGCGATCGCCGCAAAAAAGAATTCCAATAAAACCGATTAATTGCCTACACGTCGTAGACATTGCGATTGAGTGTCGCTCAAGCCAGCATCATGGTCTTCCCTGGCAAGTAACTTAAAATCAACGATGATCATTCGACTTTCGGTCAAACTAGCAACCAAACTCAAGATCGGGAAACTGCCGAGCGTTCAGTTGGCCGACAATCCCATCAATGATTGGTCTGCACATCTTTTCACTTCGAATCGATCTCAGTACATCATTTTGTGCAACACTGTTTCGATGTATTCCTGCCTGATGTTTGGAAAAGGTATCTCAAATGAATCTACCTTTATCTCGCAAACATTGAGTACGATTCGAGAGTTTATGGACGCTGATGGAAATGAATCGGTGTACGACACGTGTATTGCCCCATCAAGCGGATTATTTACGTTTGCAAAAGCACTGAATCGGTCCGTTACCGGATCAATGAACGATCATATCCACGGTGCAAAGCTCTATCTTGAAGTGAATAATAGTCTGCACGATGTAGGATTCCAACTAAACACGACACCACTATCTTCGTTGGCGAATAGATCCCCAGGGAATGCATTGAATAAATCTTTGACAGCCTAAAGCCTGTTTCAACACTCGCTCCAAATGCGAGTGTGTTGCGCCACACACATCGCGCATCGCAGGACTGGAAATCTGGATAGGACAGTCAATTCACGCCAAATAACTAAGCGTCAAATCGTCCTTCGGTATGGCAACCAACAAGGAACTTCCGCGTGAACCGACCGTCCCACCCAGAAGTGGGTTCGTTGGTACGTTTTTATTGTCCGGTTGCCTTATGGCGCGTTCCTCCTACCCGGCCACTATTCAACTTTGGCAGTCCCGATACGAACAATTCCAGAATAGCAAGCTTTCCGTCGAACAGTTCTGTGATTCCATAGGTTGCTGCAAGTCCGCGTTATACTACTGGAGGCGAATTTTTGCAGGCTCCTCACAAGTATCGGCAACGCCGCAGGACAGAGTCGAAGGCTCCCGCACTCGATCCTTTGTGCCTGTGCTGGTAAGGACTACAGAGTCGCAATCGCGTGAAGCTCATGTATTGGGATACCGATGGTCTCGCGATTTGGATGAAGCGTTTGGAGCGCGGAAGTCTGCAGCACCCTCAGCCAAAGGCAGATGCCAAGCATGTTGTCATGGATGCATCGGAGCTCAATCTGCTTCTTTCTGGCATTGAACTCTCAAGTGTAAAGCGACGGAAACGCTACGTTGCACCCAACCTCGAACCACCTTCAAAAGGCAATTAAAAAGGATCGAAACTTTTTTGACTTTTTATGACATTATCTTGCTTGCACCACTTGCGCTTTTGACACTTCGCGCTATAGTACACGCATGCAAGACGCGAAGGAACTACCAGCCGAATTGAACACCTGCCACGAGGTTATTCTCGTGCAATCCAATGCGATCGTTGCACAAAAATCACAGATCGATCAACTCACCAAAGAGCGAGAAGAACTCCGGGCTGAGATCCGGTTTTTGATGTCTGGCAAGAAGCGAGAGAAGTTCATCGGCGCCGATCAAATGCTCATCGAGTTCGAAGACGACAAAGAACTCCAAGCAGCCCTTGAAGCGGCCAAGAAGGAAGCTGAACAAGAACTCGAAGAGATCACTTACAAGCGGACCAAAGCACCCAAGGAACGCAAGCCTGCCGCCGACAAGTTTCCAGCGCACTTACCACGCGAAGAAGTCGAAGTTTCTATTCCGCCTGCTTTCCAAGCACGCATCGACTCAGGCGAACTATTCATCAAACACTACGACTTTTCTGAAGCCCTCAAGACGATCCCAGTTCAGGTAGTCGTCCTTCGGTACAAAAAGCCTGTGTTGGCTTATGTGAACGATCCAGAACGAGAGCTTTTGGTTGAAGGAGAGGCAAATCTTGGGGAAAAGGGGCGATACCATCCTTCCACAGCAGCCCACATCACCAATTGCAAGTTTGTATTGCATCTGCCGTTGTATCGCCAGCAAGATATCTACGCATCGTGTGGATTACGGCCCGGCAGCAAAGAGCGGTTCGCCACGGCAAGTGGAAGTACATGCTGGACGGCATAATGCCGTTTCTATTCAATCTCGAAGCCGACATTGGAGAACGCAACAATCTTGCTTACAAACACCGGAAACGCTTGCCAAGCTGAAAAGCCTTCTTGCTGAATGGGAAGCGGACCTTGAGCGCAATCCGCCTCCTTTCCGCGTGAATTGAGAGGCTCGCAACCCGAAAATCCAATCCTTTCTCGCAAATTTGACATCGCGTGTTTATGCGAGCTTCCTGCTTGAATAACTTATGCAAGCCACCCGTAGTACCTCAGCGACGGACTTATCAAATGGTTTTCGATTTGCTTTTCCGTCTGGGGAGGTACGGTGAAGCACCAAACAAAACGCCAACAAAGCAAAGCCAAGCCAGCGTAAGTTCCCGCCCTTTCGGAGGAAAAGCGTCGGAACGAAGATTGGGAAATGCAATCGACATCGCAATCGGAATGGCAATACCAGCCACGACGCCCGCAACAAAAAAAAGTTTTGGGTCCATCGTCTGAGAATTAGGACTTGCGAGCCAGAGCACCATTCCAGTTGGAATTGCGAGCGACAATGATGCGATGGTCAATAAGATGACGTCCAATACTAACGGGACGAGTCCATCATCTACTCCTGGAA
>CAMDKL010000299.1 GCA_945900945.1 Pirellula staleyi DSM 6068
ATTCAACTCCTTGGAATCGACTAGGCAAGAAACCTGAATGCCACTGACGAGCCGCAATGGGTTGGCTCTGGCCAAATTTCCCAGTGGACACCATCACCACAAAGCCGGGCAAGTTCTGCGACTGAGCACCCAGCCCGTAAAGCAACCAAGACCCCATGGCTGGCCGCCCGGAATTCATCGAGCCCGTGTTCATAAACGTATGGGCCGGGTCGTGATTGATGGCCTCGGTATGCATGGACTTGATCATGCACAAATCGTCGGCGCACTTGCCTGCAAGCTCGGGCCAAATGGTAGAAATCTCATGGCCGGATTCGCCCCATTTTTTAAATGGGTGCTGTGGAGCAAAACAGTTGAGCTTGGCACCTTGCAATTGCGCAATCTGCTGCCCCTTGGTCACCGATTCAGGCATCGGCTGGCCATTGAGATCGACGAGCTTTGGCTTGTTGTCAAAGGTGTCCAGGTGGCTCATCCCACCTGCCATGTATAGCCATATGATGCGTTTGGCTTTTGGGACGTAGTGCAACGTTTTTAATGCACCGTTCATTCCAGTTTGCGCTATGTCCACTTTACCAGCAAGCGAATCGTCGGCCGGCAAACCCCGACCGGAGGACTGTGCCAACAGGTTGGTCAGTGCCATGGACCCGACACTCAGTCCGGAGCTACGCAAGAAGGATCGGCGAGCAATGGAGGATGGTAAAAGCATGGTCGACCTCAGTTCCTTGTGATTGTCTCGTGAAGATTCAATATTGCTCTAGCCACGCTCGTCCAAGCCGCAAGCTCTGTGCGATTCAAATCGGATGCCATTGGATAATCGCCTACTGATAGCAGCTTGTCCGCCGCAACAGGATCGGCAATGTACTCAGCGCGGTGTTTGTTTAGCAAAGACAGCAATAACTGCGATTCGTTGCTATCCACTTTGCGGCAAAGCGAGTCTCGAATTGCCCACTCGACGCGCTCGGAGTCTGACGATTTGCCACTTGACAAAATACGTTGCGCAAACACTCGAGCCGACTCAACGTAAATGGGATCGTTGAGCAGCACAAGCGCTTGAAGCGGGGTATTGGAACGCGTTCTTTCTGCCGTGCATTCCTCGCGACCTGGTGCGTCAAAAGCCAGCAACGAAGGGTGTAAATACTGGCGTTGCCAATGGGTGTACAATCCTCTCCGGTAAAGCTGTTCGCCAACCCCTTTTTGCCATTCGCGTTTAGGAAAATTCAGGTAGTCCCAATAGCCTTTAGGTTGGAATGGACGCCCGTTGTTGTTGCCGACCGACTGGACGAGAAGCCCGCTGATCGCCATCGCATTATCGCGCACGAATTCCGCGTCGAGTCGCCACCTACCTTGATGGGACAGCCATTTGTTATACGGATCCTTTTCGGAGACTGCAGCGCTTGGTAGCGACGACTGCTTGTATGTTTCGGACATCACCATCAACTTGACCGTATGCTTCATGTTCCAGCCTGAATTCATCAACTCGGAGGCAAGCGTGTCCAGCAATTCGGGATGTGTCGGCCAGTCCCCTTGAGCCCCCAAGTCATCCAGTTTGCGAGAGAGACCATATCCGAAAAAGAGTTTCCAAAGACGGTTCACGGCCACGCGTGACGTCAGCGGATTGTCTTGCGAAACGATCCACTTTGCGAGATCCATGCGAGTCAGTCGGCCTACAGCCTCAGGCCGTTTGCCAAGAATTGCGGGAATGCCAGGTTCGACAACTTCACCCGATTCGTCCATCCAGTTGCCACGTGAGTGCACGCGGATTGTTCTTGGCTCTACACGCTTGGTAATTAGCGTGCGAGGAACTTTCTTGTCCAGCAGATCGAGTTCCTTTGTGAGCCGCTCGACCTGTTCTCGTTCGGATTGCAACTCAGGAGCGATGGTCCGATAGTGCTTTGCGATCTGCTCGCGTTGTGGATTGGAACGCTCGGATTGAGCGACTTGCAAAACAGGTTCAATTTCGGGTGGAACTCCGGTCGCGGCGGTAATCGGACGCACTGCGTTGGTCGTGGCGAAACGAAAGCGTCCAATGGTATGTTTTGGATTGTCTAGATTCTGTTTCAGCACGAGTTTCAATTGTCGGTTCGCAGGCAGTGGCGCACTCGGGTCGAGCTCGAATACGGCGTAGTTCGTACGTCCAACTTGCTCCATGATTCCCCAACCCCAGGTTGGCCCTTTCGCATCGTGATCGATGGCGGCGGCAACTGTCCACTTGCCGTAGGGGTTTCCGTCGGCCGCTCCAGCTTGCTCGAATGTAGCCGTCGCATTCTGAAGAGGAATCGATTCCGTGTTTGGAGTTTCGTCGGTCGATGGTTTATCCTTGTCGGCGGGCGATTGCCAATACGCTTCGAACTCGCTCAGAACAAAGTTGCCATTGCCTGCCCGACCAGGACCTTTCTTGGGCAAGGAATCGTGGGGCAGAACTTCGATTCGAATTGCGGTAAACTCGGGAACGTCGCTAAAGGTAATTTCGTAAGTGTCTGTATTCGGACTCTTGCCGCTCGCCAGAATCGATGCGTCCTCCTGTGCAACAAGAGTCGCACCCTGGAGCGATTTGACAGCCGAGGACTTGATCGTCGTCCATGCTACTTGCTCTTTTTCCCATTTGGCTTGCGAATTCGCCAGTGTATCGCTTGGCGTGTCCAATAATTTGCGAATGCTTTCGATTTTAGTCGACAGTTCATTCATGCTTTGTTTCTGCGTGGGATTGGGAACAGCCATTTCAGGTCCCCACGGATCCGTTTTATCTCCCGCGCTGTAGAGTCCTTTTTCTTGGATATCCGCGAAAAACGCTTCGAGCTGATAAAACTCCTTGGTTGGAAAAGGATCGAATTTGTGATCGTGGCATTCGCAGCAACCAAATGTCACTCCGAGCCAAGCTCCACTGACATTCCGAACTCGCTCGGATATGTATTTCGACAAATATTCTTTGGGCTGAGCGCCTCCCTCGGCGCTCATCATACCAAGTCGGTTGTAACCGGACGCGATGAGTTGTTCGGTCGTAGGCTCTGGAAACAAATCGCCAGCAAGTTGTTCGATTGTAAATCGGTCGAATGGCTTATTGTCATTGAACGCGTCGATCACGTAGTCTCGAAAGGGAGTTACAGGAACAGGCTGATCGCCATGGTATCCAACGCTATCCGCGTAACGAACGAGATCCAACCACCATACGGCCATGCGCTCACCAAACTGTGGAGACGCTATCAATTCATCGACCAACTTTTCATAGGCTTCGTCGCTAGGATCATTTGTGAAGCGTTCGACCCACTCTGGTTTGGGTGGTAGACCAGTTAAGTCGAAGCAAAGTCGACGGACTAGGGATCGAGGATCTGCTTTAGGAGATGGTTCTAAACCAGCTTGACTCAGTGCAGCAAAGATGTGGCCGTCGAGTGCGTTCCGAGAAAAACGTTCCTCGATCGCCTTGGGAGCGGGTGTATTGCGAATGGGTTGAAAGGCCCAATGACCTTCCCATTTAGCCCCCTGTTGAATCCATCGTCGTAGCAAAGCTTTTTCGTATTCTGACACGTTTTTTTCGAACTCAGGAGGCGGCATTCTTTCGTCGTTATCCAACGATTCGATGCGGCGAATCATTTCACTTGAGTCTGGATTACCTGGAACAAGCGGTCCCGCCTTGTCTGCGTTGCCGTGCAGACCCTCAAGTGTGTCGAGTCGAGTTTCAGCCTCCCGTTTGTTCTT
>CAMDKL010000300.1 GCA_945900945.1 Pirellula staleyi DSM 6068
GCAGGCAATGTTGGAAACGGGGGCGGTATGGACACGGTCAATTGCTCATGCTGGGCCATCTCATACTCGTGCAAGCAGAGTCCGGGGAGATTATCTTGATTGATCCCAATCCGAACGAGCTGCGTGAATTGAGTCGCTTGCCAGGGCTAGGAGAAAAGACGTGGAATCACCTCGCAGTTGCTGGCAGAATACTATTGAGCCGTAACGATCGTACTGCGATTTGCTTTGAACTAAAGTAAGGCCTGTTTTTCGTCACCCGATGCGTAAGCGAGGGATTTGTTGCTCGCAAAATCAACGTTACCTCTGAATTATCTCCCAACTTGTTCGCCGATGCCGTTGACGAAAATTTCGCAGAGTTGCAAATTAGCGATTCGGGTGGTGGCCAAGGATGTTACTTGATCCAATAGGGGGGGCAGAATTTCATCCCGAGTCACTAATCTCCGACAACTCTGTTCAAGGAATTCTTGATTGGACGAATGACTCCGGCTGTCTTTCCCTCGCTTGCTCAAGAATTAAGAATCACATGCTTCGATATGCGGTCACGATTTTTCTTAGCGCGTTTTTGCTATTTCAGATTCAGCCAATGATTGCCCGGTTCATATTGCCGTGGTTTGGCGGCGTGGCTTCAGTCTGGACGGCATGCATGATGTTCTTTCAGTTTACCTTGTTACTTGGCTACGCCTATTCGCATCTGTTGCGGTTAAGTCTTTCTCCTCGAAACGCTTGGTTCGTACATACGGTTGTTTTGATTGCAGCCGCCATGTTTGCCGACATTGCTCCAGCCGATCAGCTCAAGCCTGTCGGAGACGAGAATCTAACCTGGGCGATAGTCAAGCTACTATTGATGACGATTGGACTGCCTTTTTTTGTGCTATCGATCACCGGGCCATTAATTCAGGCATGGCAAAGCTGTTCGCATCCGGATCGCTCGCCGTATCGGTTGTATGCTCTTTCAAATCTGGGGTCCATGTTGGCTTTGTTGAGCTATCCATTTTTGATCGAGCGATTTTTTCCGCTTGCCTCGCAAACGAGAATCTGGTCGATCGGTTTCTTGGTATTTTGCGTGGTTTGTTGGTGGAGTGGACTACAAGCTGTGCGACGAACGAATTGGGGAAGCGATCCGATTCCCGAAGATGGGAATGTCGATGTCGCGCCGACTCAATTGCGAGGGTATCAACCCTGGGTCTGGGTGTTGCTGGCGATGGCGGCGTCCATCATGCTTTTGGCGACGACGAATTTGATGTGCCAGGAAATCGCTTCCGTTCCCTTCCTGTGGATTTTACCGCTAAGCCTCTACCTGCTTTCATTTATCATTTGTTTTGACCGGCCCAATTGGTATCAAAGAAGCATTTTTACTCCCTTGTTAGTTTTCAGTTCGGTGGCTGCGCTCGCCATCGTTTGCTTGAATGTGTACCTCGGAATATTGGTTCAGATTGCCGGATTGGCGACAGTCTGTTTTGCTGCCTGCATAACCTGTCACGGGGAACTGGAACGATTGAAACCGCAACCCAAACAACTAACTTGGTTCTATCTTCTGGTCTCAGTTGGCGGGTCGCTAGGCGGGTTGTTTGTCGGATTGGTTGCTCCCCATTTGTTTGTTGGATTTTTTGAATTCCAAATCGCTCTTTTAATTTGTCTGTTCGTGCCGCTGACGATCCTCTTTTTTGAAAAACGACAACCGTTGCGGCCCGCGACTTCGGTTCTTGCACGCCGGTCGATGATGGTCTCATTGATAGTGGCAGTGATGCTATTGTTTTCCAGTTTGCTACTTTTCCTTAATCCTGCCTCTCAACCGAATTTGATCTTTCGGACAAGAAATGAATATGGATTAGTCTCAGTGTTGAAACGTGACGACTGCCTGATTCTTGTGAATGGTCGGATTGAACACGGGGCTCAATTCATGGCCCCCCAGCGATCGCAAGAACATAATTCCTACTATTTGCCCAGTACGGGAGTTGAAGTTGGAATCGAAAGCTTTCGGGACTATCTCGAATCCAAAGATCAAACGCGTGGCTTGTTGGTCGGAGTTGTTGGCCTGGGAGCAGGGGGTATGATGACTTGGGCCACAAAGGAAGATCGGTTTGTATTTTACGAAATCAATCCCGATGTCGAACGCATTGCAAGAAAGTACTTCAGCTATTTGAGCGAATCGGCCGGCGTGTCGGAGGTGGTACTAGGAGACGGAAGACTGCAATTGGAACGGCGATCAAAATGGCTGGCTGCAATCGCTTCCACTGGCACGTCTTCGGGTCAGGCAACAAACCGCAGGCGAGCTAGTTATCAGGAAAAAATCCGCGAGCCATTTGACTTGTTGTTTATCGATGCATTCTCCAGTGATTCGATTCCGCTTCATTTACTGACGGCAGAGTGTTTTGTTACGTATGGTGACAATCTGAAGCCCACCGGTGCCTTGATTGCGCACATTTCGAATCGCTTTATCGATTTGCAACCGGTAGTTTATTACGCAGCGATCGAACAAGGATTGACGCCCATTCTAATCGACAAACACTCCATTGATGGAAGCAATCCTTCGTTGTGGGTAGTGACTGCTAAACCTAAAGCTAAAGTTTCTCGCCGATTGATCGAATTGGCAGAGAGCCTCAACGGCAAAGCGCCATGACTTTGTCATCCAATGTTGCAGAAAGATCTGTCCATGAACAGAGTCGTTGGGATGTCAGGTTGGACGCGATAGAGCGGTGGCTGCTTCTATTGTTTCTTGTGCAGATGGTAATTCGATTAGGCTGGGATTTTTATGCCAAAGGGGACATCTCGGCATTAATAACGATTCCAGGAGAAACGGTAGTTGTAATCTTTATCCTAATTCGTCGTCCCGCTTTGCAAATCTCGAAACGCTCAAGCGATTGGTTCGTTGCGATAATTGCGTCCTTGTTACCGACTCTAGTAGTAGCTGACGCGAACTCCATGCGGTTTCTTTGGCCAGCCGCGGGAGCATTCCTAGCCGTCTTTGGCCTAATCATTCAGTTGCATGCCAAGATAATGTTGGGACGCAGTTTTGGTCTGGTTGCGGCCAATCGCGGTATCCAACTAAGTGGCCCATATCGTTTCGTCCGACATCCGATGTACGCAGGATATTTTATCGGACACGTTGCGTTTCTTGGACTCTTTCCAACTCTATGGAACGCAGGCCTACTAGTAGCTTCGGTGGCATTCCAATTGAATCGCATTTTGAGGGAGGAAAGGGTTTTGTCGGAGGACCCGCACTATATTGATTATATGCATCGTGTTAAATTTCGTCTGCTTCCAGGCTTGTACTAAATGGTTTAGAACAATTTTCGGCGACTGCGTGCAACTACTACAATTGACTGGGCAAAGAACATTTCTGTCGACATTCGTGGGAAACGAGTTGACTTGACTTGTTGAAATTGTCAAACTGCTACAGGACTTGAGGAGAAATTTCCGTTATGCTCCCGTTAGGCATTTAAAATGGTTTGGCGACGCCCAAAATTGACCAATTCAGAGGAGAAGTCTACCGATATAGACGTGGTCGAGCAACCCGCTACGTCCGGACTGGATGAGGTCAAGGAATGGCAGAATAAGTTTGAGCAAGAAACCGATCCGCGGCTTGCAGCCCTCAAACGGGAACTCCATCAACAGGTCATTTCCGGTCTCGACATGACGGCCATGGGGGAAGTGGAACCAGGAGAAATTGCGCATG
>CAMDKL010000301.1 GCA_945900945.1 Pirellula staleyi DSM 6068
TGACGTTGGTCCATGCCGAGTCGTCAAAGCCAGACTTGCGCCAAGCAGCGCCCTTGGTTTGGGTGCTTCCTTTCCAAGTGGCATCCGTAACAAACTCCAAGATCTTGCCATTTTCCATTTTTACGAAAACTGCAGCAAGAACTCCAGCAGGCCCCCCATCGTTCTTGGCCGTAATGCTGATGACGTTGACTCCTGGCTTGAGCAATCGACTGATATCACCGGTTGCTAACCGAGCCCAGTCATCCGAACTCGTGGCCTTCTTTTCATTGATAAAGATATCACATTGATTGTCGGCGGTGGCGGTAACAAACGATTCTTCAACTTTGCCCTCCAACGTGAATTCTCGCCGCAATACGATAGACTGCGCATCGTTCGGTTCACCCAACCAAACCCAGTCGGGAGCCAATTTAAAATCGACAGTTTGCTTCTTATCGGGTTCTTGCCCCATTCCGTTTTTATCGACAGGACAGCAAAACAAAAATGCAGCCACCGCACTGATTCGGCTAAACGACACAAGTCTCTGAAACGGGTTCGCAAAAAACACACAGCGATAGGGAGATATGCAATTCCAGACAGGCACAGTAGGTTCCTCGAAAGATAAAAGGTGGGAATATAAGGAGTGTTGGAGGGTAGGATCGTCAAAGACCAGATCATTGTTTCATACGGAAGCAGCAGGCGCGAGCCAATTCTGGCCGCAAGGCATCGGCTAGTGCCTCAGGCTCAACGAATGGCATAGGCAAATTCAAATTGAGTCGTTCAGGTCAAAAAATTTTGCCTGGATGATGCACCTTGGGTACTCTATTATCTAAGAATTATAGGAAACTTCAAGTGGAATCGAAATCGCCAAAAAGGAACGATCCGCGTGCTCAAGAATGATTCAGGTTACGAAACTTTGCTTCGCGAGCTTCAATCGCTAGAGCATAAGTTAGTAGACGCTTCACACCAAAATGCATTCGCTGCTTCTGTTTTTCCCGTAAATGCACCCGTTTCCTTTTTCGACTTAATGGCTCTGCTCCCAACCCAACACGGTAGTGAAATCCGAGGGATCGAATCCACTTGGCAAATCAGTGGCGTGCCGACGGAGACGCATCCACTGAACTTGCCCTTGGAAATTCGAAAAATGTTGACGCAGGCACTGCGATGCTGCAAATCTCCAGCGGCTCCAATCGTTGCAGTTCTCGGGTTGTTAAATGCGGGAAAATCATCACTCGTCTCAACCTACCTCTCGGATGATAACCGACGTCGTATCCTGATCGGGTCAGCCAACGCTCAAGGAACCCATCGTTTCGTTCTATGGTTGCCGGAATCGTGGCGCAGCAACCAAGAGATGTGGCAGTTTATTCAAGAGCGATTGCGGTCCGTTTTTAGTTGTGAAAGCGAACTCCTGTCTGCCGATCCTGAACAAGCGATGGCTCAATACAACGACACAACTCCCAGAGCATTTCGGGACGCGAACGGACGCGAACGGTTTCGCGAGACCATTGAGATTCCGTTGGTGGCAACCGATCCGCAACTCGACCGATGGGGATTGGCTCTGATGGACTGTCCCGATGTGCAAACCGGTCTACTTCCCAACCGATCCGCGATTACGCTCGCCTCCGAAAAAGCTCCAAGCCATTCCGTAGCCAGCGACCCACTCTTTCATGAACGGTCGCAATCGATTGCCGATGCGAGGCTCTGTGTTTTAGCGAGCGCCGCGCCCCTCTGTTCGGCTTTCATTGTGGTGCTCCCTGCCAATGCCATGCACGACCAAACCGTCAGCCGGCTCCTTCGAGTTTTAAGCGATCGAATGCCGAGCGTGAAGCAAATTCTGGCCGTCAATCGCGTACCTCGTCGATACGAAACAACCGAAATCCATTCTGAACTTGAGGCGCTCTATGGACTCCACGGCATTAGCCGGCAATATATGGCCTATGGTTTTGATGGTCCACAACAGCGAGACAGACTCCCACTACCCCCAGCGGGACTTATCGAAATGAACGATGTTGGATTGCCATTGTTTTTCCGCATTGATACGCAACCGATCTCGCAGCCTCCCGCTCCGATACCGACGGAGGAATGGCTCCTAAATATCGGCTCCCAGCTCGACAAACGAAACCTTTTTGAGGATGTGCTGGCATCGACGACAACGAAACTGCGAATGCGTATCAAAGATGCAATGGGTCGATCCAAGGTCTTCGTTGATCATTCGCAGGCCCTTACAGTCTCGCTTCAACGCTCCATTGCGAACGCATGTCTGGACTTTTCAACCGATGGAATAGCATCAAGTACGACCAAGATTCGACTCCAAGTTTCCAGGCAGATCATCCAACAGGTTTCGCAATCTTTAGAACGCACCGCCCCTTGGTGGGCCATGCCTGGGAGGTGGACGGCTCGAATTGCAGAATCGAGCAAGGCTAGTCTCGCGTCTGCAACGAATTGGATTCAGATTCCAAAGTGGTTTACGGGCAAAACAGAAACAATTGGTCGCTGGATCCGAACGCGGTGGACTTCAGGTCAGTCTGGAAAAATCGTGACAGCTGATGTACTGATGAACCATCTTCAGCAACATGATCGAAAAGGCATTTTGCGTTTGGACGAAGAAACGGAGGACAGCCAAAACCAACGCCAGCGCGTTCGAGAAGCTTGTCAACGGGCGATTGACCGGTTCCAAAAGGAGAGTCTCACTGAGCTCGACGACCTGCAACTGGATCAATTTACAGCAAAAATGTGGGCCGACATGCCGATGGCCAAGCGATTGCTGACTGGCTTTGCTCCAGCAGGAATACTGTTCGCGCCACTTCTGGCAGTCTTGATGGTTCCGCTAGACTTTGGCGGATCTGCCGTCCTTATATTCGCATCCATGAAGGAATTGCTACTCGCAGGTGCGGCAGGATTTGGACTCATGATGGCGAGCGCGGATTCGATGCCACAAATTGCCGAATCGGAAGCAGCCTGGCAGCAACTGGGTGACCTGTACGCGGTTTTGTGCGACGAACTAAGACTCAAAAGACCACAAGAAGTCCAATTGCCAACGGTTGGCATCGGTTCTCAGTCGCGACGCATGCCGCCAAGCCGTATTCCCGAAAGTAAATGGACGGAAGGCGACGAAACGTCCATTTCGCGTCGTGAGGTTGCTTGTGTTCCAATGACTTACTCATTAAACCGTCAATCGTTTAACGAAATCGAACAACACTTGAACAAGATCCTAGTCAGAACGAATGAATAATCCAGGCGAACCGCGTTGGCGGTGCGGATAACAAAAATCTGCGGTCGTCTGCGAAATCTGCCGACCACGATCGAGGTTCATTGCCATCCGCAATTATCATCAAAGCCGGAGACTGTCTCGAAGATCGAATGTCTCAACACCGAAAAACGGTAACCGTTCACGGCCTTCGGCCTCGAACGGTTACGTCTTACTCATACTCTTAATCGTAATCTTAATCTTAATGGATTGACCACGTTTCGTTTGGAAGTCGGTGGCTCAATGTGTCTTGGTTCACCGGCAAGTGGAATCGTCCACCCCTGCTCAGGTTGTCAACGCGAGATCGCGTGTAGCCTGGACATCAAGACGGTTGTTCTTGTTGCACTCTTTTCAATCAGCCTGATCTCGTTCTCTCTGTTTTGACAGAAAAATTAGGGACAGGAATATTTTGGATCTCCAATTTTTCCATGCGTTGGCATCGAT
>CAMDKL010000302.1 GCA_945900945.1 Pirellula staleyi DSM 6068
ACCTTCTTCGGCTACGCGTCCGGTACAACCCAAAATGATTTATTTAGCTCTCTCGGGCCCGAGGTGAAAGGCGCTGGCGCTGTGCCCGTTTTAGCGTTTCCGCTGCGACGAGCCAATACCATCGCATTTGTCACGGATGGTACGAGCAACACAATCTTGATGTGCGAGAGTGCTGGTCGCCCAGATTTCTACATCAATGGAAAGAAGAATTCATCCAAGTACTTGAAAGATGGCGGGTGGGGGCATCATGAAAATGACTACGGTCTCGACGGCGCGGTTTCGGGCGCGACAACATCGCCGGGCAATTGTGTCATAAATTGTCACAATGACAACGAAACCTATGCGTTCCACACGGGTGGAGCGACTCATGGCTTGACCGATGGTAGCGTACGCTTTTTGAGTGCCAGTATATCCCCTCAAACGTATGCTGCATTGATAACGGCTAATGGTGGCGGCAAAACACCTGCGGAAACTTCACCCAATTCGGAACAATAACAAAGAGTTTTCAAAGTCATGAGATTCCTCAAATGGACCGGGGCCTTGCTGCTTTCTTTCGTTCTCGGCTGCGCGCCTTCGGAACCGACCCCTGTTGCGACGAAAGGGGTTGTCAAGACCAAAAACGGGCGTCCCTGCGATAATGCGTTGGTTGTCTTTCATCCGCTTGAACAGAGTCGAATGAACGATCCAAAGCCCGTCGCTAAGACCAATAGCGATGGTCGTTTTGTGCTGACAACCTTTGCCGAAAATGACGGTGCTCTTCCTGGCGAATATGCTATTACCGTGGTTTGGCCAGGCAAAGAAGCAAAGCCAAGCAAACTGTCGATGACTGGTGAAGGCGTGGCGGAGGGTGCGGATCAGCTAAAGGGCAAGTTTGGAAATCCAAGCAAGCCTTTATTGAAAGCGACGATTCCCAAAGAAGGTGCGCCGGAGCTATCATTGGAAGTCGATTGAGCTAACCACTATGATTGGTATAGCATTGAATCAACCTGTCAGATCAGACTATAGATAAATGAACCACAACCGATGCGCGTTCACATTAGTTGAACTGTTGGTCGTCATTGCGATTACCGGAATACTTGTCGGGTTGCTGCTGCCCGCAGTTCAGAGCGCACGTGATGCGGCCCGCCGCATGCAATGTTCCAGCAATTTGCGGCAGATCGGACTAGCATTACACAATCACGAATCTGCGCTAGGGCGATTTCCGCCCCTTGGCGATTATGACGCAGCAGGTAGCTTGGTCTATTGGAGTTTCCATGCACGCTTGCTCCCTTATTCCGAGCAGGCGAATCTGCACAGTCTCATCGATTTCAAGCTCCCGATCAGCCAGCAACCGCAGGTTGCCAAGGTGAGGGTTCCATACCTGCTGTGCCCAAGCGAGCCAAACGATCGCGAGCGACCCGATGGCCCTACATTCATCCACTACCCGCTGAATTACTCTGGAAACGCTGGACTTTGGCATATATTTCAGCCCCCAGTCGGGCAAGGTAGCGGCGTGTTCCTAGTCAACCAGTCCACACGCATCTCTGATTTTGCAGACGGATTGAGCAACACCGTGGGCATAGCGGAAGTCAAAGCGTTCACTCCCTACTTGCGCGATGGTGGCAACCCTTCCACGTCCGTTGCTACACCCACATCACCGAGCGAGCTTGCGTCGTTTGGAGGCGAGTTCAAAGCCGATTCGGGGCACACTGAATGGGTGGACGCGCGCGTGCACCAAACCGGCTTCACCACCACGTTTTCCCCCAACACAAAATGTCCATATTCGTTCGGAGACAAGACCTATGACATCGACTTCAATAGCATGCGAGAGGGACGTTCAACAACGGTTCCAACGTATGCCGTCGTTACCAGTCGCAGCCATCATGTTGGGCTAGTTCAGGTCTTCGTCATGGACGGTTCGACTCGCAGCGTCAGCAGTACGATTGAGCTGACCATTTGGCGTGCGCTGGGAACTAGAATCGGTGGAGAAGTGTTTAACCAGTAGAGAGCCTTGCAGATCGAATGTTGAATCTATCCGCAAGAATTGCCGACAGATACCACACAACTGGATTAGAGGCCGTAATAATCTGGAACTTGAAGTATTGAGATTTCGTTCAGCCCAAAGAAATGGAGTGTCCTATGATGTGGTTTTTGACTTTGCTGTGTTGCTTCGTTGATTCCAATAGTCCAATCGTAATCGCGCATCGGGGCGCAAGCGGCTACGCGGTCGAACATACCGAGGCCGCTAAAGCGATCGCCCACGCTCAAGGAGCAGATTTCATCGAGCAAGACGTCGTTCTTAGCAAAGATGGCGAGTTCGTTGTTACGCACGATGTCACGATGGAAGAGACAACCGACGTGGAACAACGATTCCCAGATCGGGCAAGGTCGGATGGACGGTTCTACTTCACCGATTTTACATGGTCTGAGATTCAGCGGCTCACTATGCACGAACGCACCCGACGAGGTTCGAACCAACCAGCACTTCCACACCGGTTTCCAAACAATGCTGGGCAGCGCATTCTGCGATTGTCAGATGAAATTCGGCTCATCGCAGGCTTAAACGAAACGACCGCGAAGCAAACAGGGCTTTATATCGAGTTGAAATCGCCTGCGTTTCATAAAAAGGAGTTTGGTTACTCGATGGGTGAATCACTTTTGAAAGTGTTAGCTACTTTCGGGATCCAAAAAGAAGGCGATCGCTGCTTCATTCAGTGCTTTGAAATGGACGAACTAAAGGATTTGCACGAGCGATTGATGTGCAAGCTTCCATTGATTCAGTTGCTCGGCAAACGGCCTTCCGATTCGGAAGTGAAAAACATCGCCCTCTATTCAAAAGGGATCGGTCCGTCGCTCGATCTTCTAGCAAGTCGAAACGCAAACAACGATGTTGTTTCGACCGGCTTGGTTGAAGCGGCGAGACAGTCGGGTCTCCTCGTTCATCCGTACACGGTTCGCAAGCATCAACAGCCAAGCTGGTCGACATCGGTCGACGAAACCCATCGTGTCTTGATCGACCAACTCAAAGTGGACGGCTTCTTTACCGATTATCCAGACCTCGGCCGCTCGGCGGTGCAGTCCCGATTAAAGCAGCCAAGCGGTGAAAAGTAAACTGCCTGTCTCAATCTGGCGACTGACATACATACATAGTCATTTGATACTTCCGATTTTTCTCAGCGCGGCGAACTCACGCCATCGATACCAACGCGTTTCCATCACACAATCTTAACCGCATCTTCAATTTATGCCGTTCGATTCGTGTAACGGCTCGTGGACCTGCATGGCACCTACGTAGTGGCTTGAACAGGTACCTTCCCTCTAATTCTTTCATCGCTCCGCTCATCGGTTCGACAGTTTGAATTTGAAGTATTGATGAAGTCCGCTCTGCGCTCCTTGTGGACTAAGGCTTCGCCCATACACTCGCGAGGACTACGATTAGCGATTGCTTCCATCATGCCGGCTTCGATGGACGAATTGTCTTTTCGTTCCAACATCGGTGTCTTCGGTTTGAGGTTTCATGAATTTTTGGGAGCAAATTATGGTTGTCCGAATAAGGAAGCGTTTTCGACATGGTTTTACTCTTGTCGAGCTACTGGTGGTCATTGCGATCATCGGTATTTTGGTGGGATTGCTGTTGCCAGC
>CAMDKL010000303.1 GCA_945900945.1 Pirellula staleyi DSM 6068
GCGAGTTGCCAACATTTGCATTCCAAACTCTTTCGTCTCCGGCTCATTCAGGCCGTACATTTCGTGAGTCGATTCGGACTCGGATTGAAAATCTAATGAATCAGGAACGGACGCCTGCATGCGAAATGCCAACTCATACGCTTTAATGCGAGCTTCCATTGCACGATCATTCGGATACGCCTCAGACCGCAATCGATTGAGACCATCCACCAATTCAAAACCGAGTTTCTGTTCCGCTTCGCTCATTGCGATGGCTGGTTTGCCAAAGTCGAGTGGGTTCTTAGGGTCGACGCGGATCGGAACGGCGTCGTGCGACGGTCCCAAGTAATGACCATCTTTAATGTTCCAATACTCTCGTTTGCCCATGGAAATGAACTGAGGCAAGTTGTCGTTCATCGAACCGAGTCCGTAGTGTACCCAAGCTCCCAACGTTGGGTATTCTCCATCGAGCATGTGCCTGCCAGAATGGAACTGAGTTTGTGCTCCGTGGTTGTCATCGGTGGTCCACATCGATCGGACAACTGCAATGTCGTCTACGCAACTTCCGATATGGGGTACCCAGTCGCTCATTTCAATTCCGGACTGACCATATTTGCGGTACCCAACTTGCAATGGATAGATTTTGTTGCGTTGTTGACCATTCGCATCATTGATGACGGTCACGCGGGCAAGTTTTAGTTTGTCTGGATTTTGTACGTCGGCAAAGGGGGTTTCGCTAATGGATTTCCCTGCGTACTTGGTCAACTCTGGCTTCGGATCGAACGATTCAGCCTGCGATACACCTCCATTCATAAAGAGCCAAACAACACTATTTGCTTTAGGCGGAAAATGAGGCTCGCCATTGGGCGGTTGCCAATCGGTTCCGTCACTCGCCCGCAGCAATCCATCGCGCGCTAGCATCGCACTCAAAGCCAAACCCGAAAAGCCCGTTCCGAAATCGGTCAAGAAAGTCCTCCGTGTGGAACGACAATCGTTTCGGTGCGTGGTTGGCTGAAAATTCATATTGAACTCCTGTCCTTATCGAATCGTGATAAAGTCGTTGTGATTGATGAGTCCACGAACTAAGCCTAATCGAGCTGACTTTTTCGCCTGATCGGGAGTCGCATCAATTGCAAATTCTCGAATCTTGATCACCATACCTTCGATCCATTTTAGCTCGGCCTCGGATGGTTCGTCGGCAAGGATCGCTACGAAAGCAAATCTAGCAAACTCCCGATCGCTGGCCGTTGGATTCGACTCGTGCAGCCGTTGGGCGATGCGATCCACCATTTCCATCGCCAGCTTACTGTTCTCCAAAGCCAACGCCTGCTGAGGAACAATGCTTTCGCCACGGCGATAGCAATCTAACACATTGGCGTCATCAAAGACCGAAAGCAATTGGTTATGCTCGTTGTGTGAGTGGACGAAGTAAAGACTTCGACGACGCGATTTTTCGTCCGCTGCTGGAATCGACGGGCCACCCACCTGAATATCCAACTCGCCAGCTAGAGAGAGCAAACTGTCTCGAACCAATTGCGACTCCATTCGCGTGGAGTTCATTCGCCAGTAAAACTGGTTTTCGGGATCGATTGCGAGGTTGGAGGATGCCTCTGCGCTGGAGGACGTTCGCCGATAAGCGTCCGAGGCAACGATAATCCGATGGATGTGCTTCATGCTCCAGCCGTGGTCCATCAGTTCAACCGCCAACCAATCGAGCAGTTTCTGATTCGCAGGTGGTGTACCCTTGCGACCAAAGTCGAAGACCGTCGAAACGAGCGGACGACCAAAATGTCGAGACCAAATATGGTTGATGGCAACTCTCGCTGCCAGTGGGTTACGACGATCGGTCAGCCATAGGGCGAGGGCGGTTCGACGGCCTGTGCTAGTTCGTGGAAATGCCTTTTTTCTGGACTCGTCCGTTTCTAAGTTCGATTCAGCTGCTTTCTCAGCACCTCGCATCGAAACGTACGCATCCCCCGGTTCAGCCATTTGCTTTTGTGCCAACTCGAATGCAGCACGAGCAACAGCCAGCTTCTTTTCGCTGGCATTTTTGGTTTCTGGTGTGGACTTCAGCAACGCCAGCTCCGATCGGCTTAGCTCCTCGTCTGCCTTGCCAAGGGATACGTTTCGTTCGGCCCGTGACGCGAGTCCAATCACGCGACCGAGTTCATCGGGCGCGACCTCGCTTGTTCTTGCTCGATCTGCAGCGAAACGTAAAGGTACAGCTTCCAGTTCCATCTCCCATTTCCGGAGCGATTTCTCCGCAACAACAAGCTCAAGTGCGGCGTGGTCAACGGATACCTTGCTTGCTGATGTTTCCGCAATGGACGTCGGTTCTTCGAGCGGCTTTGCGAGCTGACCTTGCGCGGCGACCAGAGCTTGTTTCGACGAAAGCACCTTAGTTTGTATGTCTCCGAGATAGGCGTCCGCTACATATTCTCGAAGTGCGGGCTCGTAGGCTTCGCGAGGTAATGAAACGGGTTCGATCTGAAATGGTTCCCATCGCAAGAGATCTGGAACAGATGGCTTCATCGACTGGGAGGTATTTGGATTGCGATCGTCACCGCGGATGTGGACGTAGGTGGGACCATCCAGGTTGCAATCAAACGCCCGCGGGATGCCATCTTTTTGAAATTCTACGACTCCTGGCACCATTTCTGTTCGGACCTGATAGGGTTCGAATAGGGCTCTGAATCGATAGTAGTCCTCCTGTGTGATCGGGTCGTATTTATGGTCGTGGCATTTACAACAATTGAATGTCAGGCCAAGCATCGCCTTGGACGTATGCTCAATGGTTTCGTCGAGCCAACTGGTTCGATTGAATTTGAAATACTGTCTGGCAAGAAAGCCAGAAGCGCGGAGGCGATTTAGGTCATTCGGATGGAGTTCATCGGCAGCCAGCATATCGCGAAGCATCTGGTCATAGCCGGCGTCATCATTGAGCGACTCGACAATCCAATCTCGCCAATGCCACATGTGCTTCTGTGAGTTGCGAACTTCTTCACCCAGCCCCCACCAATCGCTATACCGCCAAATATCCATCCAATGGCGTCCCCAACGTTCTCCGTATTGTTTGCTATTCAAAAGCTCGTTTATGACTCGACTGCGGGAATCTTCAGAATGATCGGAGGCGAACGCATCAAGTTGACTTTTAGTCGGGGGTAGGCCGATGAGATCCAGTGACAATCTCCGCAGCCAGATCATGGGCTCTGCGTTGGGTTGAGGCACAAGCCCCTTGGCAATATGCTGCTCAGTTAGGAAAGCATCGACTGGATTGACGGGTCGAGTGGATAGCTCCATTATGGGAAGGGCAGGTCGACTGGGTGCACGAAATGCCCAATGGTCTTTGGGGTCCCGTTCGGGTTGTTCGTCAGCAGGGTATTTTGCTCCGTCGTTCAGCCATAACTTGATCGAGTTTATCTGTGCCGGCAGGAGCGACTCACCCTCGGGCGGCATGCGCATCGATTCCTCGTGGGCCGTAATTCGCTGTACAAGCAAACTGTTTTTTGAATCTCCAGATTGAATCGCTCGACCGCTTTCGCCACCAACGAGCATCCACGACGCGGTATCCAATCGCAGGTTCGCTTCTTGTTTGAGTGCACC
>CAMDKL010000304.1 GCA_945900945.1 Pirellula staleyi DSM 6068
CCCGCTGATCAACACCGTTCGGGTTTTTGTAAAAAGAAGTCTGATAGAAATCTTTCCCTTGTCGACTCATCTCGAATCGTACGTTTGCATGCGGAGATTGGAACAAGCCATTCTTTGCATCAAATCCAGTTGGCATTTCTCCCTCGACCACTTCGCGGCATGTGCGTGGGTGCTTGGTTTGCTTGAAGCCATCGTAAATTGCTCGATGGCAACTGGAACAACTCTCTGGCCCGACAAAGGGAGGTCGCTGAGGTGTTACCTCTAACTGTTTCGCGTAAACCAAAGTCAGTGGTTGGACGGCTAGACGGGGCTCGGTGCGGCTGACTTTCGAAGAAGGAAAGCGGAATACAGCAACGGTAATACATACTGAAACACTAAACAGCATAACTGCAAGATAAAAAACCTGTCTCGAATTTTTTGGCGCTGGTTCGGACTCGTCTATTTGCATCGCTTGCCTCTACTTGATTCTTTTTTCAAACAACTTTTCACCAGTTTAGCTGAGTTCCGCTCCAATCTTCCATACCATCTGCAATAATGCAACGAGCTAAAGAGTTTGGTAACTTTCAATTTCAAATCGCCGAAGAGGCGTATTTATTACAAGGGAAAAAATGGTAACAACGAAAGAGACTGTCATCGCCAGCGCATCGCAAGTTTCGACCAGCGACTGGCAACCCAGCATCGTTCGCGTGGTTTGTGGCGGTCTAGTCGGCAGCCTGATTGGATTGGCGATTTACAAAGGCATTTACCCGATTTATACGATACCGTTCGAGGTCTCCAACGTACCCTCTCCAGTTCCGGCTCCAGCTCTTGAAAAGTTGGAAGCCTACCAATATCGCGTTGACTGCCAGAATTATTCAATTGTGTTTGGTCTTACTGGTCTCGCAGTAGGGATTGTTTGTGCTCTTGCCGCTTTGAAAGATCAAGTCAAGGGAGTGATTTTCGCGGGAGCTTTGGGTGGAATCCTTTCTGGGGTAGGTGGTATGCAGGCAGCCATGATTGTCAAAACAATTCGACAAACCGGGGCTGGTGATATCGTAATCTTGGGTATCACATTCGATAGTATGACGCAGTCCATACTCGCTCAAGCCGCAATCTGGGGCCTGATGGGGCTGGGAGTAGGAGCGGGGATCGGAATCGCGAGCGGGGGAACGATGGCAGGAATAAAGATTGCAATTTTCGGGTTTGTCGGCGGTGTCTTTGCAGCCGCCGCATTCATAGTGCTTTCTGCATTTGCATTTCCTGCTTCGAGTTCCAGTTTTGTCGTTCCGCTCGCATTTATGGAACAAGTAATAATGATGGTTATAGGCGGAATATGCATCGGAGGAGCAATTGGGGTTGGTCTACGGAAGCGAGCAAAAATTGGGAGCTCGTAATCGATCGGCCAGCCCGACGCAGCGCGGGTTAAAACCGCAGCTGCGTCCAATTGAATTAAGCAATATTCGCTATTTGAGTTGAAGCGTAAAAACATTCGGCCCGGATTCCGAAACGGTTTCTTTTAGAGGTGTTGTGTTCATGTCGCCATAGATCGTCGGCAACTCATCTTTAGCGCCTCCTTTGGGTGCGGACGCAGCTTGCGACATGGCCTTCGAATACGCTTCACCGGGGTCGCTAGCGCTCATTTCACCTTTGACCACGTTGCTCGTGTCCAATTTGATCACAGTAATCTTGTGCTCGCCAGGTACAGCGCCGTCGTTCGGCTCAAACATGGTTAATTTGAATTTGCCTTGATCGTCTGTGATGCCAGCGGCTGAACGAGGAGCGTCCTTGGATTGAAAGCTTACCGTTGCACCAGCAACCGGTTTCTGCTTGTAAAGGACGGTTCCCTCGACAGGAACTCGCTTGGGCAATGCTTCGCCCCCGCATCCAACCGTTCCGATCAAAACAAATCCCACTAGCAAAGTCGTTACTCTACCCATAATTTCCCCTTCTTGGATACAAATTTGTTAGAAAAAAACAGACCTTCGCGTAGCGAAGGTCTACTCAAGTTAAGTTCACTCAGGCATGGCCACTAGTTTGGAATCGAGGCGACTTGTCCGTCGGCACGTGCACCCAAAATTTGATATGTCTGATAATCCACCGCCTGGGAAATAAAATGTACGGAACCATCGCACAACACGAACTGAGCACCGCCGGTATGCTTTGACTTAAATCCTTGGGAGGTCATCCACACATCAAAGCTATTGCAGGTTCTTGGACCGGTTGCAGGGCTGCCGCCGGCTTCACCGCGACACGTGTTGAAGTTAACTGGCGGAACCGTGCTCGTCCAAAGAGAGTTTCCATTGTGCCAGCCACCATTGTGATGGTCGGCACAGTTGGGTCGAATCTCACCCATTGCAATCGTATTTGAAGTTCCGTCCGTGATATCGCCGAGCTTGGCGGCCCAGTGATATCTGGAGAATACTCCAGATATATTGGACGGATTGTTCGAACTGCCGTGGCCAGTAACACCATTGAGATGGCTAGGATAAAGAGTACAAGCTGCACCGTTGGCCGGCATGGCTTGGGAACCCATCGAGCAACCGTAGTTTCCCACCGCAATATCCACTCTAGAAGGTGGATCACTTGGGCATACGAACGCTGGTACTTGGATTTCTCGCGGCCTTCGGCCCGCAAACTGAGTTCCAGCAGGTTGAATTGCGGCGAACCAAGCTTCGACATCACGATCCATTGGAATCGCATTGTACAATGAGGTTTGCTCGATAAAGGGAAGCAACTTTACGACTTGCGATCCCTTTCGCCAAAGTCCTGCGACCCAAGGCTGCCCGTTTCCTCCCACACCATCAGCAGAGAAGCGGATCCACCAGGAAAGCGTTTGAACGTGTCATGGTACATTTGGAGCGACAACCCAAGCTGCTTTAGGTTGTTGCTGCACTGCATTCTTCGAGCAGCTTCGCGAGCTGCCTGGACGGCCGGCAAAAGCAAGCCTACCAAAATTCCAATAATGGCAATTACCACTAGTAATTCAACTAGGGTGAAGCCTCTAGAAAGCTTCAATTTTGATCTCATTTAAAAAACTCCAAAAAAAGACAGGGAAGTCGTGAATGGAGTAAAGCCTATACTAAACCTCGCTCCTAAAGGCGTTTTCGCCGCCTGTGGGCTAGCTTAACGGCCTCGCTAGCTCTACGTCAAGTGGTGCCAGAGACGATTTCGCAAAAAGTCATTTCCCCCACCTACTCGGTTCCCTTTGCGTCGTTCGCCCGTTAGTTTCGTTTTTCGGTATTCTTTAGTCGAGCTCCACAACAATAATTGTTCGAGGCCACATCTCTAGCGAATATCCTTTAACTAGGGAAGTCTGGGTGAAATCAACAAAATTCCATGTCAAAATCCTTTCGGTCTCGCTGGTTGATCCTCTTTTTGTTGGCAAGCTTTGTTGCCTTGTTTGTGGCGGTTGGAACCCAATGGTTATCTTCCTCGCACCTTGAGAAAGAATATCAGCTTGGACTCGCCGCATTTCGTAAAGGCGACATGGCAGAGCTTTCCATCTCCATCGAAAAAGTAGGACAACAACCGCAGTTCCAATCGCATTGGCACCTTTTGCGAGGGCTTTTGCTTATGAAGCAAAAACT
>CAMDKL010000305.1 GCA_945900945.1 Pirellula staleyi DSM 6068
CATCCCATGATCGCGCAAGCGGTTGGCGAGAAGAATATCGAGGATGTAATCAAGGGGTACGACTTGTACCGAGACTTATACGTCGAGTTTTCACCAATCAATCATGTCGATTCCAGAGATCCCCCATTGTTCATGACATGTAGTGCCGAGATGGACCTTCCGTCACGGGATTCCGGTCATGGCATCCACCATCCGGTTTACGGCTTGAAACTCAAAGAGAAGTCCGATGCGGTCGGGCACGAGGCTGGACGCTTGGATGGCTTATCAACTGTGAAAATGACGGCGACTGTGGGATCGGCCTAGGACGTTTCTATTCGCAAATGACAATCGGTACTCCCATCAATTTCCTCAAGTCGTTATCCTGCATTGTGTCAAAGGTGTAAATTAAGGGAAATTTTGTGACGAGGAATGATGCATGATCCAAGCAAATTCTATTGCGGTAGTGTTCGGGACGATTTTTGTCTGCATTCTACCCCCTGCTAGTTGTGCTGAAAGTGCGCATGAGATTTACGCCCGGCGCGTTTTGCCATTGCTGGAATTTAAAGACAAGAGCAGCTGTACTGAGTGTCATCTTCGAGGCGTGGAATTGAAAGATTTTCTTTCTACGGATCCGGCAAAAACATTTAGTGAGTTGCGGGGTCGAGGGTGGATCGACACTCGGGAGCCAGAGAAGTCCAAGCTTTTGGCATTTATCTCTCGAGCACCGGAAGCGGGGGATCCATTACTTGAAAAGGTGCGAACAGCCGAGTCGTCAGCGCTGCGTGAATGGATTATCGCTGCTGTGGCGGACCCTTTATTATTGGAGCAAAGTTTGCCAAAAATACAGACTTGGATCTGCCACTTGAGTTTATCCGACATGCGCGTCAAGATCGCGTTTCTGCCAGCTTTGCCGACGCCGTTTGGTCACAACTCGGTCGATGCGTGAATTGCCATTCGCCCGATCGCAATTCAAAGCAGGTCAAGGAACACGGTGAACAAATGTCGTGGATCGTACCTGGAAACCCGTATGCCACATTGCGTTTATTGACGGACCGTAAACTAATTGATTTAGACAAACCTGAAGAGAGCGAATTGCGAACCAAGCCACTGGTTTTGGTTGAACATGGAGGTGGACCAAAATTTCCGCTAGGAAGCGACACCGATTCTCGTTGGACCGCGTTCCTAATCGACTATGCAAAGACTGTGCGATTGGAAGGATACGGTCCAGGTGATGCGTTTCCTAAACTCCCGCTTCGTCATTCTTGGCTGAGTGAACTGCAAATCAAGTTAACCGATTTACCCGATCAGTTCGACGGCGAGTTAATGACTGTTACTTTGCATCGCATGCTCAGTGACGGCAGAGTCGAGGACGAGCCAGTAGCAAAAGGTCAAAGCACTGCAAATCCCAAACAGAATGTGTGGCAGAATGCGTTGACAGTTTTTTTGGCTGTCGAGCCAAGATCGGGAATGCAGCAATTTAGCGAGCCAATCGGCATAGCTGCCGCAATCCCGAAAGGAAAATACACATTAAAAGTTACTGCTGATGCACCCAACTCACCCGCACAAAAAATCCTCGCAAGATATATTTTCGATGCCCCCTGGCCTCCGGGATACCAGCCACCAAAAACACTTTCCTGGAAAGATAGGCAGTAGCGTCTCGCTTGTTACTGAATTCTTGTTGTCAGGTCATTGGCACTCTCACGCAATGAAACCATTCTCGTCTTTGAAGCAGCTAGATTTGCGTTAGGGAATTCCGTCGGGATTCGTTACGCTTCCATTCCATCGCGGATGGCCTAGTATCTGGCTTTGTTATCGGACTCGAAGCGAATCGCTTACGCCTGTGAATACGTCCGGTCCCTTCCGCCAAGCCGCCTTCATATCTACACGGTTGGACCACCAGCTAGCGTCCCAGATTAGTTGACAGTGCGATTCTCGAATTGGTTGGCTGGATGCAACGGCTAGCTCCTCAACTGTGAAAGCGTCGTACTCCTGTAGGATCGGCCTAGCCAGCAACCAATTAGCTACCGTAGCAATTACGAATCCCAACCAATTATGCCAACGTCCGCTTCCTTCCGACAAGCTTCTTACCATATCTTTGCGGATGTGGAAAAGGATCAAGGAGGCCTTGCGTACGTTACTCTTGACAGAGGGGACGCCGTCCACGAGATTGACTGAAGTTGAGTGGACGTAACATGGGATGTCCTCACAGATATTTGCTGTTCAACCGACCAAATCACTCAGGAGAAGAGAATATATGAAATCCAACTTGCTGAGCTGCTTCATACTGTGCGTCCTGGCTGACGTAGCGGCCGCAATTGAGCCGATCACCTTGAAACTTTGGCCAGACGGACCACCGGCTGCAATGGTGCCTAAGTCCGATGCCACGGTGAAACTCATTCAGTCATACGGAGGGGCTGGTGCTAACCGCGTCACTGACGTGAGTGACCCAACGATCACGGTCTTCCGGCCTGCGAAGCCGAATGGCACTTCGGTGATTGTCGCACCCGGCGGCGGATTTATGTTTCTGTCGTACGCCCACGAAGGGACTCATGTCTGCGAATGGCTCAACTCTTTGGGAGTCACGGCCGTGCTGTTGAAATACCGAACTCCGACACGCGACGAGAAAGAAATCTTCGAACTACCCGTGCAAGACGCAGAACGAGCCCTTGGCCTGGTGAGGCATCATGCAGCCGAATGGAAACTCGATCCGAAGCGGGTCGGCATGCTAGGTTTTTCGGCCGGAGCGAACCTCGCCGGGCATGTGTCGTGGGATCGCAGCAGTCGGACCTATCCACAGAACCCCGAGTTGGACGATCCTCGCGGGCCGGACTTTCTCGTGTTCATCTACGGAGGCGGTTTCCTCGATAAAGACGACAAGTCGCAGTTCCGTTCCGGTTTCAGCATTCCGGCCGATGCACCACCTGTTTTTATGTTGGTCGCTCACGATGATAAGGCGAATCCGATCGAAGCGGCCATGCTGTACCTTGAATACAAGAAGCGTGACCTCTCTGCCGAACTCCACATTTGTGCAAAGGGAGGACACGGATTCGGCATGCGTAAAGATGGTAAACCGATTAACGATTGGCCTCAGTGCTGCACCGAATGGATGAAAAGCGTCGGTTTCCTCGAAGCGAATTAAGTCCGGGCAAATCTTGTCTGAGTCGTATCTCCGCGAACATGGCCTATCCACTAGCTTCCCTGATCAGCTGGCAGTGAGATTCTCGAATGGTTGGCAGGATGCATGCCTACCTCATCAACTGTGGGAGTCAAAAAGATTTAATAAGTGCCTGGCACCTATTGACTTGGAATGAGCGATTACTTATGTTGTTAGCCAAAGGAGATTTGATATGCCCAGAATTCCGAGAGCCGAACAGTTTGACCCGAGCTCGGTTTGTATTGTCCATCTCGTGCAAAGATGCATTCGTCGCGCCTACCTGGCAGGTTGCGATGCCGCCTCAGGGAAAAACTACGAACATCGTCGTGAGTGGATCCGCTGCCGCATGGAACGTCTCGCTTCTGTTTTCGGCGTCGATGTCCTAACTTACGC
>CAMDKL010000306.1 GCA_945900945.1 Pirellula staleyi DSM 6068
ATTGAAACGAGATCTGCTTCTTGAACTTCCTTGATCACAGTATGCTCCTTGGTTTGACTCGCCATAATGGCAAAATATCAGATTCAAGGTGTACACAACTCTAAACTACCAAGTCATCCCCAATTACCCAAAGTTAGCGTTGGCCCTGATGGACAGACAGAAACATTCCCGTAAACTGTACTTGGGTTAGATAAACACTCAGTTGTAATTCGAGATGACTCAGCCCCTAATCCGGATCTGGACATTCTAGAGATGTCAACCTTTTCGAAAATCCATTTTGACGGACCCGATTCGTATTGGGTCATCACCGAAATTGGTGGCCTCACTGAGTATTTCCGTCGCGTACATCCCGACGGTACATAGAACAAATTAATAGCAGAACATATAAAGGCAACCAAGCCCTC
This sequence comes from Pirellula staleyi DSM 6068, assembly GCA_945900945.1. GTDB lineage: Bacteria > Planctomycetota > Planctomycetia > Pirellulales > Pirellulaceae > JBKCUI01. The sequence continues at coordinate 405 of CAMDKL010000306.1, forward strand.
GATCAGGCGTTTTGACTTGCGTAGAGTCTACTGCTAGGGCTGAATCGAGTCGTTCGTCGACATTGCTTACTTTCTGATATGGCAACGTGAAACCGCAAGTCAAAACCACTTTCGTTGTCAGCATTATTCCTACAGTTCTTGTTTCACTGCTCTTCTACGGGCTGCTTGGCCACCGTCGCGACTATTTGGGGCACTATGCTGCTGGCTATGGGGGCACTTTATGTGCGATCGCAATCATCTTGGCAGCTATTCCAGCAACCAAGTTTCGACAGATAGGATCGTTGGCCGTCGTCCTTTGTACGATTTTTTGTATTGCAGCGGGAACTGTCACTGAGGCTACGGTTTTTCACCTCGCGAAGTTCGACGAGATAGATTATTGCAATCAAAACCTCGGCGCTGTCCTCGCTGGGCTTGCCATGATTTACATTGCTGGCGACGACAAACCTTCTGACGTCACTCTTAGATTTGTGATTGCGATCGGCGCGATCTCGCTGCTAAGTGGAGGCTATTTTGCTGTCACCTAAATCGCAGTCGATTATCGCGCTACTATTTCTCGGCATTTTGTTCGCCGGTGCGAACATTTGGTTTGCTGCGGCGCGGTCGACGATTCCATTGGAACTGAACGGGATTGTCACGCATGCACAACGCTTGATCGAAAAAACGCCAGGTGTCGACGATGTTTATATCGTCACGCTTGACTCGGATCGACACATCCAAGTTGACGGACCAGTTTTCAACGCTTTGGCTCCACATCAATCGGTCAACAAACATGCCTGGACGCGAATCATCACAATCGACGGCAGAGACATTTCCCTTGTATGGTCTCCTGACTTTCGGGGAATGCTTTGGGCGATGCCTTTAACACTGGCTGTCTGCGTTTTCGTAGGTATGATGGCAGTTGAACGCCCGCTACCCATTGCCGACGAATCATTAAGTGAACCGGAGCCATCGTCCGAGTTAGACTAACGCGTCGGCAGCCCGAGATGCTTTACTTTCTGTTTTGGCCCCTCGGTGCCACAGTGTACTTGATTTACCGATCTGGTTGGCGTGGATTACTGACTGCTGGATTACATGGTTTCGGGATGACGCTTTTGATGGCGGCGACATTCTACGCGACGTTTCTTGCTCTACACTTTGCGGGACTACTAGATGCGCGATACTATCGGACATAATGGAAGCGGAATCGAATTACGACGAGGTGGAAGCAGCTTGTCGGAAGGAAGTACACCACTTTCAGCTATGATCTAATGTTTCCTTCACCCCAAACTTTCCAGCAAACATAACCATGCCAATCGATACAAACTCGATCTCCCGTCGCGATTTCGCCAAAGGCTTGGCCTTCGCTGGTTTCTCTGCAATGCATTCAGCCAACGCCGATGCTGCGGCCAGAGCAAAAGAACCGCTGAAATTAGGTATCGACAACTTCTCTGTGCGAGCGATGAAGTGGAATGACCGCCAGCTAATAGATTACGCCGTCAAGCTGAATGTCGATGTAGTTTTCATTACAGACTTCTTTGCCTTCACAAGTCTCGATGATCGACACTTACAAGAAATACGCAAGGTTGCAGCCGATAATGGTGTGGAAATATATCTGGGGAACTGGAGCATCTGTCCGACATCGGTTCGATTCAAAAAGGATTGGGGCACGGCTGAGGAGCATTTACAATTGGGCATTCGATCGGCCAGGGCATTGGGATCTCCTGTGTTCCGCGTCATACTGGGAGGCAGCGACGATCGTTTGACGGACAGCGGAATTAACGCTCGCATCGACGACACAGTAAAGGTCCTCAAGGCTTGTCGAAACCGCGCCATCGATTCGGGTATCAAAATCGCCGTCGAAAATCATGCGGGTGACATGCACTCACTGGAATTGGTGCGATTAATTGAGGAAGCTGGCAAGGATTGGGTGGGAGCCAACTTGGATTCAGGTAATGCCGCTTCGACACTGGAGGATCCGCTGGACTCCTTGGAAAACTTGGGGCAATACACCATCGCAACTAGCTTACGGGACGTCGCATGTTGGGAGAGCCCCAACGGTGTCACGATGCAATGGACGGCAATAGGGGACGGAATGGTCGACTGGCAAAAGTACTTCACTCGCTTTGCCGAACTTTGCCCGAACATTCCGGTCAACATTGAAACCATCTCAGGATCCAACCGCGAACTACCTGTGCGGAAGGAAGAGTTTTGGAAAGCTTGGCCAAGCGGACAGCCAAAGGGCTATCAAGCATTTCTTGCCATGGCAAAACAAGGAAAACCGAAGCTCGCTTATCAGCATCCAGAAGGTAGCAATCGGGAAAAATCTGAACAAGAATACCAGCGAGCTCAACTCGAACGCAGCATCCAGTACTGCAGGAGCATCGGTCTCGGTCGAAAGACATGATCGGGTCGAGCCTTAAATTGTCTCCTTTTCGACGGCAAAACCCGCATAAAAACTTGCTTTTACAGTCCACTCTGGCAGGTTGGTTGAGGAAGCCTACTACTCGGTGTAATTAGCCTTTCGATCTGCTTCGATACTGTTCGGATAACCACACTGTTGTACCGTCGACTATGAACGAAAGTAGCTTGTTATCCAGGAGACTCTGCTGCCCTAGCACGGAATCACTTTCGATATTGCTCGTCGCTAACATGCTCCTCCCAGTCGACAGCCTTACCATCGAGCTGTTCCTGGATCGCGATATGAGTCATGCCTGTAGTTGCAGTCGCCCCATGCCAGTGCCGCTCGCCCGCAGAGAACCAGACCACATCACCAGAATGGACTTCCTCAACCGGACCACCCTCGCGCTGAACCCATCCGCAGCCAGCGGTGATTACAAGCGTCTGTCCCAACGGATGCGTATGCCATGCCGTCCGAGATCCTGGCTCAAATGTCACGCTGGCGCCGACCGCGCGTGCAGGAGCGTGTGGCTGGAACAATGGATCGATTCGGACGGTTCCGGTGAACCAATCAGCTGGTCCTTTGGCCGATGGCTGAGTCCCAACGCGTGTAATATTCATTTTTGAATCCTGTGTTGTGGTTGAAAGTTCGTCGGGCGTAGCGGGGAATTAGACCGTATCC
>CAMDKL010000307.1 GCA_945900945.1 Pirellula staleyi DSM 6068
AATATTTCGCTTCCTTCCGACAGGCTTCTGCGATTTCCACAGGATTGTGCCTGGCTGCTAGATTCCCGAATTCGGCAGGATTCAACACTAGCTCATCAACTGTGGAAAGCGTCGTACTCCTGCAGGATCGGCCTAGCCAGCAACCTAGCAGCTACCACTTCCACAGGTTGGACTGAGGCGGGATTCCGGCTGGATCTTCAACTTGTGAAGCGTCCGCTTCCCTCCGACAGGCTTCTGCGATTTCCACAAGGATGGACAGTTAGCTAATTATCGAATTCGGCAGGATGCACGGCCAGCTCCATCAGCCGGGGAAGCGTCGTACTCCTGCAGAATCGGCCTAGCCAGCAACCTAGCCTCTTCCCAAGCCGTAATCTTCCCATACACATGTGGAAGTAGCCGAGTTAGCGTGAGCGTCTTCAACAAGTTGGTCCAATCCGTGGACATTGACTCTGGCCGATTAAACTACGCCTGGGGGATCGGGTAGACTGAAGCGGATGGCGGCGGGTAAGCGGGTGGATGCTGATTCGTTTTGATCCGCGTCGCAACCTTTGGGATAGATTGAAACCGGAGAACTCATTGAACCCTTACGACTCCAACGCAGCTTCGATTGCCACTCCGGTAACGCGTACAAATTGGGTTCGCGGGTTCGCTATTCTTAACCTGATAATCATCGCGTTTCCAATGCTGCTTGTCATCGCAATATTCCTTTTCATGAGACTGCAGTCGTCCTATAGTTCCTGGCAATTAAGTGGAATTTCTGGTTTATTCGGCGTGGAGATCCTCATTTTGCTCATCACGTACTTTGCGATTCCTAACTGCTCTCTGTTCGCTTATTTCTTGATTCGTGGCCGGTCGAATCGCAAAAAATCGAGATAGCCGAACTGTGAAATGATTGAGACAAATCCCTACGATCCCACAACATCAACGACCAATCGCTACCTGCCGTGGCAAACAAAGAGAAGCGTTTTGATGTTGGCAGTTTCTCTGAATTTTTTTAGTCTAGCTGGTTTTCTGTTTCTCTGCTCCGAATCATGGACAATGCACACACCATATTCGACTGAGAACGCGTGGCGTCTATCCATACGAGGGCTTTTCGAGTTTTCAATCAGTGCAACGCTTGGCCTAACTGTCTTAGCAACATTGCTTTTGATGGGTACACTCTTTCTTTGGCTTGCGATGGTCGCGTATTGGAAATCACTGCCTGCTGTTGCAGTCGCAGTCAATCAAACAGAAAATTAGCGAAGCGTCGATATCGAGAAAGGATGCCCACTCTGCTCACTGATCGTAGTCAGCAGCTACGCCCACCAGCTGTGGACATAGCCGTAGCCGGGAGCCAGCCATCGTTATCAGCCAGACCAAACACTGTGGGTGTTGGCGCTGGCTGCTTGCTGTCGGTTGGCTACATCGGATAGACTGAATTCAACTTGCCCCATTTACCATCGAAGCGAAGATGCGAACATTTGGTCCATTTTTAGTTAGACTTCTTTTCGCTGCACCGACAATGGCATTTCTCGCATTACAGTGTCTTGCTCACTGGGACGTCGAATCGTTTCTTAAAGATAAGTTCCGTGGCCAGTCCATGCCTGATGCATTCAATGATCTCAATAACGCGCTCCCGATATTCACGATCTTTCTTTTCTTACAATCGCTATTGGCGTACTCGTTGATGAGGTCGTCGAAGCTGGAATTCCTTATCCCTCTCGCAGCGGGACCGGTATTAGGTGGGCTTTGTTATTTGCTACGCGATGGAGTCAGTGATCCGAATTGGTGTGAATTGTTTACTATTTTGACAATCGGCATGCTAGTTTCGATACCAGTTACCTTGATTCTTGTCAGGATTCGCGCCAATTCAAACCGAATCTTGCGGTCTGGCTAACCAGCAGTTGGCGTCTTCCACAAGTTGGTTCAAAACAATGTGGACGTTGGCTCCGGCCGATTCGACTACGCCTGGTGGATCGGATAGACTGAAATTCGCTAGTGGCGGGGGATAAAACCTGGATCCCGGGTCTTATCCAAACCCTTGTATACTATTTGTTACGTGTCCGAAATTGACGCACAAGTGTGCAATGAAATCTCATGACAACCCCTGAACATACATTAGTGGGAATACACTTTGCTTTTGCCATTGGTTGCCACCGAATCTTTGGTTGGTCGGCCGTTGCGATGGCGGGCTTCGCGTCAAACATTCCCGACTGGGATGGACTACCGATGCTCTTCGACATGCAACGTTTCGAGGCTGGCCATCGTGTATGGGGACACAACGTCCTCGCGATAACGCTGTCATCACTTTTGCTTGGCTGGACACAATACCGCTACAACTGGATCGAAAGAGTTTCGAACTGGATGGCGGGAAAACTCCCTGCGGCAAAAGTTGCGTTATCAACAACGCATGAAGCGAACAAGCGGATCGGCACAATGACCTTTGTTGGCATTGCAATGTTCGCCCAATTACTGCACTTGCCCTGCGACATGGTTGTTTCAGGCGGAAATGGCCTATCGGATTGGGCAATCCAACCGTTCTGGCCGTTTTCGAAAACGGGATATGTGTATCCAATGATTCCATGGGGCGATGTTGGGCCAACAGTTATCTTAATGTTCGGAGTTATTTGCTCAGCAAAATGGCCTAAAAATCTCTCGCAAATCTCTTCAATAACGTTGATTGCTCTTTGCACATATTTATTGGCACGTGCATGGTCGCGAGGCATGCTATCCTTCTGACACCGCACTGACACCGCAACCGAATGACGCGTAATATATGAAGGATTAGCTTCTGCGTCATTGTTCTAGAGGCGAGTGAGGGCTGGCCTTAGGCGTTTGCCGAATTGCGAATCCCGCAGAAGCCTTGCCTGCGCCCCTTTCCACAGGTTGGTGCGTAGTCCGTAGTACCGATTTCCCCGAACTAGCCAACCACTGTGGACATTGGAACTGGGCGCTTGGGATAGAACTGCAGGATCGGCCTAGCCAGCAACCAGTATCTACCATTTCCACAAGTTGGAATGAGGCGGGATTCGGGATAGCTCATCCACTGTGAAAGCGTCGTACTCCTGCAGGATCGGACTAGCCAGCAATCTAGCAGATGCCGTAGCAATTGCTAATCCCATCCATTGTGCAAGCGTCCGCTTCCTTCCGACAAGCTTCTGCTATTTCCACAAGGTTATGCCTAGCAGCTAGATTCCCAGATTCGGCAGGATTCACTCCTAGCACATCAACTGTGGAAAGCGTCGTACTCCTGCAGGATCGGCCTAGCCAGCAACCTAGCAGCTGCTATTTTCACAGGTTGGACTGACAGCTGGATTCATGTTCGAATGTGTACGATTGCCCATTGGAGCCAAAGCTAGATCTCTTCGCGCGAAGAGTTTTCAAAAATATCGATGAAACCTTTGGCCTCCAAAAATCGATACTTCGAGCCACATATTACGCAACCTCGTAGCCAGCCACTCTGCGA
>CAMDKL010000308.1 GCA_945900945.1 Pirellula staleyi DSM 6068
CAGCAATACTGCATGTCGACTTGGTTGCAGTACGGCCAGATCATAGCGGTTCAAACGGCTGGCGAGATCCCATTGCTTCAACCACAGTTCCCCGATGTGCAATTCGTGGCGACTGAAAAGACAGGCGCTGAAGTATTTGGCTATCCAAGTCGCGTCAACATCTCGGCGATGATCGATCAAGGTCCGGGGCTACTAATCAACTCAGACATCAAAATCGACACCAATCAAAAGCAATTCGATTCCGACTGGCAGCCAAAGTCGAAACAATTCAATGTGGGCGTGCGGTTTGACTTCGACGGGCCAGGCAAGCAAAAGTTCCTAAACAAGCACGGTATTGACGCCTTCTTGATTACCGAAGAAGTAATGGCCGTCATGGAAGACCATGGCTTTGTGATTGGCGTTCCTGTTTGGGACTGCTGGATTGTCTGGCACATGCTGATTCATCGATTTAAAATCCAAACCAAACTTACTCCGGGGTTGTTGCATTTGAATCATCCGATGGGCTGGTCAGATACCGACTTGATAAAAGGAATGGCAATCATGCAGCGGGAGTACGGTATTGGTCATAAAGGACTGTCGGAGGCAATCTGTGATGTGACTGGACGGTTGCACATCAAGCCAGGAAGACACAATACTCCAATGGTGGAGGTTGCGTGAGAGGTGATGTGACTTAGTGCCTACGGTATGTATCTGGGGTCGCCTAAAAAGTAGTTTCGCATTAGGGTTATAATAGTTACCAGTACGTCAAAAATAATAACCAATCGGAGAGTTAACCTAGTGCCGCAGCGCATTCTATTCGAGTCGCATTCTCACACGCCACTATGCAATCACGCTGAAGGCGATCCAACCGAGTATGCGGCAGTCGCTTTAGCTCGTGGACTGCGGGGATTGATTATAACCTGTCACAATCCGATGCCTAATGGTTTTTCACACCATGTGCGAATGCGGGAAGACCAATTCGATGAGTATGTTGACCTTGTCGCCGATACACGTGACGAGTGGCTGGGGCGGGTCGATGTTCGTTTGGGGCTCGAAGCGGACTACTTTGAAGGTTGCGAAGCCTATCTTGAAAAACAGCTGGCGACTGCAGACTTTCATTTCGTCCTAGGCTCTGTTCATCCTCAGATTCCAGAATTTCGTGCGAAGTACTGGCAGCCGGACGAGTTCGAAGTCCAGCGAACGTATTTTAAGTTATTGGCCCAGTCAGCTGAAACGGGTTTGTTTGATTCCCTAGCGCATCCTGACTTGATCAAGAATGTAACTTCGAAAGTTTGGCGCCCAGTTGCGATTATGGATGAAATCCGGTACGCCCTCGATCGCATTGCCGCCACTGGTGTCGCCATGGAATTGAATACGTCAGGCATAAATAAGACCATTGCTGAGATGAACCCGTTTCCAGCCATGTTGAAGGAAATGTGTCAGCGAAGCATTCCAGTTACTCTGGGCTCCGATGCTCATGAACCAGACCGTGTCGCCGACGGTTATGGCACCGCTCTTCAATTGTTGCTAGAGTGTGGTTTCACGCACGTCAACTTCTTCTTAGAGCGAAAACGACAAGAAGTGCAAATCCATGATGCTATAGCAAGCCTCGTGAATCGATCGGCAACCAACGAATAGAGCACAGTCAAACGCGTCACGCGGTGCTGAAAGACTTTTGCATACTGTGGACAGTGAAGGTGTGGAGATGCGGCTACAACGCCTAATCGACCGGCGGTTGCTTTACAGTCGTTTTTAAAGCCGCCTTGACCGCCTCACTCCACGAGCTGAAGTAAAGTCTCGACGAATGCAGCAAAATGCTATGATCCTTTTGCACAGTTTTGGTCAATAGCGACATCCCCGCTTTTTCGCGTTCGCAGATCGCGTCGATCACTTGTTGGCGATCAAGGCATTTAGTGCGGCCCAACTGTGACGGTTCGATCAACCCTGCAGCAAGCAGCCCTCGAGACCAGCTACCAAATACGGATCGGACGGATTCATAAAGACATAAGTTGTCGCGCGACACCGCACCAAGTGAAAGTGATTTTCCTGCTCTATGTCGTGTCCGCAACTCATCCACGAGCTGTTCGCTTGGGCTCATCGCATTGTTCCATTTCATACGGATGTTGTCTGGATTGACTCCCGATGCGGTGAGCGCCTGATTCCATGATCCGAAGTGCTCGAGGGCGGCGTCGTAGAGGTGTCTATCTCTGCTCATCACCTTTTTATCCGACAAGCGATAGCCATTTAAGCAGAGTTTCCGAATCATTCTAACAACCGCTTCGGGCGATACGTCCGCACCAATCTGAGACTGCCAAATGCGCTTTGCACGAGGTTTGGTAGCTCTACGTCCTGAAATCCCTGAGTACTGAAGGGCAGTATCCCAAGTACCGAAGAAATCGCAGGCATCTTGATGGAGTTTTGGTAACTCAACTCGAACGACATCTTCCGAAAGGTCTAGCTTCTGAATATCGCGCTCGACGATCCTTCGAATGACATCCTCTCGTGACATGCAGATTACCTCTTGCCAGTTGCCTTCGTTTGCGATGGTTGTGATTGCAAAATCCCAGCTGCAGCTACGGCTGCTTTCCAATTACCAAAGAGTCGGGTTGCCGCGCCAGCAAGGGGTGGATCCTGGGTAAATACTATGCTCGTAAGCGGTAGGTTTTTACGATATCGTTCCTGTATCTCGTGAATGACCAATTCCATTGACCAGCGGCGCCGTGCCGGTTCGCAGCCAGCAGCACGGACAGCCTGACGCCAAGTTCCGAAATGCTTCTTGGCCACGGAATAGAGGCCGGTATCCCTCCACGCCCTGGAAAGATTCCCATCGGATTCAGCAATGGAGCGAATGGCTTTTAGAACTTCGTCTGGGGACCACGTTCGTGTTGTGATGGGCGCGGGCAAGCGAGACTCAAGTCCGGCTGCCTTGACCGCCTCACGCCAAGTTCCAAAGTATCGCTTGGCATTTGCTGCAAGTCGCTGGTCTCCGAAACCGCCAATTTCAATTCGGAGCCCATTGATATAGTGTTCTTGAATCATATCGATGATGCGCCGTTTGGACCACTTGCCATGTGGAAGGTCTAGTCCTGCCCCCTCAACCGCTTTATAGAAACCGCCAAAATACTTGTTGGCAGCAGCAATGAGATTTGGGTCTATGTCTTTGAATGATTGGCCATGATACGATTCTCGAATAATGGAGAGGATTCGTTCGTTCGACCACTTTTGATAGGTCTTGAATTGT
>CAMDKL010000309.1 GCA_945900945.1 Pirellula staleyi DSM 6068
GTTCATTTCAGAAACCAGTGCTAAGCTTTCGATTTAACTGCGATTCATTGAGTTTATAGAGTATCCGCCGTCCCCTCGCGGGCCAAGCAATTCAGAGATCAGGCACTCTTATCCATCGCATAAAGCCGAAGAACACCACAGTTCCCACAGCGGAAAGCTGTAATGGGCTTGGCCATGACAAAAGTCGCGTCAACATTCTGCTTGCCGCCAACGTTCATGCCGAGGAACGTGGCATGGTGCGGATTGGCAGGCCCGGGATGCCATTGGCTTTGCCAGATTGCCCCAGACAGGGCATCGGGAATGAAACCGATTTCCATCGGCTGGTCGCATTCAGTGCAGCGGGGCGGATTTTGCATCGTAATCTAGAAAGCGTTTTGTTAGGACAAATATAGAAGGTCGTTCGATCGCGGTGAGTGTAACATCAGTAGCGGCTTAACGGGCCGAATCGTGATATTGTGACTCTAGCAAGGAAAGTGGGAGGCTATCGAAACGTTGAGCGATGGCAGCAGACCTTTCGCGTTCGATGAATCAATCGCAATCGCTGATTGTGCTTTTCCTCACGCATAACGTTTTGGTTAACGTGGCGGCGGCCATAAATCGTTGTTTCAAGTCGGACGTGGCCCGCCGCTCACGTTCAACCGTTTGTTCGACGCTATATTTCAGAAAGATTCGCGCCAAGCAAACCAACCTTGATTCCGTTTTGCTTCAACACGCCGGTTGCTTTGCCGTTGACGATTAAAAGAACTATTAGACCGACGCACGGCACGAGCGAAAGAACACCCAGCAGTATTCCAAGACCAGTGCCATAAACCTTAATTGCGAGCAAAAAGACGAAAACAGCGCCTACGATCCCGGCAATCAGGACCGCAATGCCGATCAAGGGTCGAATATCTGGTGGCAGTGCCAATTGCCCAATTACTGCGATTAGGTAAATCAGTATACATACGAGAATGCCCTTCTGGAACTTCGCAACGCTACGAAGATCCTCGCGTGAACCGCTGAACACTCCAACGGCAGATGGTGAAGCCTGAGGCGATTGATATGAGTTGCTACTCATTTGTGTTTCCTCTTGTGAATTGTTTTCTCTTGGCGTCGAACGACTGCGGTAACCGGCGTTGCCGCGATTGACTGTCCATTTCAATTGAGCGTGAACGGCAACTCCGGTTCACCGCTTTGTTCGGCCTTTCTTGCGCGTGGCTGCAGCCTTGCGTGCCGCAGCTTTACGTTTCCTGGTCGTGCCGGCCTTGACGCCAGCCGCGCCGTTTGCGAGTAGCTGCATCCTTCGCGGCTGCTTCACAGCGAGCTTGACGAGCGTCCACGGCTCTGTACCCATGCCTTCTTCAGCGCCTTTGACCCAGAGCTGAACCTTCGAACGTACCTTCCAGTTCTGTTCTTGAACGATGGCAACAAAGGCATCGATGTCAAAGTGTTTGAATCCGCCACCGTACAAGTTAGCGTCCATTCCGTTGCCGACATCATCATCGTAAGTTGGGCTGATAAGGCTGACGAGTCGGCCGTGGTCCAACCAACCGTTAATCCGGTTTAGCGGTTCGCAAGTCTCCCGTGCTTCGTCCTCACCGTCCTCCCACAACTCCTCGTTGTCGAAGGAGAGCATGACATTCCAAACAAAACCCATCAATGTGCCTTTCCGGGCCGATCGACGGCGGAACCGCGCCGCCGCCAAAAGACTGTGATCTCACGAACCGCGTTATCTTCTGCGCAGGTTTACCTCATGGTTCGCCGCGTCGGTTCCGTAGTCCGTTGCGAGACTGATAGTGTACGACAGTAAGCCGAATGAGAATACCATTGCTACAAAAAACAAGAGCACCCCCAAGCATCCACTTCGCTTTTTGGGCCTCGCGGGTTGTACAGTTACCGGAGGTGAAGCATTCGGTTTTCGTGAGCCGGGAGTAATCTCAGAAAACTGATTCGGTGCAACAACGATTGGTCCTTTTGCTGGGCGTCGTTGCAACTCCGAATCAAAGTCGAGTCCACTTATGGCCAATAGTTCAGGGAACTTTCGACCGACATCGAAAGGCAAAAATGCGCCATTGTAAATTGCATTCTGCGAGGTCTCAGCGCCACGTTTGACCTTTAGCCTCCAACCCGCAAGCTCATTCCCGTTTCGCTTGCGTTCTTCTGCGTCCGCAAGGTAAAGCCGAGCCTTCTCAATTGGTGACGCACGTTCAAAGAGCATTCCCTTCTCCGCGTCAGCGGTCGTGAGGCCATCCTTCATTGCAGAAATCAGATCTGAAGCTTCCCCAACCGTAGTTGGTTGAGCCCCCGTGTAGCCCAGATCCGTTAGGAACGCGAGCTGTTTTTCAGTAGGTGGTGGCATGACTGCGTGTTCAGGGGGACTCGATGGGGTTTAAGTGGCCGAACGACTAAAATCACCCGGTTGCCGCCAAGTAGATTTGATTTCAGGAAACGCCCGATCGGCAACTCGGGTGCATTTTTTTGTTCGTCGGACTCTCGCGTCACGTGTTGTGTGGTGATGCTTCCGCCAGAGGCGTTCTCTGTTTTGGATCCGGGAAAAGTTCGAATAGTCTATTTGCCAACATCATGAGCCCTTCAACGTCGTCACATTCAAAGACCTCGTTAAGAATGAGTCGACAGTTATGAGCAGACAGGCAATCCATTACAGTGCTTTCCCACGACCGTTTGCACGGCCATGAAGCGACAACGTGAGCGGTCGGAGCGGCAGTTCGATGTTGGCAAAGCCTTGTCACCAGGTCATCGGCGAAACCCATCTTGACGCGCCGATTGTCGAGTTCTGGAACCAAGCGTATTATGTAAAAGACACCGACATCTTTTGCAATCGGCTTTGAGTCGCCAATAAACCCTTCCTCGCGTCGCTTCTGCCGAATTAGGTCAGCCTCGTTCTTGTCGACAGCGAGAGTCAATTGGTTTTGCGAGTCGGGTGTCCTTCTTTTGTGTGGTGTGATCCCAAGTCGAAGTACGTACCGCCGCGCATGGGACCGATCCATCCCAATTTCCTCCGCGAGGTGCTTCAGTGATACGTATTCTTCTGCCATGGATTCTTTGATCTGGTCGACGAACGATAAAGATCAGCCGGTTGGCGCGATTGACTTGCTATGTGAGAAACCGCCGACGCCAACTCGGCTGCATCTTCTTGTTATTTG
>CAMDKL010000310.1 GCA_945900945.1 Pirellula staleyi DSM 6068
TGATGTCTTGGTATCCTTTGGGATAGGAGCCATGTGGCTTCGACAAAGTCACTCGAGCAGAGGGATTGTCCAGAGGCTGGATATGGAATGTTCCCTCGGTGCCGCAAACAACTAGAAGACGACGCTCAAAACCGTCAACTTCCAAAGCGCTGGTCCGCACCGTCGCGGTGGCTCGCGGATATTCCAACACCGCCAACATGTTGTCTACCAAGCGATCGTCCAGGGACGAAGAGTGACGTGGGAACGGTGTCACCTTCATCGGTTTGCCCAACACGCCAATCACTTGGTCGACGATGTGACAGCCCAATTCAAACATGATGCCACCCGCGTATTCGGCCAACTCGCGTCGGGTACCAGGGTCAACCACTTTGCTCATGACCGTATGCACTTCAAACACATCCCCTAACCAGCCTTTCTTAAGGAAATCTCGCATGAGCACTACCGCCGGGTTGTATCGGTACATGTAGCCCATCTGAATCAACAGCTTTTGCTTGGCGGCAGAATCGATAATGCGTTTGAATTGTGGTAAAGACTCCCCTGCGGGTTTGTCAAGATGGATGTGCTTGCCGGCATTGATGCATTTCTCTGCCGTGTTGAGCAGGTCGCGAACCCGGGTTTCGACCAGTACCGCACGCAAACCAGGTACATTCAGCAATTGCTCTGTGGTCATCCACTTCAAGTCTCGGTACACCGCATCCTTTTGCGCGCGCTCCCGTAATTGTGGATCTTCTTCGACGATTCCGACAACTTCAAAATCTTTGGATTCTCGAAAGGCGGACAGCTTGCTAGCGTGTGCGTGCCCAACACCAATTTGCCCGATCTTGATCTTTCCGACACCCCCTTCCGCAGCATTGCCAAAGCCAGAAAACGCTCCCGTGGCCAAGGGCAAGGCCAGTGCTCTACTCAAAGAATGCAGGGCCTCGCGCCGACTTGTTTTTTGATTCGTCCTGTTATTTTGATTTGTCATTGTATTATTATGCTCTGTAGTATGTTCGATGTTGAAGGGAAGATTGGTCCGAAAGGCCAGAAGACCTGGCCCCGCAGCAGCGGGTCCAGACGCGGCAAAGATAGTCGTCTTTTGCTCCGCAAAAGGTAGTGATAACGAACGCATCTTTCGCGGAGCGAAAGGCGACTATCATAAATTCACAGCCTAGGAGCGAAAGGCGACACTTATTTGCCGCACGATGCTTAGACATTAGGTAGGACGTAGGGCTCGCGATACTTCTTGCTCAGCAGTTGGTTGGCTTCATCGCAGCCGATGAAGCGTTCTATCACGGGATCGAAATCAAGGCGACCACGCACGCGATAGGCAATCTCGCCCAAATGCACTAATGCACAGCTTCGATGCGCAGTCTCGGCAGACGCGCGCGTCGGCGTACGATCGCGAACCGCATTTAGGAAATCGGTCATGTGTTCCGGATATCCGCGTTGACTTCTAATTTCCTTTCCTTCCGTGGGGCCAGGAATTCCTTTCGAGCCCAGGAATGTGCTGAACGCGCCACGCCGCGAGAAGATCATGTATCCGTTTGTGCCATAAAAGACGTTGCCATTGTCAAAGCCGTGTATACCGTAGGCTGTGAAAGGATAGTTTTCGTAGATCAATAGCCGACCATCTGGGTATTCGTAGCTCACTGTCAGGTTATCCGGATACTCGCTTGCATGTCCGTCCAGCAACATACGGCTGCCACGTGCTGTAATTTGCTTGGGAAGCGTATCGACGCCCAAACCCCACGCAGCCATATCTAGATCGTGGATTCCGTCATCGCCGATTTCTCCGTTGCCGTAGTCTTCGAACATCCGCCAAGTTACATGAAAGCGATGTGGATTAAAGGGTCGCTTGGGTGCAGGACCTAGCCAGCGATCGTAGTCAACTCCCTTAGGTGGCATACCGTCGGGAAGCGGCTTGTCGACTCCGCGAGTCTCGGCTGTCCAGGCTTTTGCCACCATAACTTTTCCGATGATTCCTTCCTTAAGCAGTTTTTCTGCCTTTGCAGTAACGGGACTACTGCGCATCTGACTCCCTTGCTGCACTACACGGCCATATTTCTTAGCTGCGGCGATGATCATCGGACCTTCGTCGTATACGTGCGAGATCGGCTTTTCGATGTACACATCTTTCCCTGCTCGCATGGCTGCGAGTGCGATCGGGGCGTGCCAGTGATGTGGCGTGGCGATAATCACCGCGTCGATATCCTTGTCGTCTATGACCTCTTCAAAGCGCGAGGTCCGTTTCGGTGGCGCCGTTTGAAATTCGCTCGTCATGTGCGCACTGATCTTTTCGATTTGGGCAGGATCGACGTCGCAGAAGCTGGCGATCGATACCGCTTCGCTCCGGTCCACCAGACCTTTGACATGTGCCCCCATCATTCCACCACAGCCGATGATTCCCAATCGGATCTTGGTTGGTTTCTCTTCAGCAAAGACATGGACGCCGCCAAGAGCCGTCGCCGCTCCCGCCAGTGCCGTAGTCTCCGTGGTGTGCCGTAAAAACGTTCGACGGTTCGTGTCCTGGCTCATTGTTTATCCTCTTATTATAGCGTTTCCAAAAAACTGATGGTCAATAAAGGGGCGAGTAACTTGTTCACAGCGAAGTGTTCTGTGGTAAGCCAACGGGGCTAGGATCTTTCGGCAATTTTAGGATTGCAATGACGATACCCGAGAGAATAAACCCTGCGCACAACAAGAAACTTAGTCGAAAACCGAACGCCGCCGGACTCATTCCCCATGCACTCCATTGGTTGGAGTTCGCTGCATCGACAACGGCTCCGAACAAGTAGCCGGCCGGTGCGGCAGGAGCCATGAGCAGCGTCAGGAATGCCGCATTCCTGCGCAAATCGCCTTTGCGTGATGCTGAAACGATGTAGTTCGGCGCATAAACGCCGATCAACTCGCCCGCGCCATAAATACCAAATGCCACCAAGTACAGCGTTCCCGTCATGCAAATAGCCCAGACTTGAGCCAACAGGTAGATGCAAGCGGTGGCGATCAAACCTGCTCGTGGATTGGTCCGCAACAGCAACCAACCCAGCAGCAATCCTGCCACCACCTTGAAACTGAAACGAAGCGTATTCTGCAGACCTGCAAACTTCTC
>CAMDKL010000311.1 GCA_945900945.1 Pirellula staleyi DSM 6068
AACTAGCGCTCGCCGGTTCACTTAGCATTGAGCGGAAAACAAGTGTCGCCTTTCGCTCGGCGAAAGAAGCGTTTTTCCTTTCTTTCGCAGAGCGAAAGACGACAATAGAAGATCGCTCGATACTTAGCCACAGGCTTGAAAGCCTATTCCACCTTGGTCAACACGATTCTACGCGACTATGGGAGTTGATTCACGATCGCAGAGCGATCGTCACCATTGCTGGGACTGGTTCGCTCTGATTTTGCCTTTACTGGCTGTTTCGCCGTTGCTGTATTCTCAAGCAGCAATTCTTTGGCGAAAACAGCATTTGCAGTTCTTTCCGCTCGCCTTCTTTGCGGCGGCTTGGTTCATTCGAAACGAAGGGACCACTCTTTTCGCACTTCCTAAGTGGCGAGCCAATGCAGCGTTGCTTCTGGCAGTTTTCGGAATTGCGTGTTGCTATGCCGCATTTGGATTGTATAGCTCGTGGTTGGCACACTTTGCTTTGATTGTGCTGACCTTTGCTTGGTGCCTCGGGAAATTCGCGAATCTATCGGTAGTCCGAATTCTTGGGATTTGCGGATTGATGGCGGTAACGCTGCCGCCTCCCAATAACGGTGATCAGCTGGTTGTCCAGGGACTTCAGAGCCTTTCTACGTCGGTCTCCAGTCGCTTGATGGACGTAACGCAGATTCTGCACGTACGAAGCGGAAACGTAATCGACATTTATTCCAAATCACTTTTTGTCGAGGAAGCTTGTAGCGGTGTGGATAGCCAGTATGCATTGATGGCGGTTGCCGGGACACTGCTGATGGTTGGAAGGGCTGGATTGTTGGTTAGTCTCATTACGATCGTAACTGTGCCGCTATGGGCGATTCTTGGGAATCTGCTTCGTATCTATTCGATTGGTATTGGGATTGAGTTCTTCGGTGTTGATCTTTCTGCGGGGACGCTGCATACGGTTCTGGGGTTGATGACGTTTTCGCTGGCGGCTTGGGCGCATTGGAGCTCGGTGCAGTTTTTGAATTATGTGTTTTTTAGGAAGGGGCAGGTTGAGGAAGGGGTGTCGGGCGGTGCGTGGGACTTCGCAAGCGAATTTAGGCCCGGGGCTAGCGTCCACCGGTTCACGAAACCTGGAGAGACGGCATTGGGCGGTGGGTGTCAGCTTGAGGACAAGCTGACCTACGTGGGGGGGCGAGCGAACGTGGGGGAGCGAGCGATTTCAGGATGGTCATTGGCTTTGCCTGGGCTATTGCTGGTTATTTCGCCAATCGTTTGGTTTGGGGTGGTTGCGACGTCAATTACGGATCTTGGACTTCCCAAACTACATCCAAACGTAGTATCCCTGTTACCGTCGAAGAATGATTTTCCAATTTCGCTGTCTGGCCGTGATCGAGTAAGCTTCACGATTCAGGAACGAAGTCGAGATGATCTGATGGGAAAGCATTCGCGAATCTGGTCCTTTGCCGAAAACGACTCAACACAATTACTTGCTTCCCTGGATCTACCCTTTCGTAGTTGGCATGAACTGTGGGTGTGTTATCAGCTGACTGGGTGGACGGATCTTGGGCATAGGATGGTTAGCATAAATGAAGATGGCGGCCAACTGGAGTGGCCATACTTTGAAGTCCTACTTGAGAAAGCGGATGGCGAGTTTGCCGTACTTCATTTTTCACACTTCTCGGAAAACGGCGAGCCATTTCTTTATGAGCAAAGCGATGCTCGAGCAGGTTTTGGAGACAGGAATACACGTTGGATACTTCCTGCATTGTTAACGCAACTTCGGAAACTGCAAGAACCGGAGCCGGTGACGTTTCAGATACAATTACTGTCACGGACTACCGAACCGGCGACGGAGGAGCAGGTTCGTCATTACCGCGATGTGTTTTTAAAGTTTAGAGAGTCGATTCGTGAGAAATCGATGCCTGCATTTCGGAGATTGATGGGGAAGTAGTCGCATTTATCACGCGGAGACCGCGGATTGCACGCTGATAATGCAAAGAACAAAGGAACATCGATAGACAGGATAGACAGGATGTACAGGATTGAGTTCCGTATCCTGTTTAACCTGTTTATTCATGTGAATTAGACTGATTTGTTAGCGTTTGAAAGAGTCGATAAGCGGTTGAAATTCGTCTACTCGTTCGCCGATGGTGATTTTGCGACGGACTTGCCTTATAATCTATTTTGCCGTTTCTTTTTCCACGCATGAATTCTACTGACGCTTTCCCAACAATCGCTCACTTCCCAGTTTGTTATGTCTGCCATCCCCAAGTATCTTCCTCACTACACTCTTGCTGACTATGCGCTATGGCAAGGTGATTGGGAACTATGGCAGGGAGTTCCTGTGGCTATGACACCTTCACCGTTCGGTAGGCATCAATGGATTGCTGGACAGATCGTGCGCCAGTTTTCAAACTCTCTGGACGCCAATTGCGACGACTGCTTTGTGTTGATTGAGACGGACTGGATCGTATCTGAGGATACTGTCGTTCGTCCTGATATTGCGATTGTTTGTGGTCCGTTTCCCGAACGGCATATTGTGGAACCACCTCGTTTGATC
Organism: Pirellula staleyi DSM 6068; assembly: GCA_945900945.1. Lineage (GTDB taxonomy): Bacteria > Planctomycetota > Planctomycetia > Pirellulales > Pirellulaceae > JBKCUI01. Next base: position 2,543 of record CAMDKL010000311.1, read on the forward strand.
GTCGAGGTATTATCTCCATCAACGGAAGAGAAAGATCGGACTGCAAAACTAGAGTTGTATGCTGCTCAGTCGGTCGAGTTTTATCTGCTGGTCGACCCGATAGGAAAGTGCATTGAAGCGTTTGAAAGAGTGGCGACTACCGGCAAGTATGTTGCGATGCCTGCAACGGACATGTTGGCATTCGGTTTGGGGTCAAACTGCGTGGCTCGGTTGGATCTGCGGAGTCTGTTTCGAGTTTAGCTGACTCTCGCTGATCTCAAAAACAGGTCACCACATACTCATTCTCTCGAGGAGGCGTGTAGGGATGAGATTGCGAGCTGTTTAGTGAGTGGATATAGTACTTACATGAGCCAATCAGATCCTCTAATTTCGAATGAAATTCAAATCGGCCAACCGGCTTGGCGAATGGCGTTGCTTTTTCCGCCACAAGGGAGTTGGACAGAACAAGAGTATCTGGCGTTGGATGCTGGACGCCAAATCGAATTTGATCGTGGATGCGTTGAGGTGCTGGATTTGCCTACTAAAGAACATCAGCGTAT
>CAMDKL010000312.1 GCA_945900945.1 Pirellula staleyi DSM 6068
CGAGGCGTTTTCTGAAATTGGAAATGGATATTCCAACTCTAGTCAGCCAGCCCACAAGTTGCGATCAAGAAACCGCAACCACTCCAACCACCCTGCGAAAATGGCTGATTCTTAGTTGCGATTGACAGGTAGGCTTCAATCACGCCAACAACGCACAAGCTCGATCGCAAAAGCTGTCTTTTATGCAATGCCCATCGGATCAAACAAATGATCCCTGGTCGCCAACGTTGGACTACAAAGGGAATTATGGATTGAACTGGGGACGCTGGAGTTTTATCGATCAAGGTGGGCCAGCTACGAACCCAGCACCACTGAACGTAACACAGGCAGGTGGCAAGTCCCCCTTCTACATCGATTACGGTGCAAAAATGGGAGATATCACGGACGGCACTTCCAACACGTTGATGATGATGGAGATGCTGCAACCACCTCGAGATCACGATGGCGATGTAACCGATCGCCGAGGTCGAATATGGAATGATGATTCGTTTTGCTACCAGATATCGGCTAGAATCCAACCCAACAGCCCTTCGCCTGACTACGGACAATGCATCCATAACCTTCAAAAAAACTGGCCATGCACTCGTGACACGGTGGTTGCCAACACCATTAATTATTTCATGGGAAGTCGTAGTCGTCATACTGGCGGCGTCAACGTGGTCTTGTGTGACGGCAGTGTTCAGTTTATCAGTAACTCTATCGATCTAGTGTCTTGGGCGTCTCTGAGCGGGATGAGCGACGGCGCAGTCGTATCTGGAGTTTTGCAATGAGTCAACAAATTCCAGCCAAGCTGGTGTTACTGGGGTTGTTCGCGATTTCCATAGTGGGGTGCTCCGATTCATCGGAGCTTCGCGGGCGTGTGCAAGGCAAGGTCACGATAGATGATAAGCCGCTTCCCTCAGCCAAAATTAGATTTTTCTCGCTTACTGGCGGAGTAGGCACGGATGGTACGGTAAAAGACGGGGTGTACGATATTAGCGTTTCAAATGGCATGACGGCTGGAAAGTATCGCGTTGAGCTTTCGTTCGCGAAGTCAACGGGCCGCAAAGTTCCCGATCCAGACGCAGGCGCAGGCGACATGAAGGATGAAGTAGTCGAAGACTTGCCAGCCAAATTCAATCGCAATTCTACCATTCAAATTGATTTTGACCCGAAGCAGGATAAATCAATTGATTTAGACCTCAAACGATAAAGCTACATGACAAGATCGTTAGTCGCCTGCATTCTCGTCACCGTCTTGGCAAGTTCCCTCGCAGTTGTGAAGGGCTTGCATGCGGTGGAAGATAGACCACCTAATATCGTTTTGATCATGGCCGATGATCTTGGCTACGGGGGCGTTGGATGCTATGGACAGACAAGGGTAGCGACCCCAAATATCGATCAGCTAGCTGCAAACGGCATGCGATTTACACAAGCCTACGCAGGTTGCTGTATGTGTGCTCCTTCCCGATGTGTTCTCCTCACGGGCTTGCATACTGGACATTGCCGTGTTCGAGCCAACGATCCAAAGCAACGTCTAACGCCGGTAGACCACACCTTTGTCGAACTCTTGAGGAAAGCCGGGTATGCCACAGCTGGTTTTGGCAAATGGGGGCTGGGGGATTCCGAAACTACTGGCGAACCGTATCGGCATGGTTTTGGCAATTGGGTAGGTTACCTGGATCAAGCCGACGCACATTTTCACTATCCTGATTGGATCTGGAAGGATCGAGCCAAGTTCATTCTTGCCGGAAACAATCATGAGAAATCGAAGCGCCAAACCTATGCCCCTGATGCCATGCACGAGGCAGCGATCGAGTTTATTCGAGCTAACAAAGATGTTCCCTTCTTTTGCTACATCGCGACCACGATTCCGCACGCGGAACTTCTTGTTCCCCCAGATTCTCTTGCTCAGTACGATGGACGATTTCCAGAAAAGCCATACGTCGGGGATCGCTATGCGTCGAATGAAAAGCCGCGTGCTACCTATGCTGCGATGGTGACTCGCATGGATCGCGATATTGGTCGAGTGGTCAAGCTTCTCAAAGATCTTGATATTGAAAAAGACACGCTTGTTCTTTTCACGAGCGATAATGGCCCGATCAACGCAGGTGGAGCGGACCCCGATTTTTTTCAAAACGGTGGCGGACTTCGCGGCTGGAAGTTTAGTCTGTACGAGGGCGGTATTCGAGTCCCTTTTATCGCATCCTGGCCTGGGAGGATCAAAGTGGGAACCATTAGCGAATCAGCCATCTCGCATGACGATATCTTTCCAACGCTTTGCGAAATGGCAAACGCAGCATGGCCAAAAAATATCGATGGTGTATCGTTGATGCCCACGATGACGGGACGTGGACAGACCAAGATCAAGGAACGTCTCTACTGGGAGTCCCCTAGCAATGATGGACTCATGCAAGCGATCCGCCACGGAAACTTTAAGGGGATTCGCCCCAAAGCATTCGCCCCTTTCGAGCTGTATGATCTAAAGGCCGACCCTACGGAATCAAACGATCTCGCAAAGAATCATTCAGAAATCGCTTCACGACTCGAAATGGAAATGGCATCCCTACGTATTGAAGCGGCTCGATAAAGCGGTCATCCAGCATAGGTCTTTGCAATTGCTTGCAATTCCGGGAGGGCGATACGATTGCGGAGCCATGACGCAAAGTCACGGCGGCCGTGCGGCGTCTCTAGACATTCTTGTACGAGAACTCGTCAAGCTTGCAGTCGCTATAGCCACTTCCGAATCCTCGCCCACATCCTCCTCTGCACCCGCCAGTCCATCTCCCTAGTCAGCGGCCTAAGCAACCGTTCGTGGATCTGCGCTTTTCCCTGGATTACTTCCGGTAAGTAAAGCAGCTCCTCCAGAATATCCGGCGCCAAGTTCAGCAAGCCCATAATGGCCAGGGACATTGAGGGGTCAGACCCTGTTTTCTGTTTACAGGGAGTTCGCAGCATGGTAGAGTATTGCTATGGCCAGACCTTTACGAATCGAATTTCCGAACGCGATTTATCATGTGATGGCACGTGGAAATGGTCGTCAGGCGATCTTTCATGCCGATGC
>CAMDKL010000313.1 GCA_945900945.1 Pirellula staleyi DSM 6068
CCTAGCCATAATGGCCTCCCGCAATTGCAAACCAGATCTAAATTAAAGGAACAGCATGAAAGTCTACCAAAATACAGGAATCGGCACAATATATGTATGGATGGCCCTAGGTATCCTAGGTATCTAGGTATCGCCCTAGGTATCCCGAAGTAGATTCGCTTTTTCGAGTTTGCCAAAACGCCATCCAGATCAGTACACCTTGGAATAACAGGCGTAAAAGGTGAATGGTCGGCGATGCTGGGACAATTTCCTGATTCTGGTAAACGTAGATGTTTGCGGGGAAGACGGCGATCAACAAAGCAATGATGCCCCAAGCCGCAAATCTTGAGAATCGAGGGATGAGCAGACAAATCCCCAAACCAATCTCAAAGACACCGCTCAGATAGACCAACTCCAAGTGAAGCGGCAAATAGGGCGGCATGATTTTGAGGAAGAAATCTGTGCTGATGAAGTGCATCACGCCCGCAAAAACCATCAGGACCGCCAAAAGCCATTGTGAAATCGTTTTCATTGTCGTCATGCAAGTATCGTCAGTTTAAAAAGTACCGCACGATCCGAATGATTCCCGCGTGGTATCGTTCGTCGGACCTATTTCGCATCTGGTGAAGAATAGTGGCGCAAACGAAACGAAAATGCCATCGCAGCACAACCGCAAGCGGCGGCAATCAATCCTGCTAACGCAAATCGAGTAAGCGGCCCGCCAGCATACTCTTCACCAACGATCGATCCAGTAATAAGCGGACCGACCGCCGTCGCAAAGTGGGACACTGCCGTATTCAAATTCATAAATGCCCCACGCAAAGCGGGATCAGAAGCTCTCAGCATCATTGCCTGTGCCGGGACGATTCGACCACTTGCGAGAATCATAAAAAGACTAGTTACCGTTGAAGCACCCAAAAGAGAGACATTCGGCAGATTGGTAATGATTAAGGTCATCACGACCGCACCTCCTGCACAAAAAAGAAAGATTGGTTTGGCTCCAAACCGATCCGTGGCCCAGCCGATGATATTCAGCGTTATCAGAGTGAAGGCGCCAGCGACGGCATAGATCACCGGTAAATCAAGTGCAGTCCGCCCGCAATTTGCCTGCAAAAAAGGTGCGATAAATGGAACGATGATAAACGTCCCAAATACCGTCGACAGCATAAATAAAAATGCCCACAGGTGATTTGACTGCTGAACGACGGATGCAAATTGAGTGAATGGATTTCGGTGAACGCCCATGCGATGGCTCGTCAATGAAGGAAGACAAATCGCCGCGAGTATCCATACAAACATTGCCAATACGCCAATAGCTAGAAATGGGGCGTTCCAATTCTCGAAGTAAATGGCCAGCCACAGACCTATTGGAAGTCCAACTGTGGACGCGACGGCAAAGGAAGAAGTCACAACTCCGATAGCTTTTCCACGTTGCTGATCCGTAAATACATCTCCAATTACAGCCATGACGCAGGAGGATGCCATTCCACCGAATAATCCCGTTAGACAGCGAGCTATCAATAAGTGCGTGTAGTTTGGAGCTAAGCCGCAGTAGAAGGTAGCAAGCACAAAACCACCGAATGACCCGACCAATATCGTTTTGCGGTCGTACCGATCAACTACTGATGAACTGAGAATCCCAGTGATCGTAGCAGCGATTCCATATGCGGAAACAACCAAGCCAAATTGCTGCGGATTTATTTTCAACTGGTGCCGCAGAGTGTCGCCAAGAGGCATCACGATTACGAAGTCCAGAATATGCGTGAAATTGATGGCCGCAAGCAGCAATAACAGCCCCCATTGCTGACCACTGAAGCCGTTCGAAGGCGTAGCGGCCTTCGTATCAGTCGCTTCCGGGTCGTGTTGCATCAAGTTCCTTTGAAGATGAGTTAATCGTGTTCGTAATGACAATTTCGCAATGCTGCCAGCAGGATAGAGCGTATTGCCTATCGAATAGTTCACAAGGCGCTCTGCAACCTGAGAATCACTGTTTGGCGGGTTCCGCGTTCCATACTTTAATGTCGTCGAACAATCCGTCTTTTCCTGCGACACCGATCTCGATCTTGGACTTGGTCGCGTGCCCTATGCCTGACGACTTGAGATAGCCCGAAGGCTCCCCATCGATTGTGACTCGCATCTCGTCGCCAATTGTTTCGACTACGAGCGTATACCACTTACCTGATTCAAGTTTCTTGGGATAAGTGACACTACGACCTGCCAGAAGTTTCGCAACCTCAGCCTTCCTCGCCGGGTCCTTCTTTATTTCATAAATGTCATTACGCATCCCACCGTCCCGTTCATCTATGATTGTGACGCCAGTAAGACGTACTTGTGCTCGGCAAATGTGGCCGTAGCGCGCTCCTGTGAACTTGCGATCATCGAACTCGACATCGATCATCGTTGCACCTTCAAACCGGATTCTTGCCTCGACAATGCTGTCCTTCGTTGGAATCTCCAAGCCATGTACTGCTGCATGAGCTTTGATCGCAGGCTTTCCGTCCGTAGCTTCGATGTCCTTGTACCGAGTCTGGGTTCCTTTTATCACACCCTTTTCGACAACAAACGTTGGAACGACCTTATGCCATACCTTGGCTGGTTCCGTTCCCTCGAAGTCATCTGAAAATAGCAATCCCTTTTTTTGGGCAATAGACTTTTCTGGGATTACGGAACGATCGGCTGGGACAACAAAGGTTGAGCTAAGGACGAAACTGGCAATCCACATTTGCGTGAACATTGAAACCTCGGTGAGTAAACGAAAAAGACTTACGGAATGTAGAACTGCGTGTTGAACTCGTCCGTATTAGGCCGTAAGCGGGTAGTGGCGGAAGCACAAACAGGATTGATAGAATGATGCACAGTAATTCTTTCATTTCGACTAGCATAACGTAAGCGGACACCACAACCAGTCCGGTTTTAGTCGGCGCGGGCTTGATTCGCGGGGTAATTTTTGCTTGTGGCAACTTCGCCACGAGCAACGAACTCCGTCCCTGCGAGACTACCGTGACACGATCCACCAACGACACCAAAGCACG